>CAZCWQ010000030.1:0-29433 GCA_964502365.1 uncultured Desulfobacterales bacterium | reverse complement strand
AAGGCTTATGGACCTGTTTGTTTCCACCCGGTGCCCGCAGTGCGGGGCTGACATCTCATTTGAGGAAGAGAGCACAGTTATTCATTGTGAGTACTGTGGGGGCGCCCTTCATATTACTGGCCGCTCAGGCGTTATCCAGACCTATGTGGCGGCCAGGCAAGATGTGAAGCGCATCAAGAAGGCCCTTCGAGGAGCCGTGAAGGGTGCCGATGCCAAGGGGGCCCTTGTAAGCGAAAAGAAGCTCTTTTTCGCCCCGTACTGGCGCATCAAAGGGATGGTATTTAGATGGATATTTGGCAAGAACGTACGGGGTGAAACCGTTAAGGAACTAAAGACAAAACAACTCGACCACACCTTTCCGGCCTATGTCGGGATCAACTTGGGGCTTCGGTCCCTCGGCATCAGGCCCGGGGCCTTGAAGCTTCTGTTTTTTGATCGCTCGGAAATGTCCAAAATGGGAGCTATCATGAAGGTTGGCGTAACTTACAAAGATGCACTGACACGTGGTGCCTCCTTGACAGAGGTCGGGCTTGACGAAACTGGTATCCATGCCCACCTTGAAGTAACCCGTTTGATTGGTGAGCGGTACACCATTGTGTATTTCCCCTTCTGGATGATCAAGTTTTCGATTGGACAAGAATGTCGCATATTGATCCTGGATGCAGTGGCCAATACGGTCACGCGGATCCTCACACAGGAACAATGGGAAGAAATGATAGCAAAGGCGGCCCAACAGCCTGTGCGTATTAGCTTTGACAAGGTCTCCTTTATTCCGTTCAAGTGCCCAAACTGCGGGTGGCAGCTCCCGTTTAACCGCTTCAACATCATTCACCTGTGCAGAACCTGCAAACGGGCATGGATGGAACAGGACGGCAGATTCAAGGCCATTCGCTTTGAAGTGGCCGCACCTCCAAAGGATCTAAGCCAAGACCTTGTCTATCTGCCCTTCTGGGTATTGCGGACTGAGATTACGTCCAATGGACAGTCTCTCAAAACAATGGCAGATTTGCAGGGATTTTCCCTGTTGTTCTCCACAAGGGTGGGGCAGAATGCAGACGAGCGCCCGATCCGATTCTATGTGCCCGCAGCGGCCATCCGAAATATCTCGGCCGCAAACAAGCTGGCCGCCAGCGTTACCCAAAACCAGCCGGTCTTGGATCACATGCCCAAGGGCCAGTTGACCGACTGCAAATTGATGGGGGCGTTCTTGACCCCGAAAACGGCCTGGGGCATGGCGGATATTTTGTTGTGCGCACTGACTCCCCGCAACAATCAGACTCGGCAGCGCTTTGTACGGGAGGCCGACATATCGATTAGAAATATGCATTTGTTGTGGTGGCCATTTTATGAGCAGCGCCTTTTTCTCAGGGATGCTGTTTGCGGTTGCGGTATTCAAAAGGCTACAGTGTGCATGAATGGATAGTTGTATGAGTTTGGCCTCTTGAAAAAATCTCGATTTTGCTCAATCCTGTGAACAAAGCCTTTTTTCAAAGGGCTAAAACGTTACGGAAAGTGGGATATGATTATCACGTTTTGGGGTGTTCGGGGATCTATTCCCGCGCCCATGCCCTCTCATGACATCAAAGCAAAGATTGTGTGGGCCTTAGAGTGCGCCTCAGGTATCGATCTCAATGACCAAGGTGCAGTGGAGCAGTATGTCGATGGGCTACCCTTACATATCAGGGGAACATACGGAGGCAACACCCCTTGCGTCCAGGTGCAGTCAGGCGACACTGTAGTGATCTTTGATGCAGGCTCTGGCATCAGAGAGCTTGGCCTGCACTTAATGGAAGGAGGGTTCGGCCAAGGCACTGGAATCTGCCATTTGTTCTTGAGTCATACCCACTGGGACCATATTCAGGGCTTTCCTTTTTTCGTTCCGGCCTATATTCCGGGAAATCGAATCATTATCTACTGCCCGAATTCCGACATTGAGCAACGTTTGTCCATGCAGCAGAACCCCTCGTACTTCCCTGTGCCGTTCAAGTCGATGCAGGCCGACATTGAGTTCGTTTCACTTGCAGAGGAGGAAAACATAGTAATTGATCAGCTTGATGTTACAAGTGCCAGATTGAATCATCCCGGGGGGTCTTTTGGCTACCGGGTGGAAGAACAGGGCACGGCGTTCGTGTATGCCACAGATACAGAGGTAACCAACGTTTCCGGATCGGAGATGGAAAGACACATACGCTTCTTTTCAGACGCCAAGGTTCTTGTATTTGATTCTCAATATACCATGATGGAAGCCTTGAAGAAGGAAGACTGGGGCCATAGCACCTCTTTGAAAGGTGTAGAAATAGCTTGTGAGGCAGGTGTGGAAACTCTGGTCCTTTTTCACCATGAGCCCGCGTATGACGATAAGACCTTGTGGGATATCATGAAAAAGACTCACAAGTATGCGGAGCAATATCGGTCAGGCTGCACGTGCAAGGTAATCATGGCCTATGAGGGCCTGGAATTGGCGGTGTAGACATAGACCAAACCCATGGAGCGCATAGAGAAGATTCTGGCCGGAGATGTCCGAACAGCCGCTAAGCTCATCAGGGATATTGATGATGGTATTCCTTCCTCAAGAGAAGTCTTAAAGGCCCTCTATCCTCACACCGGCAGGGCCTACGTCATTGGCATTAGCGGGTTTCCTGGTGTTGGAAAAAGCACACTGGTCGATCAGATGATTCAGGCGTACCGAAAGGCCGGGAAAAGCCTTGGTGTCCTTGCCGTTGACCCGACCAGCCCGTTTTCTGGGGGAGCCATACTCGGAGATCGAGTCAGAATGCAACGGCACGGCGCTGATCCGGAAGTATTCATTCGGAGCCTGGCCACAAGGGGTCATTTTGGCGGCCTGACCCGTTCGACTCGCAGCGTTATTGATGTGCTGGATGCTATGGGCAAGGAGATCATCTTGGTGGAAACCGTGGGAGTGGGCCAGGACGAAGTCGACATCGTGACTACCGCCCATACGACGATTATTACTCTCATTCCTGGTATGGGGGACGACATTCAGGCCATTAAGGCAGGAATCCTCGAGGTGGCAGACATCTTTGTCATCAATAAAGCAGACCGGGAGGGGTTAGACAAAACCATCAATGATCTGAGGGTGATGCTGGACATGAGTTCTCAAAGAGGCTCTGAGACGAAGTGGCGACCGCGCATTGTTGCCACCCAAGCGATTCGAAACCGTGGGGTTCCCGAACTGTTGTCGGAAATTGAGGCGCACAAGGCCTTTTTGTTCGGTCATGCAAAGACACATCTCAAGGAACACCTCAGGAAAAAGGCTGTAAGTGCGCTCATAGACACAATAAAGGAGGGCGTGGTCACAGAAATAATGCAAGAATTGAACGATTCTGAGTCCTTTCAAAAAATGATCGACGACCTTGTAGAGAAGAAAACGGACCCTTTTACATTATGTGAGAATATTGTGGCGGAAAGGTTTAAGAGTCTTACGTGACCCGGACTGTTCATGAAGAATAGCCCGGGGTTAATGGGGTTTGCCATGCGAAAAAAGAGGAAAGCCAAATCGGCTCCCGTGGGGGAGAAAATCAAGAAGGCCAGACAGAAGAAAAAGGTCACTCTGGAACAAGTGGCAAATGATACGGGCTGCAGTATTGACTACTTAAAAAAGATCGAATCCTGTAAGATAATACCGCCTGTTGGCACCTTGCTGCAGATATCTCGGGCCCTCGAGATCGATTCGGGAGCCTTGCTCAGAGAACAGGAGTCAACGACGAAGAACCGCATCAAGGCATACACAAAGCGCACTGAAAATTATGCATACACCACCCTGACGCCGGGTGCTGAAAAAAAGCACTTGAAGGCGTTTCGCGTGGCTGTTGATCCGATGAAGAATCACAAAGGCGTAGGGTACCAGCACGAGGGCGAAGAGTTCGTCTACGTCTTGACGGGACATATCCAGGTGGCCGTAGGCGACCACGTGAACGACTTGGAGGCGGGTGAATCTCTCCTCTTTAACTCCGGCATCAGGCACAAGCTAAAGAATGTCGGAAAGAAGAAAGCGGAGCTTTTGGTTGTCATCTATGCGCCGTAGTTTTTCGAAAAGCAGACAAACGGGGGTTTCGCATGTCTCTTAGACTGACCGATGAACAACTCATGATTCAGACCATGGTTCGGGACTTCGCCCGGGAAGTTTTGCTCACTACGGCCATGGAGCGCGACCGCACCAAGGAATTTCCATCAGAAAACCTCCAGAAAATGGGAGAGTTGGGTCTCATGGGTATGATGGTCTCTCCTAAATACAACGGGGCTGGGGTAGATACCGTCAGCTACGTACTCGCGTTGCAGGAGATAGCGTACGCATGTGCATCAACGGCTGTTGTCATGTCGGTGCACAACTCCATAGTGTGCGAGACAATTGATCGGTTTGGAACTGAAGAGCAGAAACAAACCTACCTGAAACCGCTGGCTTCGGGTAAGGTTATCGGAGCCTTTGCTCTGACTGAACCACATGCAGGCTCGGATCCGGTAAGTCAATCCACCTGGGCCGTCCGAGATGGAGATCATTACATTATCAATGGGACCAAACGTTTCATAACTTCTGGAAAGAATGCTGGTTTGACAATCATTACCGCAAAGACGGACAAGACAAAACGTCATAGAGGGATCAGCGCATTTATTGTAAAGAAGGGGACACCAGGATTCACTGTTGGAAAGACCGAAGAAAAAATGGGGCTTTGCGCCTCGGATACTACCGATCTGGTTTTGGAAGATTGTCGGATCCCTGCTCATAACCTGTTGGCCCAAGAGGGAGATGGCTTCAAGATAGCCATGTCCGCCTTAGATAGTGGCCGCATAGGCATAGGGGCACAGTCGGTTGGAGTGGCCCAGGCAGCTCTTGATGCAGCTGTTTTTTACGCCAAAGAGCGAGAACAGTTTGGGCAACCGATCTCAAAATTCCAGGGCTTACGCTGGATGCTGGCAGATATGGCCACTGAATTGGAAGCGGCCAGGCAGCTCACATTCTGCGCTGCTGCCAAGAAGGACAGGGGCGAAAAATACACCATGCAAGCCTCTATGGCCAAACTGTTCTCATCAGAAATGGTAAACAGGGTGACTGCCAGAGCATTGCAGATCCATGGCGGGTATGGTTATACTAAGGAATATCCTGTGGAACGCCTTTACAGGGATGCCCGCGTTTTCACAATCTACGAGGGGACCTCAGAGATCCAGAGAGTCGTCATAGCCAACCAGCTATTGGAAGACCGCTATGTCGGAACTTTACGCTAGACGTGCATCCGGCAAGTAATAGTCTATATTTGCTAGAGACAGGATAGTGTTGTTCGCAACGGAAGGGGACCTCATGCAGCAGAATCGTTTCAAGGGTTTTAATGCGTGTGTAATTGGCGTTGTCCTATTTTTCTTAACACTCGCGGCTCCCATTTGTTACGCAGCAGACAAAGGCGACAAGCCCCAAGGTCCTCCTCCTGTCCCGGTTCGTGTGGCAAGCGCCATCCAAGATACGGTTTCAGAGCAGATAACCTTGGTTGGCACTACCGAGGCAATTGCGCGAAGCACCATTGCCGCCGAGGTTTCCGGGCTAGTTGAAAAATTTCCGGTTCGTGAAGGGGACTTTGTTAACAAAGGGCAGATGCTGGTCAGACTCAGATCGACCGATTTGGTGCTTCGTCTGAAGGCCGCGGAAGCTGCCGCAGGAAAAGTGGGAGCAAATCTGGTTTTTGCGCAAAAGGAGCTCGCCCGATACTCTGCGCTCAAAGATGCTGACAGCATCGCAGCGAGAAAGTATGATGAGGCTTTATATCAATACCAAGCCCTTGAGCAAGAACGCTTACGCAATGAGGCTGAAATAGATCTTCTCAAAGATGACATCAGCAAAAAGAGCGTCAAAGCCCCTTTTGCAGGGTTTGTCGCTGAGGAACACACCCAGGTTGGGCAGTGGCTCCCTGTTGGCGGGCCGGTGGTAACGCTAGTGGATCTGACACACATAAAGATCAGCGTTGAGGTTCCAGAAAGATACGCCGTGCAATTGCTTCCGCAAAGCCGAGTCCTGGTCCTCGTGGCGAGTATATCTGAGGAGCCCATTGCCGGTAAGATTTCCGCCATTGTTCCTGAAGGAGATCCTGACGCTAGAACTTTTCCTGTATATCTGAGCCTGGTGAACCCGGATCTGAAGATCAGAAGCGGCATGGAGGCACGAGTGACGTTCAACCTGGGAAACAAGAAGAATGCGCTCCTCGTGCCAAAGGATGCCATCGTCACAGCAGGGACGAATCGACTGGTCTACGTCGTGGCAAGCAGCGTAGCTCAACCGGTGAATGTGAAAGTTGTCGGCTATTACGATAGCAATATTGCCGTCGAGGGACCTCTTAACGCGGGAGACCTCGTGGTCATCCGCGGCAACGAGCGCCTGCGGCCAGGGCAACCGGTGCAGATATTGGAGTAAGCTACCGAATATGAAACTCGTTGATACAGCCATAAGAAAGCCTGTAACCGTGACCGTCGGCGTGATCCTGCTGGTTCTGTTTGGTCTTATTTCGCTTTTCAGAATTCCGATCCAGTTGACTCCCAACGTGGACCTACCGGAGATCTCGGTGGAAACCATTTGGCAGGGTGCAAGCCCCCTGGAGGTGGAACGGGAGATCACCGATGTACAGGAGGACGAGCTCAAGAATGTGGAAGGGCTCGATGAGCTGAAGAGTGAAAGCAGTGATGGTTCTTCTTATGTCAACCTGTTGTTTGAGATAGGCGAGGATCCGGATGCGGCGCTGCTTAAGGTTTCCAATAAACTCGACCAGGTCAAGAAATATCCTGACGGGATGGACAAACCGATCATTAAGTCAGGCGGCCGGCACGAGAGCGCGATTGCCTGGATGATCCTCCAGGCCCGTGACGGGTATAAAGGTGTTCTGAGCCATGAATACGACTTTTGTGATGAGTACGTGAAACCTCGCCTGGAGAGGATACCCGGAGTGGCTTCAGCCAACATCTATGGTGGACAGGAGCGCGAGCTTCAGGTCATCGTTGATTCAGATGCCTTGGCCGCTCGCGACATTACCATCCCAGAGCTTATGCGGGCCTTAGATATCGAAAATAAAAACATCAGCGCCGGTGACTTTGACGAAGGAAAGCGGCGATATATTGCCCGTACGGTAGGCGAGTATGAGACCCCTGAAGACGTGGCCGAGGTCATTATAAAGCGGGTGAATGGGAGTCCTATCACTGTCGGAGATGTGGCTCGCGTTTCCCTTGGTTACGAAGATATCCAGATAGCGGTTAGGCACGAGGGAACCCAGACCATCGTCTTAAATGCGGTTCGTGAAACCGGGTCCAATGTGTTGACCGTCATGAATAAGCTAAAAGAAGCCCTTGCTGAGTTGAACAACGGTATCCTGAAAGACAGGGGGCTTCGAATTGAACAGGCGTATGATGAGACTAACTACATCTACGGCGCCATTCGTCTGGTACGACAGAACATCTTTGTGGGCGGCATCCTTGCCGTTATCGTGCTCCTGGTCTTTCTGCGAAGCTTCACGAGCACCTTGATCGTCTCTCTTGCCATCCCTATCAGCGTTGTAGGGACTTTTCTCGTGATGACCCTGTTCGGGCGCAATATCAATGTGGTGAGCCTAGCAGGGATGAGTTTTGCCGTGGGGATGGTGGTGGACAACTCCATTGTTGTCTTTGAAAACATCTTTCGTCACCGCGAGATGGGAAAGAACCGTTTGCAGGCTGCCTATGACGGCACGGTGGAGGTCTGGGGCGCGGTTCTTGCCAGTACGTTGACCACTGTTGCGGTATTTTTGCCTGTCATCTTTGTTGAGGAAGAGGCAGGGCAACTCTTCCGAGACATTGCTATTGCCATAAGCAGCGCTGTAGTGCTGAGTTTATTGACATCGATTACAGTTATCCCGACCATGTCAGCGAAGATACTCGGAAAAGCCCACCGTCCGGAGACCGCTGGCAGGAGGGCATGGTCGCCGTATGTCTTGGCATCAGGGTTTACTGAGGGCATTACTCGATTTGTTTACTGGATATGCGGTAAGGTCTGGGCACGCCTCGGCATGGCCGTAATCATGACGGGATTGGCGATCGGCATGGCCTGGTTCCTGATGCCGAAGACCGAGTATTTGCCGGAAGGGAACCGGGAACTCCTGTTCGGGATTCTTTTGCCTCCACCCGGATACAACCTGGAAGAGTTCAACGAAATCGCAAAGACCATAGAGAAGGGCGTTCTACCCTTGATATCTCATGACGGTGAGAGCGAGGCGGCTAGTCAATTAAACCTTCCTCCGGTGAAGAACCTCTTTTTTGTTGCTTGGGGCCAACAGGCCTTTTTTGGAATTGTCTCAAAAATCCAGGAAAGAACGCGCGAACTGCTTCCTTACGTGTATGGCATACTGGGAAAAATCCCTGGCATGATTGCCATTGTCCAGCAGCCAAGTCTTTTTCAACATGGCATCGGCGCAGGGAGATCAATCGAGATAGAGATCAAGGGCCCGGAACTGGAACAGCTCATAATGCTAGGCCGGCGGATATTCGGACAGGTGGCCCAACTCATCCCGGGTGCGCAGATCCGTCCTATTCCAAGTTTGGACTTGGGCAACCCTGAAATGCGCGTCATCCCGAACCGCGACCGCCTCACCCGCCTTGGCATAACCACTACGGACTTGGGAAAAACCGTGGATGCCCTTGTAGACGGCGCTAAGGCGAGCAATTATCGGCTTCATGGGGATGAGATTGACCTGGTGGTTAAGGCAGATGAGGCCAAGCTAAAGCGAACACAAGCACTGACAGACTTCCCAATCCGAACTCCCGGGGGGGAAAGGGTAACCCTCGGATCATTAGCTGACATTCGCCTGGAAGAAGGGCCCACCCAGATCAACCACATCGATTCGGAGCGAGCCATCACGATTCAGGTGATTCCACCAACCGAGATCCCCTTAGAGACTGCCATGGCCACAGTGAGCGATAAGGTGGTGAGACCCATCAAGGCAAGCGGGGAGCTGGGGTCGCTCTACCGAATTGACCTAAGCGGCACGGCAGACGACCTGACTCGCACGAGGCGCGCGCTACAGTGGAACTTTATTCTGGCCATTTTCATAAGCTACCTGTTAATGTCCGCCCTTTTTGAGAATTTCCTCTATCCTCTTATCATCATGTTCAGCGTACCGTTGGCAGCAGCCGGTGGATTTATCGGCCTCCTGCTCGTTAACGTGTTTATCGCTTATCAAGCCTTGGACATCATCACCATGCTGGGCTTTGTAATTCTGGTAGGGATCGTTGTTAACAACGCAATCCTTATCGTCCATCAGGCCCTCAACAACATGCGTGACAGCGACATGGAACCACGGGAGGCGATTCGGGAGTCTGTCCGAAGCCGCATCAGGCCCATATACATGAGTTCAGTGACCAGTGTGTTCGGGATGATGCCTCTCGTACTTACACCTGGAGCGGGCTCGGAGTTTTACCGGGGTCTGGGCAGTGTAGTTGTAGGAGGTCTTCTGGTCTCCACAGTCTTTACCATCTTTCTCGTCCCCGCGCTTTTGAGTCTGACCCTCGACGCCTTTGGGGCCATAAAGAAATCATTTTACAGGGCGGAGGGATGAGAACAGGTTTTGTCAGTTTGGAGATAGTGTCAAATGTTTAACCGTAAACCTGGAAAGCCACTCCCGCTTGGTGCTACTATTAGGTCTGATGGGATCAACTTCTCTGTCTTCTCACGAAATGCCACTTCCGTCACCCTTGTCCTTTTCGAAAAGGACAAACAAGAACCCTTAACTGAAATTGCTCTTGACCCCAAGGTCAATAAGAGAGGAGATATTTGGCATGTCCTTGTGGTCGGTGCTAAGCCATCACTCCGGTACGCCTACCGAGCCGACGGACCGTTTGATCCCAAAGGAAAGGGACACATGTTTAACAATAAGAAGATTCTCCTTGACCCCTATGCCACGGCACTCGACGGAGGAGAAATTTGGGGGAGCATGACCCCGTTCTTTCAAAGGCGGTGTTGCATTGTGGCAGACGATTTCGACTGGGAGGAGGACAGGCCACTGAATGTGCCCCTGAAAGACAGCATCATCTATGAGCTCCACGTGCGGGGATATACGGCGCATGAATCTTCAGGCGTCACAAGCCGTGGCACCTATAGGGGGTTGATCGAAAAGATTCCATACATTAGATCACTTGGAGTTACGGCAGTAGAGTTGCTGCCTATTTTTGAATTCAACGAATCAGAAAACAAACGCGTCAATCCGAAAACCGGCCGAAGACTGAAGAACTTTTGGGGATACAGCACCGTGGCATTTTTTGCACCCAAGGCCTCTTATGCCTCAAACGGTTCTGACACAAATCAGGTGAAAGAATTTAAGGAAATGGTCAAGGCCTTCCACAGTGCGGGCTTGGAAGTAATCATTGATGTGGTTTTCAATCACACGGGAGAGGGCGACTCGCTGGGGCCGGTTATTAGTTTTCGCGGATTAGATAATGTCATTTATTATGCCCTGGATGCAGAATCAAAAGATTATCTAGATCTTTCCGGCTGTGGTAATACGGTAAATTGTAATCACCCAGTGGTTCAGTCATTCATCTTAGATTGCTTACGGTACTGGGTTACAGAGATGCATGTTGATGGGTTCCGTTTTGATCTTGCCTCCATCCTTACCAGAGATGAGAAGGGCAAAGTGCTGCCGGGCCCGTCGCTTGTTAATGCCATCGAACAGGATCCGGTTCTTGCCGGTGCCAAGATAATAGCCGAAGCGTGGGATACAGTAATCAATCAAGTCGGAGGATTTCCCGGGCGCTGGGCTGAATGGAACTCCCTTTATAGAGATGATATTAGGAGATTCGTTCGGGGAGATAATGCGATGGTGCCCGCTGTGGCAACGCGGATCGCGGGCAGTTCGGACGTATATCAGGCAAGGGGCCGTCACCCTTATAACAGTATCAATTACATAACCTGCCACGATGGTTTTACCCTCTATGATCTGGTGTCTTACGAACACAAACATAACGAGGAAAATGGTGAAGAAAATCGAGACGGGGGCAACCATAATTTCAGTTCAAATAGTGGCGTCGAGGGATTCACCGATGACGCGATAGTCAATGATCTAAGGCTCAAACGCATGAAGTCTTTTATTACTCTCCTCATGCTTTCCCAAGGTGTTCCAATGGTTCTGGCCGGAGATGAGTTTGGCCGGACCCAGCGGGGTAACAACAACCCTTATTGTCAAGACAATGAGGTTAGCTGGCTAAACTGGAACCTCGAAACAGAGAATGCCGGTTTGCTCAGGTTTTTCCGTAAAATGATCGCTTTGAGAAATCGACATCCCATATTCCGAAGGGCCAATTTTTTGACTGGTGCGGACACCAACCACGATGATCACCCTGACCTGAGTTGGCACGGTCTTAAGGCCGGTAAACCAGACTGGTCAGAAGATGCTAGAGTGCTTGCCCTCATGCTGGATGGCTCGGAAATTATAGAAGGTAAAAAGGACGATGATTTTTTTGTAATTGCAAACGCAGACGATGCCGAGCATATCTTTGAGATGCCAAAACCTCTGGCAGGTACAACCTGGTCCCGCATCGTCGATACCAATAGCCCCTCGCCTAACGATATTGTCGATGAACACAAGGGTGAACCGGTGGCCGTGACATCAGAACATCGCATTGCTTCCGGCACAGTCTGTGTTTTCATTTCCAAAAAGGTGCAACATACAGGGGGATAGAATGGACTACGAGTATCTGAAGGTAGACGTGAAGGAGACCATTGCAACGATCGCGTTGAACCGTCCGGAAAAAAGAAATGCCCTTTCTCTCGAACTCCTAAGGGAGTTGAGCTCCCTGCTGACAACCATAAGCGAAGATAAGGATGTTAGGGTTGTTGTCATAAAGGGTGAGGGCAAGGTCTTTTCCGCCGGTCATGACATATCACAACTAGTGGACCACGAGATGGCAGATTATAAGGCGATATTTGACACGTGTGTTGACGTGATGGAAAAAATCCAGCATATGCCGCAACCCGTCATCGCCCAGGTTCATGGACTTGCCACCGCCGCAGGTTGTCAGCTCGTGGCTGCCTGTGATCTGGCAGTGGCCGAGGAAGGTACACTTTTTGGAACGCCGGGAGTTAAGATCGGGCTCTTTTGCACCACACCAGGCGTTCCACTGGTTCGAGCTGTGGGCAGAAAACGGGCCTTGGAAATGCTCTTCACAGGACGGATGATCTCCGCTCAAGAGGCTCAACAATACGGTTTAATCAACAAGGCCGTTCCTGTGGTTCAATTGGCCGCTGAGACAAGGGCACTGGCTGAAAAGATTGCCGAGGCGAGCCCTCTTGCGCTGAGCATAGGCAAAGAAGCCTTTTACACACAGGTCAATTTGGCCGACTCTCCGGCCTACGACTATGCCAAGCGGGTGATTGTGATGAATCTTTTTGCAGAAGATGCCAAAGAGGGACTTCGTGCCTTCCTGGAAAAGAGGCAGCCTATGTGGAAGGGAAGATAGGCACTTCTTGTTGGGGGTCCTGATGTACGAGACTTCACCAGGTAGTATATTCCTGGTGGCACTTCTGGCCGTTTTACTCATCTGTTCAGGTTATTTCTCCGCAACAGAGACAGCACTTTTCTGCCTGGATCGCATTCAACGGCGCCGCCTCGTACACGACAAATCTCGCCGCTCCCAGCTCATTGTCCGGCTCTTACAGCGGCCTCGTCAGTTGCTTTCAACCATCTTATTTGGAAACACCCTTGTCAATGTTGCCACATCGGCAACAGCAGCGCTCCTTTTCGCAAAGCTGATGCCAACGCACAGCCTTTCGACAGCCATTGTTGTTGATTCACTACTCGTTCTTCTTATCGGAGAAATCATCCCAAAAACAATTGCAGTGAATCAGGCGAAATCTCTTGCCCGGACTTTCATCATACCGCTCCATGTTTTCTCGAAGGCTTCTCGACCAGTGGTAGCAGTCTTTGACCGTTTAGCTCTCACGATTTTGCAGCTGCTCAAGGTCCCGGACAAAGCGAGGCGTGCCCTCAGCCCATCAGAGCTGGAGGTGCTCTTTGATCAGGCTGGACGGCAGGAAACAATTACTACACAGGAGCAGCGCATCGCACTAAATATTATGCGTTTTTCTGAAACCACAGCCGAAGAGATTATGACCCCCCGTGTAGATGTTGTGGCCGCACACCTGGACATTGTCCGCGATGAGCTGGAACACATCATGATTGAAGCGCGTCATACACGTATACCGATCTGTGAGGGCAGCCTCGACCATATCGTTGGTTTTGTGAGCACTAAGGAGTTTTTTCTCAATCCGGACCGTGACATCCGCCAACTCCTTAACCCGGTGGCTATATTCCCGGAGGGGGCCAGGATACACCGGGTGTTTAGACGCATGCAGAAAAACCATATCAACATGGCAGTCATTGTAGACGAGTACGGCGTCACCTCCGGCATTTTGACTATGGAAGATATTGTTGAGGAGATCGTCGGCGAAATCTACGATGAATACGAAAAAGCGCAAGAGCTTATCCGCTCCCTGGGTCCGGATGAGTGGTTCGTTGTTTGTCGGGCCTCCGTTGAACAGGTCAATGAAGTTTGCGGGCTGGGTCTGCCGGAGGGAGAATCCGTGACATTGAATGGATATTTGTGTGATGAATTCGGAGAAATTCCGATTCCGGGCCGCACCCTCGAACGAAACGGTGCACACTTCACTGTCGTAGAGTCTAAGAGAGGACGGATCGTAAGCGTTCGCATCAAACGTATTCGTGGGGAGGCTTCTGAAGATGGCAGTTGAGTTGGTTTTGCTGCTGATGTGCATTGCCGGCTCGGGCTTTGCTGCAGGCTCTGAGACAGCGCTGGTCTCGGCAAGCCGTATACGCCTCCAGCATTTCGCCTCCCAGGGTCTGCGCAATGCTGATAGGGCACTCGGCCTGCTTGAGGATAAGGAGCGGGTCATGGTGGTCACACTCATCGCAACAAACGTCTTTAATATTGCTGCCGGAGCAATTGCTACAGTGGCGCTTCAGCGATGGGTAGGCCCCCTGGGACCTATCATAGCTACGGTGCTGATGACTTCCGTCTTGCTGGTCCTCAGCGAGATTGTTCCAAAGGCGTATTTCCGTCATCATGCTGAGCGCACATTGGTCAAGGCCGCAATCATCTGGAGGATTTTGGCTTGGATGCTGGCGCCTATCACCTTTCCGATCCATGTTTTTACTAACGTGGTCTTTCGTCTTTTTGGAAGCGAACCTAGGAACCTTTATACTACCCGGGAGGATCTCAAGCTTGTGATCGAGGAATCGGTTGAAACCGGTGGGCTCCAACAGCACCAACAGGAGATGCTCGAATCCACTCTCAACTACGCCACCACCATTGTGCGCGAGGTGATGATGCCCATATCCGAGGTGGCCCTAATTCCGGAAACGGCGAGCAGCGATGAACTCCTTGCCCTAGTACGAGACCAGGGCCACACGCGTATCCCTGTCTATCGGGAGCGAGTTGATCAGATCGTGGGATTCGTGAACGTCTTCGACGTGCTCTACGAAATGCCGAGGAAGATCTTCATCCGGCCATACGTGAGACCAGCCCGTCTTGTGCCTGAAACGAAACAGATCGATAAGCTTTTTGTTGAAATGCAGCGAGAGCACGAAAGTCTTGCCGTGGTTGTAAACGAGTTTGGTGCGTGCTTTGGCATTGTTACTCTCGAGGATATCATGGAGGAAATCTTTGGCGAGCTTGCCGACGAGCACGAAGACACTACACCTGAAATCCACCAGAAAGGACCAGGACATTTTCTGGTCAGCGGAATGGCGGATATTGACGACCTCAGGGATGAGACAGCAATTACTATAGCCAAAGAAGGCTTTGAAACCGTGGGCGGCTATGTCCTCCACCGTCTAGGCCGGATTCCCCGGAAAGGGGCATCCTTCACCGACGGAGACCTAACCGTTCGGGTTGTGGAAGCAGACCGTTACAGTGTGAAGACCGTAGAACTGATTGAAAAAAGGGGTTCGATTGATACCAACAAGGAAACAATGTCTTGAGTTGATCGAGCGATACCAGATGTTGACGCATATCGTGCGGCACAGTAAACGGGTGACAGAAGTGGCTTTGCTCATTGGCCAAAAGTTGAACCAAAGTGGCCAGCACCTTGACCTCGCCCTCATAGAGGCAGCGTCTTTGCTCCACGACATTACCAAGACCGAGTCCCTCGAGACCAGGGAAAACCATGCTCGAACCGGTGGTGATCTGCTTACCTCTTTAGGCTATCCGGCAGTGGCCAATATTGTATGCCAGCACATCTGTCTGGATTCAATGTCATCTGACCGGGATGCCGTGAGTGAGGCAGAGTTGGTCAACTATTCTGATAAGCGGGTCAAGCATGAAGAGGTTGTGGACATCGAAGAGCGCTTCAGGGACGTGCAGGAAAGATACGCCAAAAAGTTCCCTGAGCTTCAGGACCGCATCCAAGAGGTCCAAATTGAGACCCGACTTTTGGAGAAAAAAATATTCTCGAAGATCGATATCTCACCCAAGGAGCTCGGCGACATTCTTGCCAAGCGACAACGAAGAAATGTCCTGTCAGACTCAAGCAAAAACCTGCCACACAAGGGACACCACTGCAGTGAATAAGAAAACCGTTTCTACCAGGAACTCAAACCTGAACCCGGGCACAACCCACCGTCTTTCAAAAGCTTGAACAAGCCATGCCAAATATAGTACCGACAAAATTAGACCATAGGCCAATGTGGTGGTAAGAGCCATAATAGGGGCAAAAAGAAGGACCGCCAAACAGATCACCAGAAGCTGTTTTAACATCCTAAGGGTCTTCTTTTCCCCCAGTACGATAGGAAGACTCTCCTGTCCAACAATCCTGTCGCCTTGCATATCCAGAATATCAAAGAAAGCCGTTCGTACAAAAGCCATAACCGAGGACAGTAACGCCACGAAGATCATTGTAGTAGTAATTTGTAACGAGATAGCAAGGTGAGGCAAGACCACTGTGACAATTCCCCATGCCACTGCAATGAGCACTGTCTTGGAACCAGGCACATCACTGATGCGTTCGATCCCTCGGCCCATCTTGAGGCGGTTAGGAAACAGCCTGACCTTGTATGAAACCCCAAGGAGACTAATTAGGAGAAGTACCGAAAAAGGCACAAATCCCAGGGTAAATGCCATGAAAAGCCCCACTGCACCAGACATGATCGCCAGAGTTACAAGGACTCTGCGGTTGTATTCATAAAAGTGGGCCCGGTCCGGATCATTGTAACGGACCGCCTCCTTTCCGATAAAGTTGTTCAGGATATGCATGGAAAGGACATAGCAGATTGCCATCAGGGCTGATGGAAGGCTCGGTCGAATCCCCGACAGGAGGGCACAGGCATAACTGAGACAGCCTGCCCCTAATGCCAGATACAGATTGCTCAAAAGAAGCCAGCGCTTTATCCTGAAAACCAGTTGGCTCCATGGTTTTTTTGGAAGGCTCTCCAGCGTTCTATAGACTTTCTTGATGACCCAGTTTGGTGTGGAGGCTCCGGCGGTAATGCCAACAGCCTCCAATGACTCGATAGACTCGCAGTCAAGCTCTGCCTCGGTTTCGATGTGAAAAGCCGTGACCCCCTCCTGCTCAATCACTTCGGCCAATCTTCGCGTGTTACCGCTATTGTGGCCCCCTACAACTACCACCGCGTTCACCGTCTTTGCCATTTCCCTGACCTCGGCTTGGCGTTTATATGTTGAATCACATATTGTGTTGAACACCTTGCAGTCAGGAAAACGCTCTTTCATGGCACTGGCAACAGCATCAAAAAGCTGGCTGTCCTGGGTCGTCTGAGCAACAAGAATCGCCTGCCCAAGGCGTGGGAGCCGAGAAACATCATCGGGGTGACTGACCACATGGCCTCGTCCCTCGGCGTATCCCAGGAGGCCTTCGACCTCAGGGTGGTCCAAGTCACCCACAATGACAACGGCGTAGCCCTGCCTGGTATACTTGGAGATGATGGACTGAACCTTGATGACCCTGGGGCAGGTGGCATCAATGACGGTAAGTCCTGCATCAACCAGGGCTTGCTTGGTCTCAAGTGGCACACCATGCGCCCTTATAACAACGCTTCCAGGTTCGGCAACAGCGGGGTCATCCAAAATGGACACGCCCTTTTCTGCGAGAATCTCTAAGCCTTGGGGGTTATGAATCAGGGGGCCAAAGGTATAAATAGGACAATCCTGGCTGTTGGCAACATCCAAAACGATCTCTAGGGCACGGCGGACGCCCATGCAGAAGCCTGCGGTCTTGGCGAGCTTAATTCTCAAGAAAGGCTTTATTCTTTTAAAAAGACTTTGTGGTTAACGAGCGAGAGGGCATGAATACGGGCATGCAAGAACTTTTGATCCCCGAAGATATTCACCAGGCGAAGCCCGTGATCTTCCGGCTCAATTTTGTCTACTGCCTCCATGATGAGCTCTTCTTGACCATCGCGGATCATATAGGCATTGGCTTCACACATCTTTCCCTATCAACTCCTTAAGGTGTTTTTCGATCAATGTTTCAATGAGCGGTGGAAGGGGTGTGCGGGGCAACCCAACAATCTCAACATTTTCCTGAGAAACAGGAATTACAAACTTCCTGGCCGGACTTGCAACCACGGCCTCAGCCATGCGGGGCGTCACCTCGCCCATCATGGCATGAGGCAGCATAATTGCCATCGGCCCCACAATAATGTCAGCTTGGCTCACTGTGCGTATGATGGCGTTTTCACCCGAGGCACCCCGATTTGCCCTCGCTTTGAGCATCTGGGCGGTGGCAATGGCATTGGTTCCAAGTGCAATAATCTCTGCCGACTCCTCAAAGGTTTCCCTCAGTTTCTTTATAATGATACTGCCTATGCCCCCACCCTGACCATCAATCACACAGATACGCATGTCCTAGACTATGTCCTTCCAGCCATTTCCGCAAAGATCCGCATCAAACTCTGTCGCGGCTTTCTCTCTTGCCAACCAAGTTTAGCAGATCGGTTCCAAGCGGTCAACAAGAACGAGAACTAAGTAATTGTCACCCGTCGTCAGGAGTGCTATGGATTAATGATTGCTGTGGTCCCGTTTCAGCGTCGAAGGAAATGCACCTGCATTGCAAGTCCAAGAGCTTCTCGTCACTTGTTGTGAAGACGCTGCCATAAGGTGAGGGTAACAAGCATGGCACTGAGCCAAAAATTATGTATGCACGTTTTATCAATTCTTTGTGTAAGTTTCTTGTTCTGTCCGTATGCTATATCACAAGCCAACACTTCCTCTTCATCCACAGTTGAGCCTGGAAGATTGACCCTTGTTAAGGCGACAATGTGCGAACGGATAGAAGAGAATGCCCCCCGGAACCAGGCCGTTGTTTTTCCGGTTAGTATTGGAAAAGTCCTATGTTTCTCCTCTTTTGATCCAGTGCCCGAAGAGACTTTTGTTTACCACTACTGGTTTTACCGAGACGGTTTCAGCACCAGAGTAAAGCTGTCCCTTAAGCCTCCTCGCTGGTCAACATTTAGCAGTGTTTACCTTCGGGAAGCCGATAAAGGACCCTGGCGCGTGGAAATAAGGGACCAGAAAGGCCATGTTTTTCGTACACTAAGGTTCAGCATAACGGATTGATTGCCATGGATAAGCTTTTACTGTCGTTCTCCAGCATTCGATGGCAAGACGTCGTTGATATAATGTTGAATAGTTACATTCTTTTTCGGCTCTACGCCCTGTTTAGAGGCACTAATGTATTTCGGGTCCTTGTCGGGATTGCATTCTTTTGGTTTTTTCAAAGAATAGCTGTCTCCCTTGGGCTGATCCTGACCAGTTGGGCAATCCAGGGGATCACTGCCGCAGCCGCCTTGATCATCATAGTTATCTTCAGGTATGAAATTCGTTCCGTTCTCCAGGCAAGAACTTTGAAGACGATCTTGTGGGGAGTCCCTCATAAACCCGCAAAGACCCCCGTACAAACCATAGTCGATACCCTTTATGAACTCGCACAAAGACGTATTGGTGCCCTGGTCGTGTTTCCGGGCAAGGATGATCTGGAAGAAGTGGTTCAGAGCGGGATACCCTGGCGCGGACTAATATCCAAAGAAATGATTATGAGTATATTTTGGCATGAGAACCCCGTCCATGACGGCGCTGTCATTATTCAAGGTGATCAGGTCACGGATGTGGGTGTTATCCTGCCCCTATCACTCCGAAAGGACCTCCCTTCACATTACGGGACTCGTCACAGAGCTGCGGCCGGAATGGCTGAAACCACAGATGCTTTGGTCATGCTCGTGTCTGAGGAAAGAGGCAATGTTATTGCGGCAAAAGGTTCCCAAATGCGCGTCATAAGCCGAAAGGAAGAACTTATGTCTACATTGCGGGAACATCTTGGCACAACTGAAAGACAATGGGGCTATCTGAGAAAAGACAAAATCGAGCTTGCCGTAGCAGCTTTGGTTTCAACAGTGTTCATAACAGCCGTCTGGTTTAGCTTCACGCGAGGTCTCGAAAGCTTGGTTACACTTGAAGTTCCCATTGAATATATGAATCGTGATCCTGCAACGGAGATTCTGGACACTTCGGCAAACACCGTTCGTCTTAATCTAGGTGGCTCAGGTGCTCTAATAAGATCGATTCGACCCGACCAAGTTCGGGTAAGGCTGGACCTAAGTCGCGCCATTATCGGTCGCAACACTTTTGCAGTTACCTCTGAAAACATTGCCATGCCGCCGGGTGTCACCTTAAGAGAGGTTGACCCTCCGGCTGTTCAAGTAGCCCTCGACGTGCTGGTAGAAAAGGAGCTGGCAGTACAGGTTGACTGGATCGGAAAGCTACCTGAACATCTGATGCTTGCCCAGGTCAGAGTGGCTCCTGACACAGTTACAGTAATAGGCGGCAAGCAGATTCTGGATCCAATCTCAACGATCTATACCGAAAAGGTGCGCGTTGATCGGCTCGAAAAGTCCGGAACCATGACTGCAAAACTGGCGCTCCGCCCTGCAACTCTGAAGATCGCTCCGGGGTTTAATGACAGTGTCACCGTTGAGTATGTAGTTAAAGAAAGGGATCAGGTGTAGGTCCACAGTAAGTCGCGCGTCCTTCCCTTCTGTGAGGCCCTTGCAGAACCTCGGAAAACGGCGATTATGAGCTTATACGATAAAGGTTTCTCCATGCTGCACCGGCCTGTCCCCTTTGTATATCATGGCCACACCAAACGTGACCGGATGAGCCTCGACGGCTGCAAAGCCAGCGGCTGACAAAAGATCGCATAAGGTCTTGCCATAAGGGAATATCTCGATAGTCTTGCTCAAATATTGATAGGCTTGAGGGTCCCCTGACACCAAGGTCCCTACGCGTGGCAAGATGTGTCGCAAGTATAGAAGATATGCACGGCGTAGTAACTTGTTGTGCGGAAGCGAGAACTCCAGAATTAGCACCCGTCCACCCGGTTTGAGTACCCGGTAGATTTCGCGAAGTGCCTTCGCAACATCTGTTACATTCCGTATGCCAAAGGAAATCGTTACTGCATCGAATTGTTTATCATCTGCTGGTATATCCGCAGCATCACCGATCTCAAGCCTGATAACCTCGGTAAGCCCGCGTCTTTTGATCTTTTCCCTCCCAATTCCGAGCATCTTTTCGGCCAAGTCCATCGCTACCCCGGACTTCACCTTATCGCTGTTTTCAAAAAGAAGAATGATTTGGTCTGCGGTGCCGGTGGCAAGATCCAGCAAATGTTGATTGCGGCAAGGAGGAAGAAGCAGGGCCATTTTTTTGCGCCACGAAATGTCCATGCCGAAAGAAAGGACACGATTCAAAAAATCGTACCGGCGAGCAATCCTGTTAAACATTTCAGGCACTTCATGCCCCGATTGGGCCAGACTATTGCTAGCGTGTTCGACCATGTGAAACGCGATTCCCTGACAGCTTTGCATAACCTCGTCTCGCTCTTTGATATGCAAACGGTCTCACCATGCTAAAAGACTGGGCAGTCTCCGAAAAGGCCTGAAACAAACTGCACCGCCGTAGGCGGTGGCCAGTACCATTGAACCAGTGACCTTTTGTGCCCTAATTCGGCATTTCTTTTCCCATGTATAACCTGAATTACCCAAAAATCTGGAATATGAGTTTGGGCGCTATGCGCGCTAAGTATTTAGAAGTTCAGCAAAACTCTCCAATCTCTCACTCTGGCACAATGTTTTCATATACATGTTAGTGCGTTGACTGGAAACAGTGTTGAACCAGAGCCTTTCTGCTTGTTATCGTCGGCTCGATCACAGGTCAAAATTACCACCATGATGAATAAAGATTTCTGGAACATACCATGGTTGAGAACCACCGAAAAGGTGAGACTCCATATCCTGTATTTGTGTTGCATCCGTTTTGTTGTGGAGAAGTATGGGGGAAGCATGGAAACAGACCCAAAGGTTCGCGTTGCTTGCATAAAAATCCCGCACAGAGAAAAGGCTGCCTGCTTGAAAGAGCTAAAAGAGTTGAAGCTGGTAAGGCCAACATACTTAGAGGATATGAGGAAAAATATGTGTGGATTATGTTGAACCGGTCTCTTTTTACCCTCCGAGAAATGATGAAGGCCTCCCGCCAGTCGCCTTAAAAAAGACCTCATGGCCCCAGCTACGCACCGATTAGTTACACTATTTGCAGACAATATTTGCTCACAGTAGTGTGTTCTTGATATGCAGTATTGCCTTTCTTCTTGTTTTGACACGTACCTGCGTTTCTGATAGAGGTTTTCCATGCCTGCTCGCCTGGAAATCACCCTAAAACCTGATCTTTTTGACGCAGAAGGCGCTGCTGTTTGCCGGAAGGCAAATGACTATTTTGGGTTTAATATCGACTCAATTCACGCTGTGAGCATCCTGACCATCGATGTTGACCTCACCCAGGATCAGCTTGAAGCCATCCAAAAAGAGATCCTTACGAATCCTGTCACCCAGATTTCTTCATACGAACCTCTAAACATCGATTTTGATTGGACGCTTTGGGTCGGCTACCGCCCCGGGGTGCGGGACAATGCCGGCAGCACAGCCGTAGAGGCTGTTCAGGACTTCCTTCGGATCAGTGTCGAACCGAACAAGGGGATCTACACCTCAAAGAGGTATTGTGTAAAGGGTGGTGACTTGTCTTTCAATGATGCCGAAAAACTGGCTCGTGAGCTCCTTGCCAATGATACTATCCAGGAGTGGAAAGTCTTTTCTCGACAGGATTGGAACAGCCACAAGGGCGTGGGAATTGTCATACCCAAAGTAAACCTGGATCACAAGCCCATAGTATCGGCTATTCCCATTGATAACGACGAGGCCCTATCCAGGATCAGCGAGGAACGAAACCTTGCTTTGAATCCCAACGATATCCCCACTATTCGGGCGTATTTTCTCCGGCACGATGTCCTTGCCCAGCGCAGAGCCGTACAGCTTTCAACGCCCACTGATGTTGAATTGGAATACATCTCTCAGGCCAGGAGTGATCACTGCAACCACAATACGTTCAAAGGCCTGTTCCACTACCGCAACCTGGCAACAGGCGAAAGCCAGGAAGTCGACAACCTGTTTGCCGCATGTATTGAGGCGCCGACTTTAGCTATTAAAAGGAAGAAACCATGGGTTGTTTCAGTCCTTTGGGATAATGCGGGCATAGGCCGTTTTAACGATGACTATTATTACGTCATTACAGGTGAAACTCATAACTCCCCCTCAAACGTAGAGCCGTACGGCGGGGCCATCACCGGAATCGTGGGGGTCTACCGAGATCCCATGGGTACCGGCAAAGGCTCCAAGCTGATTATGGGCATGTATGGATACTGCGTGGGGCCTCGGGACTACAGTGGGGCGTTGAAACCGCGCATTCATCCAAGGCGGTTGCTTGACGGCGTCATCGAGGGGGTCCGCGACGGGGGCAACAAGAGCGGCATCCCCACACCGTATGGGCAAGTGTGGTTTCACGAAGGGTATCTTGGTAAATGCCTGGTCTTTGTCACTGCTGTCGGCCTTATGCCTGCTATGGTCAAGGGAAAGCCATGCGAGGAGAAGACTACTTCCGCCGGCGATCTGATCGTCATGTGTGGCGGCCGCGTGGGAAAAGATGGTATCCATGGCGTCACTGCGGCCTCTGAGGGCTTCTCTGCACACACCCCTGCCGGTCACGTACAAATTGGAGACGCCTATACCCAAAAAAAGATGCACGATTTTCTCCTGGAAGCCAGGGATGAGGATCTGATTGTCTTCCTCACAGACAATGGCGGAGGTGGGCTCTCATCATCTATCGGGGAATCTTCCCGTTTCAGCAATGGCTGCCTGGTCGAACTGGAAAAAGTCCCTCTAAAGTACGAGGGGCTAGACCAATGGGAGATCTGGGTCTCTGAATCTCAGGAGAGGATGACGGTAGCCATCAAACCAGAACACCGGCAGCGATTTATGGCCCTTTCCGAACAACATGCAGTAGAAAGCACCGTCATCGGTCACTATACAGATTCCGGGAAACTCCACATCACTTACGGCGGACAGACATGTGCCTATGTGGATATCGACCTCCTCACCTCGCAGTTTCCCCAGTGGACCTTTGAGGCCGAATGGACGCCTCCAGAGCTCAGAGGGCTTTTTGAACCCGTCCTCGCTGAGCCAGACGACGCTTCAAGCCTGCTTCTGGATCTCCTTGGCCGACCCAACATCTGTTCAAAGGAGTGGATAATCCGACAATATGACCACGAGGTACAAGGAACAAGCGTCATCAAGCCCCTGGTTGGAAAAGATCGCGACGTGAACAGCGATGGGGTCGTAATCCGGCCTGTTCTGGATTCCCTTCAGGGTTTGGCTGCTGCCCAAGCCTTGCTGCCCACCTATTCTCAGATCGATACATATCAGATGGTAGCCTGTACGATCGATGAGGCAGTGCGCCGCGTAGTAGCAGTGGGTGGTGATCCGGATCGTATCGGAGGCGTAGACAACTTTTGTTGGCCCTCTGTTCAGTTCGACTCAAGAGACAACCCTGATGGCAAGTACAAAGCCGCCCAACTGGTAAGAGCAAACTGGGCCTTGAGGGATATCTGCCGTGCCTATGAAATCCCACTCCTTTCAGGAAAAGACAGCATGTACGTGGACGGACATCTCAAAGGGCAGTATGGCGAGACCCACAAAGTCTCCGCCCTTCCCACGCTCCAGTTTTCGTGCGCCACCATAGTTGAAGATATTACCCGATGTGTGACCATGGACGCCAAGTTTGCCGGGGATCTTGTGTATGTGGTCGGTGAAACCAAGAATGAGCTGGGAGCTTCAGAGTATTACGAGCATTTCGGCTATGTGGGACTCCAAGTCCCGAAGCTGGAACCGGAGTCATCCATGAAATCATACAAGGCTGTGAGCTTGGCCATGAAGGAGGAACTGATCGCCTCCTGCCACGGCATCTATCGTGGAGGTCTCGCGGTTCATCTAGCCATGGTCGCCATGGGCGGCGGCCTAGGCATGACCATTGACCTGTCCAAGGTGCCAAGAATGGGTGTGGAGCAAGACCACGTTATTCTGTATTCGGAAACCCCCGGCCGTTTGATAATAACGATCGATCCTAACGATCGATCTTCATTTGAATCCATTATGGACGCCATACCCTGTGCCCTTGTCGGGACCGTCTCCGACGGGCCTGATCTTGTTGTAAACGGGCTTCAAGGGGAGCCCATCATGAGCGTGGGTGTTGCAGCACTTAAGGCTGCGTGGAAAGGCACCTTTGGACAGCTTGTTTGAGAGAAACCGGATGACACCCAGTAATAACCACAAAAGCCGGGCCCACGTGCTGGTACTTACTGGCTATGGGCTCAACTGTGACTTTGAGACCGCCTATGCCTTTGAGCTGGCAGGAGCAGTTTCTCACCGTGTTCACATCAACGCCCTCATTTCACGAGAGGTTTCCCTGGCAGACTATCATATCCTGGTATTTGATGGAGGCTTTAGCTGGGGTGACGACCACGGGGCTGGTGTGCTCGAGGCCGTGCGCTTCAGGCACAACATTGGCGATGAACTCCATCGGTTTATAGATGAAGGCGGACTGATCCTCGGAATCTGTAACGGCTTTCAGGCCCTGGTGAACCTAGGTTTCCTTCCCGGCTTTGATGAAGACTATGAAACCAGGCGCGTGGCTCTAACGTTCAATGACTGTGGAAATTTTAGGGATGACTGGGTAAGCCTTGTGGGAAATCCGAAATCCCCCTGTGTCTTCACCAGAGAGATAACCACTCTGGAGCTTCCTATACGGCACGGTGAAGGCAAATTCGTTGCGCGCCCTGAAGTCATTGAGCGATTGCTGGATCAGCAACAGGTGGTTTTCCAATATGCCACGCCAACTGGCGATGTTGCTAAAGGCAGATTTCCGTATAACCCCAACGGATCAAGCAATGACATTGCCGGCATATGTGATCCCACTGGCCACATTTTTGGTCTCATGCCCCACCCCGAAGCATTTAACCACTGGACCAATCATCCTGACTGGACGCGCATGAAGGCTTTGATGAAGCGTCAGGGTCAATCGATGAAGCCAGAGGTTACAGTGGGTGTGAGACTTTTCAAGAATGCTGTTGAGTACGTGCAAGAGGCCTAGTCCGGACCAGCCGGAACAACAACAAACAAATATGCCACGAAGGCACGAAAGTGCGGAAACACAAAAAAGCAAAACGTCATTTCGTGGTATCTGTATTTCTTATGGTTCAGGTTTCCCTGGATGTGCAATGAACAGAGCCAGCCTCCAACTATCCGTGGCAACGCTTGCTCTGGCCGGCCTTTTCCTCTTTGTGACCTCGGCCTTTGCCGCCCGGCCAATTGTCAAGCACGAACTGGTGGTGACCCTCCACCCTGATGCACAGCGTCTGACAGGAACCGATACCCTGAGGTTAAACCCCGATGGGGCTCCCCATCTTTTGTTCACCCTTGCGACTGATGCCTCCATCAACTGGGTCTTCGTGGATGGGAAGGGCACTGCATTTGCCTTTGAAGATGGACAACTCCGCATCCCGGTGCCACAGAATACTGGACCTGGCGAAATTGCCGTTAGTGTTTCATACGAGGCCTTGTTCCGAGATAGTGTCCCCAAAGATCCAGTTCACACTGAAGATCCGAGCTACGGCGTTACGGGAGTCATTTCTGCTCAAGGGACCTTGCTGTTGCCGGGAGCTGGGTGGTATCCTTACCTTGAAGGCAGCAGGTCCGCCTTTCTCTTGCGCGTGCACACTCCATCAGGGTATGAGGCGGTCACTTCAGGCAAACGGTTGGCCCGGAATGCTAAGGCGGGCATTGCAACTTCGGTTTGGAAAATTACACGGGCGTCTGGTGGTCTTGCCTTATCAGCAGGCCGGTACGCCGTGCGGGAAAGACTTGTCCGGGGAATTCCAGTATATACCTACTTCTTTGCCGAAGATGACCGCCTTGCTGGACAATACCTTGAAGCAACGGCCACATTCCTGGACCTGTACAGCGATCTCTTGGGGCCTTATCCTTTTGAGAAATTCGCTGTGGTAGAAAATTGTTTTCCTACCGGATACGGGTTCCCTTCTTATACCTTGTTGGGGAAAACAGTAATCCGGCTCCCTTTCATTGTTGATACCAGCCTGGGACATGAGATAGCCCACGCCTGGTGGGGAAATGGTGTCTTAGTAGATCATGAGGGCGGAAACTGGTCTGAGGGCCTGACCACCTATGTGGCGGACCACTTATTTAAGGAAAGGTCTTCGGCCCAAGAAGGGCGTGCCTATCGCCTGAAAATCTTGAGGGATTATGCCACACTGGTCCCACCTGGGGAGGACTTCCCGTTACAGGCCTTCACCCATCGCTTCAACCCTTTGACCAGGGCTGTGGGTTACGGCAAGGGGGCCATGGTGTTTCACATGGCACGGCGGCTGGTGGGTGATGAAACCTTCTGGGCAGGTCTGCGCGAGGTCTTTAGAAAGCGATGCTTCAAGAAAACCTCATGGGACCATTTTAGTGCCGCGTTGAGTAGAGGCAGCGGTCGTGACCTCAGTCCTTTCTTTAGCCAGTGGGTCGCCCGATCCGGGGCACCAAAGTTGGCCCTTGTAGATGTGAATGCCAAAAAAGCCGGCCCGGGTTGGAGAGTTACGGGCTGCCTGACCCAGGATACGCCTTATTACTCCTTGGAAATCCCCTTGAGACTTGAAACACATGGACCGAGCATCCAGGACAAGCTCTCATTGACCGGACGAGAAGCTTTTTTCATGTTAGATTCCAAAAGCCGCCCTCAAAGGCTCGTTGTAGACCCTGGTGTGGACGTTTTTCGACGCCTTGACCCGGTTGAGATTCCACCCACCATTAATGGAATCAAGGGTTCCAAAACCCTGGTTGCCGTGCTTGCCCGAAGCCTTCCCGCACAAACCCGAAAGGCCTCCAAGATACTACTCGAGGCCCTTGGTCAAAAGGAAGCCCCTATAATCGTTGAGGACGAAGTATCTGCTTTACGCCTTCAAGAACACGACGTCCTTTACCTTGGAGTCCCTGAAAAGGGAGTGTGGCCGCCGCCGGTGCCCAAAGAATTGATCATATCACCGGCCGACTTCAGCCTGAATGGTGTGCGCTATGATACCCTGGAGGATGTCCTGTTCGTCGTTCTTCCTCATCCCCTGGGAGGCAAGGGGGTGGTGGGCCTATTCTTACCACTATCTGCAGATTGCATTACAACGGTAGCTCGGAAGATTCCCCATTACGGAAAATACAGTTATCTTGTCTTCCGCAGTGGTGTCAATCAGGCCAAAGGAACCTGGTCTGTTTCAGCGTCACCTTTAACCTACGTTTTTACTTCGTTAATAAAGGACAAGTCACTTTAGACTTACATACTCTTCCGAAAGTGCGGGCCTGTTGGGAGATGAATAAGCCGACAACCTAAAGTGCAATAACGGAGTTGTCACTGTCTCCAAAAGGGCTTCTCACGTATTTGTCGGCGTTCCAATCATTTTCCCACTTGGATTCATCGATAAGATAGCGGAACTGATAATCTCTTCCCGGTTTGAGTTCAAGTGTAATGGAGTAGTTTCCATTCTTCAGCTTTTTCATAGGGTTGGCGTAAATATTCCAATCATTAAAATCGCCGACGATACATACGCTCTTTGCACCAGGAGCAGCAATCTTGGGCAATCTGAAAGTCACCTTGCAGGCATTTTTGGTCTTGAGATATTCCTTCTTTATTCCTGTAACCGCGGAAGCTGTCTCCTTTGATGCAGGTTTCTTTGCAGTTTTTTTAGTCGCAGTAGTTTTCGCCTTCTTGGCAACGGCTTTGAGTTGTTTTGCCATTTCTCGTCTCCTTTCTGTGACGGTTTCGCAAAAAGCTTGTCTATGCAAACGACGTTGAGTCCCACCGTAGCACCAGAAAAAGACTGAAGCTTGCGGCCCAGGTGCCGGTGCCTCCAGGTGGAGATGATGAACATTTTTCTGTAGCCTCCCCCGACTCCGCAACCGGGCGCATCTATAGGGAAGCATGCCGATACATGAAGGACGTAACGCCGAAAATTGTCCTGCCAGGGTCTGTGAAGACCAGACGGGAAAATCCCTTAACCACAATATATTGACGAGAGGGATAAGCTGATGCTATATACAGTACACTTATATCTAAAACCAATAAACCCGTAAGTTTCTTACAAAATAATTATGGAAAAATCAAGAGCAATAAGACTAAAGCCAACAAAAAAAGTATTTTCCGCTGTGCTGAATTTGTTGTCTCTTAATGTTAAATCGCACGCTAAAGTAATCGTGTGACTTTCCGGTTTTGAATTGTGAGGGGAGAAGACTGTGAGCGACATCAAGATCGAACGTAGCTCAATATCTTTTCCACAATTTCGTTGTAGGCTTGTGTCGCCTCTGAGTCCGGATATTTTTCCAGATATGACACCCCTGAGTCAGCACATTCTACCATCTTGGCATCAAAAGGGATACGGCCCAGAAACGGGACATTCATGGCCAGGGCAGTCTTGAAACCACCTCCAGTGCCGAAAAGACCCACGGACTTGCCACAATGTGGGCAGGCGAAACCGCTCATGTTTTCTATCATTCCCAAGGTAGGCATGTTAACGGTCCTGCAAAAACTGATCGATTTCCTGACATCGGCCAGGGATATCTCTTGGGGTGTTGTCACGATAATAGCCTTGGCGCCGGGAATAGTTTGGGCAACAGAAAGCGGTTCATCCCCGGTGCCGGGTGGTGAATCGATGATCAGATAATCGAGTCTTCCCCAATGAACATTACAGATAAATTGACGGATGACTTGGTTCTTCACGGGTCCCCGCCAAATGATGGCTTGGTCTTTATCCTGTGCCAGGGATTCGATGGATACCACACCCAAGTTGTCCGAGTAGCGCTTGGGAAGCATTCGCCTATCTGCGCTGATTTCAAGAAGCCCTTTGAGTCCCAGTATTCTGGGGATGTCGGGGCCATGAAGATCTACGTCCATTAGTCCGACCTT
>CAZCWQ010000029.1:0-29443 GCA_964502365.1 uncultured Desulfobacterales bacterium | reverse complement strand
ATACCGGGAAGCCGCTTGGCACCAAAAAAAAGCAGGATGATCAGTGCAATGATAATGATTTCTGGAACGCCTAATCCAAACATGGAGGTTGTCGTCATGCAAAATAGTGTTTGGCAAACCGGATGCTATTAGTTCTTAGTGTACCCCAGAACCGGGGATGAAATCAACAGTAGGTCAGTTCGAGACACGGTAAATTTGTTCTAAAGAAAATGCAGGTCTCATCTGTATATCACACCTATTTGGGGCTTCTCAATTTTGGTGACATATGACTCACAAATTTTGTTGAAGCTTTCAGCCCAGATTTTGGTGAACTGCTGGCGGGAGGGTGTGATCAAGGGGAAGTGTCCGTCCTTGTGTGTTCTCCTTCTCCTCTTGTCCTGTAATCTGATTTACAGATTTCACAATTTCGTCCATAATCGGTTCGATTTCGCTGTTTTCAATACCCAGTATTTTCCTTGAGCCGTCGTCAATTTCAAGTGTTATCTCGCCGATATCCATACCACTCCATATTGCAAGCTGATCTGCCACATGCACAATGTACGCTAATTTGTTGGCTCGTAGGCGAGATGGGTAATGATGATACTTAATAGCGATAGATAGTGATTTTGGAAAATTCCACTTCGCACAAACCTTTTCAGCAATTTCTGCATGATCGAATCCGAGGATCTCTTTTTCAGCATTGACAAAAGTCTCTTCGCCATCTGCTAAGAATCTTGAAAACTCCTCTTTCCTTTCCAAGACATACTTGTCCAAAATGAGCTTTCCCGCATCGTGAATTAGCCCGGCGGTGAAGGCTTCGTCAGTCATCGCAGGATATCTCTTGTCAGCGACAATTCTCGACGCAACGGCAACAGCCAAAGAATGCCTCCACAGGGATTTAGCTTGAAGACTATATCCGTTCAGTGGACGGCCGAGAAGTTGTGAAGTACAGGCTATCATGATTAGCTCACTCAACGTTTTGAGCCCAAGTAGAACCGCAGCTTCCTGTAACGACGAGACTTTTCCAACTCGACTATAATATGCTGAGTTGGACAATCTCAAAACCTTAATTGCAAGTGCTTGGTCAGCTTCAATGAGATTTGCCAGATCTTTAAGATCAGCACGGGGATCTTGGGCTATGCCTAAGGCCTTGTGCATGAGCTGAGGCATCGGCGGGAGGTCGTTTACCGTCAGCAATATGTTCTTCTGTAAATGACTACCACTCAGCAGTCTGCTGTCCATGTCTTTAGCCTTTTGGATCCTGTCTAGTACTCTGTCACACTTTGTGCCATTGAAAGTTTACTATCCGAATCGAGTCCGTAGCCATTGTACCAAATTCCTATTCACGACGGTTAATAGACAAGGATGTTGCAAATTTAGGGCCACAGACGTCAACGTTCAGGATGTGCAGACAAATCAAAAGGGTGTAGATGCACCAAACTCAGGCAATGAGAAACACTGACACTTTATGAGACAATTCAGCAAGACAGAGACGGCTGATGTCTGTGGGCGTTATTGTACGAAAGTTGACACCAAAAGACTGAAGGAGGGATGCCTATGCACATTGAAGGGAGGCAGGAAGTGGACAAGATGTGAAGGGCCAGCTCAATTAGGCGGGATTATAGACTTCTTGCCAACCGGTTGATTTTTGGTTTTTTTACGGTTTCAAATGTAAATCACAGCACCACCTAATTGGCAAGCTCGGAATGGATCGTTGGGTGCTTTCTTTAGACTATCCAAGCGGAAATCATCCCGGGTCGCGATTAACGATTAAAGATAACGCCATTTCTACGGGTGGAAGTCCTGATCTTGCCTGCCTAAGATTACCTGCCGGGGATCTGGAATTTGCTCCCCAGGGATAAAGTCTAGATTTCGTCATTACTGACAATACGTGTTTCAGATCTGAAGAAAATATGCCCAGACCCTGTTGACAAGAGGAGTAGATAAGAGTAATCGGGCATAGGATCTACGAAACGGTTAATGCTTTGCATTGTATGAAGGGATCGAGTCGTGGCCAAAGACAAAGGTGCAGCAAAACCACGACAGCCAAGAAAGAAAAGCCGCTTTAAGAGGTTCTTAGAGCGTATGGCAGAGACCAACCGGAAAAGTGGCGGGCAGTTCTGCACGGCTTGAAAGATCAGACCCAAAGGTGCCGGCAGGCACTCAAAGAATCCGTCCTCATAGGAGAGAGTAAACAATCCAGGCCCATAGGACGTGGGTTCCCGTTTTGAAATAGATGACTGAAAAAGGGTTATGCAAACGTCTCATAGTGAAGCCATAAGGATTTCCAATGACCTCAACCACTGGTGTGGTCCGCAGTGATATATACAAAGAGCACCTTGCTGATTACCCTCATGTTGAAAGCCCGCAGCGCCTGGAGGTCATTTATGACATGCTGGACTCAGCCGACATGGCAGGCAAGTTTGTAACGATCTCGCCTCGTCCCGCAACCCACGATGAACTTGCCTGGATCCACAGCGAGTCTCACATCCAAAGGGTTGCAGCCACGCAAGGCAAACCGTACGCATCGCTCGACCCTGACACCAAGACCACGCCCGTGTCCTATGAAGCGGCCAAACTCGCCGTTGGCGGCTTGTTCTCGCTGGTTGACAAGATCTATGATGGTACTGTACGCAACGGCTTTGCCCTGGCAAGACCCCCGGGGCATCATGCAGAGCGAGACCGGGCCATGGGATTCTGTCTGTTCAATAATGTGGCCCTTGGTGCCCGGTACGCCATGAACAGATATTCGGCCGGTAGGGTTCTCATTGTGGATTGGGACCTGCACCATGGAAACGCCACTCAAAACAGCTTTTTCCATGACCCTGCGGTCCTCTATTTTTCAACCCACCAGTTTCCGTACTACCCTGGAAGCGGCAGCCTGAGAGAAGTGGGATGGGGGGAAGGCAAAGGATTTACCGTCAATGTTCCCTTAGGGCCGGGTCACGGAGACGGAGAGTTCTTCCAAATCTTCAAACAGATCCTTTGTCCTATTGCAAAGGAGTTCAAACCCGACTTCATCCTATTGTCTGCCGGCTTTGACACTTACATGGACGATCCTCTTGGAGGGATGAAGGTCACACCAAAGGGTTATGCGGCACTTACGCGTATTACCATGGACCTCGCTAAAGAGTGTTGTTCCGAAAGGCTGGCCGTCACGCTGGAGGGAGGCTATCACCTGGAAGGACTCAGAGAATCAGTTAAGGCGGTACTCAAGGAACTGGCACAGGAGAGTATACTGACAAGACTCGATCTCGAATCTCTTGAACAAGGGCTCCCACCCCTCATCGTAAAAGAGGTGGTCCATACGCAAGAAAAATATTGGCCCTGCTTTTAACCGATCCTCACCTCGCCCACAAGCCTTTCACCTTTTCGGGTATACTCACCAGCCCACCCGGAAGAAAGATGACGATGACTAATATAATGGCACCATATACCATGACCTCGGCTTCTTCAAAATAGTGAAGCCATTCATAACTGAGAAAGGTAATCAGCATGGCGCCAACGATCGCTCCCCAAACGCTGTGCATCCCCCCCAAGATTATCATGATAAGCAGCTTGATTGACACAAAGAGGTCAAAGCTGGAAGGGTTAATGAAGTTTAAGTAGTGGGCATACAGGCTTCCGCCAACAGAGGCCACCACAGCCGACAGCACAAAAACATAGATCTTGTATTTGGCAACATTCACGCCAACAGCGCTTGCTGCCGTCTCACTGCCGTGTATTGACCGTAGAGCTCGGCCCACCCTGGATCGAATAATGTTGAGGCAAAGGAGCAACACCACTAGGACTATGCTCCAGACAAAGTAGTAATATCTTACAACCGAATCAAGAGCCCACCCCATAATACTGATGCCTGGAATGAAGGCCAGTCCGTCGGGCCCTCCGGTAAACGCTATTGTCTCATTGAAAATGACCGTAACAATTATACAAAATGCCAGCGTAGCCATGGCAAGGTAGTGTCCCCTCAGCTTCAAAGACGGGGCGCCCACAAGCAAGGCCACTGCGGCTGAGACCAGCATGCCGAGGAGTAGACATAGCCACGGGTTGACACCATATTTGGCAGTTATCACACCTGAGATATAGGCCCCCAGTCCGAAGAATGAGGCATGTCCAAGGGAAATCTGGCCTGCATAGCCCATCAGAAGACACAGCCCAATGGTCAGTATACTGTAAATCCCTGCAAAGACCATGACATCCATGTAATGGTGCAAAAGGGTTATCCGTTGGGCAAGCAAAGGGAGCAAGAACAGACCCAACCCAAACTCTGTAATGTGTATAGCAGTTTTATCCTTTTCAGGTCGCAAATCTCTGGCCTTATTGAAGACGTAAAGTGCTACAGAGCGTCTATGAATGGAGACAGGTCAGAACTTCCTTATTTTGCTCACCTCCACACTGCCGAGCAAGCCGCTTGGCCTTGCGAACAAAACAACGAGTAAAACCAACAGGGCAAAGACATCTTTGTAACTGGAGGAAACGAGACCCGCCCCAAGAGACTCTATCAGCCCGATCAACAGGCCGCCTGTTACAGCTCCGGGAAAACTCCCCACGCCACCCAGCACACAGGCCGCAAAGCCCTTGACCGCAAGCATGACCCCTCGGTCGTATTCCATGAGAGAGATGGGCGTGATCACAATGCCTCCCAAGGCACCAATGGCCGCACTCAAAGCAAAGGACACAAGGACCATGTGCTTAACATTTATCCCGACTAGGCTGGATGCCTTGGGATTCACTGCACATGCCCGCAAGGCCTTTCCCAGAATTGTACGGTCAAAAAAGAGGGTAAGCACGATGACTATTACTGTGAGGAAACCGATCACCCAGAGACCCTGAGGTTGGACCACAGCTCCAAGAAAACAAATAGGATTTCGGCCGGAAAAGGGGGGCAAGTCAAACGGGTCTTTGCCCCAGATGAACATGGCAGCCCCCCTGATAAAGAAAGACGCTCCGATAGTAGCGATAACTACGGCAAGGACCGAAGGCTTGCGAATCGGCTTGATGGCCAGTCGGTCCAACAAAATGCCCACTGCCGTGACCGTCAAGATCGCAAGGGGGAGGGAAAATGCCACCGGTATGTTCAGGGAGACCCGGAAAAACACCATGACCAGACCCCCCAGCATGACAAATTCGCCCTGTGCGAAGTTGATGGCCTCGGTAACGTTGTAAATAATGTTAAAGCCGATAGCCACCATCGCATAGACGCTTCCGATGGTTATCCCTGTTATCGTGTACTGAAAAAGCTGGCCCGCGAGAGAAATTTTGTCCATAAGGTTTGGTTGTGCCGGTTGAGCCTGTTAGCCCGTTGGTTTGAGCCTCACAAATTGCGTTCATATCGGCAGGCAATGAGTTCAACCAGCCGAACAGGCCAAACCGGCTCAACCCATCTTATTTGGCCAACGCCCAGTCTCCGTGTTTTACCACAACCATCTGGAAGGCCTCTTTGGTCAGGCCGTTGTGGTCCTTTGGTGAGAAGTTAAACACGCCGTGTTGTCCAACAAAGCCCTTGAGGTTTTCCAGGTAGTCTCTGATCTTCGCCTTATCAGGTCCAACAGCTTTCAATGCCTTTACTACCATATTCAAGGAGTCCCATGCATGACCACCAAACGATGAGAGTCCCTCATTGTACTTTGCAGTATAGTTCCTGAGATATGCCATTGTGACGCTCTTTTGCGGGTGGTCGTTCGGAAGGATATCAGCAATGTTGCACCCGCCCAGTGGACAATATACGCCTTCGGCAGCGCCGGCGGCCAGCTCAATGTTCTTTCGGCTTCCAAAACCATGGCTCTGATAGAAGGTGATGTTTGTCATGCCCAACTCTTTCCAGTTTCTGACCACAATCACCTGGGTGGGACCGATTGACCAGTTTACAATAGCCTGCGGGGCCAATCCCTTAATCTTTGTGAGCTGCGCTGTCATGTCTGTATCTTTTGGGCCGTATTTTTCGTCAGCCACAATGGTCATACCGTACTCTGGGGCAAGACGGAGCAGTTCTTCGCGGCCGCTTGCGCCAAAGCCTGTTGTTACCGAGATAATGGCAATCTTTGAGATGCCGTGCTTCTTCATGTGAGTATAGATGGCCTCCACGGCCATGCTGTCAGACTGGGGTGTCTTGAATACCCACTTCCACTGTTCGCCTGTCTCGGGATCCTTGGTGACAATCTTGTAGCTGGCCGCACAAGACACCAGGGGTATCTGGTGTTTTTCCGCCTCTGGAAGCACGGCTAGAGAAAGGCCGCTCAGGGAAGGTCCAATGATAGTGCAGACCTTATCCTGGGTGATCAGCTTCCTTACAGCAAGGGCGCACTTGGTGGAGTCTCCCTCGTCATCATAGACAACCAATTCCAAGGGATGCCCATTGATACCACCTTTCTTGTTGATCTCTTCCTCAAGCATGAGGGCCGTCTTCTTTTCGGGGTCGCCCAAAAAGGATGCCCTGCCGGTTACCGAAAATACTGCCCCCACCTTATAGGCCTCAAGGGCGTACACCTTCATCACCGGGATCAGGATTAAAGCAGCCAAGAACATTGCGGCCAGTAAGCAAGCCGCTCCCCTGCCAACACTACACTTCGCCTTCATTGCTGTTGCCCTCCTTCTCATTGAATTTTGCAAGCACCCACTATGGACGCCTACAGTGTGTAAACGGTTTTACCTTCAAGGACCCTTAGGTTATTTTCCTGAAGAAGTCTGACTGCTACATCAATGTCATCAAAGCGGAAGACAATGACTGCATTCTCACCACTGCGCTGGACAAAGGCGTACATATATTCCACATTAATATTTTCCTTGCTCAAGATGCCCAGGATGTGGCTCAATCCTCCAGGCCTGTCTTCCACTTCTACGGCAACCACGTCCGTCTTTCCAACAGTGAAACCGTGTTCTTTTAAGACAGCCTTGGCCTTATCGTTGTCGCTGACGATGAGGCGCAATATACCGAAATCAGATGTGTCAGCCAAGGAAAGGGCCCGGATGTTAACTCCTGCCTGTGCCAGCACCCGAGTGATTTCGGCCAGTCTGCCCGCCTTGTTTTCCAGAAATATGGATATCTGTTCAACCAGCATGACACAGCCTCCCTTGTCAAGGTTTGCGTTTATCGATAACCCGTTGCGCCTTGCCTTCACTGCGCTGGATGCCCTTTGGCTCCACCAGCCGAACTTTGCATGACACGCCTAACAGGTCCTTTATGTCCTTTTGAATTTCTTGCTCCATCTTCTGAAGATCCTTTACAGCATCTGAAAAGGCCCCTTCATCGATCTCAACATCCACCTGCAATGTATCCATGCGTTCCTTGCGATCAACGATCAACACATAGTGGGGCGCCACATCCTTTCTCGCCATCAAAACACTCTCTATCTGGGACGGAAACACGTTTACGCCCCTAATAATAAGCATATCATCAGAGCGCCCAGTAATCCGCCCCATGCGGACCAGGTTCCTCCCGCACTTGCACGGCTCGTGATAGAGTACGGACAGGTCCCGCGTACGGTATCGAATGAGGGGAAAGGCCTGTTTGGTCAACGTGGTAAAAACCAGTTCCCCGGTCTCCCCGTAGGGAAGGGGCTCACCCGTCTGGGGGTCTATAATCTCGGGAATGAAATGATCTTCAAAAATGTGCAGCCCGTTTTTGGCCTCCACACATTCCACTGACACACCTGGGCCTATGATCTCACTTAGGCCGTAGATATCCACGGCATGAAGACCGAGTTTGTTTTCTATCTCCTTTCGCATATTCTCGGTCCAGGGCTCAGCACCGCAAACCGCCACCCTGAACTTTAACGCCTTGAAGTGTATCCCTTCCTCAGCCGCCACGTCAAACAGGTGCAAGGAATACGAAGGTGTGCAGGTTAGGACAGTGGGCCCAAAATCCTTCATCAGCAGAATCTGCCGCTTGGTGTTACCGCCGGATACCGGGATCACCGATGCCCCGAGCCGTTCTGCACCGTAATGGAAGCCAAGCCCACCGGTAAAGAGACCATAACCATAGGCATTGTGTACAATGTCGCCTTTGTGAGTACCCGCGGCTGCCAGTGTCCGGGCCATAAGCTCTGACCAGGTATCAATGTCCCGGCGTGTGTAACCGACTACTGTTGGCTTGCCTGTTGTGCCGGAAGAGGCATGGATACGCACCACGTTTTCCATGGGGGTGGCAAACATGCCAAATGGATAATTATCACGCAAATCCTCCTTCATGGTAAATGGGAGTTTATGTAAGTCCTGTATCGATTTTATGTCGTCCGGCTTGACCCCTTTTTCATCAAAGGCCTTCTTGTAAAAGGGAACGGTAGCGTATACCCTTTCAGCCAAATCCTTTAATCTTTTCAGCTGAATCGCTTCAAGGGCCTCTCTCGGCAGAGTCTCGAACTCTTCGTCGTAGATCATACCTCAACCTCCTTTGCAACAGCTTGTTACCACAATTGATTTTGCCGATCAAGTCGAGATAAGACTATGCTGCGTTCTTTGCCGTAGAAGCCAAACCGCAAGGCAGTCAACATTATTCACTCAGCCGCTGGACCTTTTCTCTGGCAATCTGGAAGTTCACAGATTTAGGATAATCCCTGACCACCTTTTCGTATGTCTCCAGGGCTTTTTCTGTGTTGCCCAAGGCCTCGTACATCCGCCCCAGGTTGAAAAAGGCATCTGGCTTGAGGAATTCACCCCCAGACTCCGTTATCTTCCGCAGACATTGAGCTGCACTGCTATAATCTTGTTTCCCCTCGTACGCATATGCGAGGCCGTTCCACATTAGCAATCGGAGTGACCCTTTTTCCGAGAAAGCCCCCAGGGCTTTCTCATAGAGTTCAATCGCCTTGTCGTAAGAGCCTTCCTCATAGCTCACGTCTGCGTACAAAGGCAGGGCTAGGCGCGCTGCAGTTGTTGATGAGTACTTTGCCAATACTTGGGCGAATTTCTCCTCGGCTATCCCTTGGGAGTGGGCTGATTTGTCTCCGGAAGCCTGATTCATATAATGGATAAGCCCCTCCTCGAATATGGCGTACGCCCTGCCTTCCGACAGGTTCGAAAAATACCGAAATGCGGCAAAAGCCAGCACCACAACCAGCAAGCCTATCAGTGCATATGAAACTTGCTTCTGATTCTCTGTGACAAACCGGATCATCTTGGACGAAACGGTCAGAAACTCGTCAGGCTCTTTTAGTAGTTGTTTTCTAGTGACCCGCTTCTTCTTGGCCATGTTGCCTCCTAGATCTGCGTCACCTGTTTATAATACTGTCGCCTTTAATATTTTATGCGAAGAATTGCAAATTATTATTCGAATACGACCTTGTTTCGCTGCCTTGAAACAGCGCGTGCTCCGTTTTTCCGGCTTGTCCGGAAAAGCCGGACCTCCATTCAATATTGATCTGTTTTATCGGCATGATTCCTGCAAAGATTGTCATTGTGCAAAATCATCATGCGAACAGAATGGTCAGGAGTATGGCCATTGCGTCCCGAACGGCGCAGGAGGGAATTCAGACCGCGGACCAGAGCACTGTGGCTTCTGGAACAAGAAACGTAGTGGATTATTCATGGATGTAGCGTCTTTAGTCGGGGTTATTTCAGGCGTCTTGCTGATTGTGACCGCCATTCTCATAGGGGGCAGTGCACACAACTTTTTCAATATGCCTGGATTCATGGTGGTCTTTGGCGGCACTATAGCGGCCACCTTCTTAACCTTTCAGATAAGAGATGTAGTGTCTGCCTTTAAGGCTGCTTTTCTTGTTTTTTCAGAAAAAAAACGAGACCCCAACGACATGGTATCAACTATGATTTCACTGTGTTATACCACGCGTAGACAGGGGCTGATAAAATTGGGCGATATGAAAACCCAATCGCCATTCCTGAAAAAGGTCTGTAATCTAATCGCTGATGGGTCTGAAGAAGAGTTGTTTCACAAGACAATGGCAATCGAAATGGACGCGATGAAGGCAAGGCATTTTATGGTCCAAGATGTCTTCAAGAAAATGGGCATCTATGCCCCTGCTTTTGGTATGCTGGGGACACTAATAGGCTTGATCCAGATGCTAAGCACGTTGCAAGACCCAAAGACAATCGGACCGGCCATGGCCATAGCCCTTTTGACCACTTTTTACGGCTCTCTGCTTTCCACACTATTTTTCCTGCCTGTTGCCGGCAAACTGAGGTCCAGGACACTGTTGGAACTCGTCAACATGGAGATCATCGTTGAAGGAGGCATATCTATCTTGGAAGACAACAACCCCATGTTGGTTTATGAGAAGCTTTCTTCCTACATAGCTGCCAAAGTACGCAGGCCCATGAAACGAACGGTGTAAAAACAAGATGGAAAAATCTAGTCAGGCCATCTCTGAATTCATGGAAGAGGATTCTGCGGCAGGCTGGCTGGTCACGTATGCGGATTTGATGACTCTCCTGCTCACCTTTTTCATCCTGCTGTTCTCCATATCTACCATGAATTTGGCAAAATTCAAACAAGCCGTATCCGCGATTCAAATAAGTCTGGGTGAAAAATCACCGCCTATTGGCCTTCTCGAACTGATCGCCGAGATCCCTGAGATTCCGTTGCATGTTGACCTTTCAAAACCGACTTCAGGGGGGCACGGCCCGACAGAGACAAAGATTCCACTGGAGGATTTGATCGGACTCAAATCGAGGGATATCTTCAGAGATGTCCAGCATTTCGTCCACAAGAGAAATCTGAGCGATCATATCGTCCTTTCCATAGAGGGGTCGAAGGTTATTATCCGGGTAACAGGCAAGATCCTTTTTGAATCCGGCATTGCAGTCTTAAACTCAGGGGCCTTGCCCATACTTGATGACATTGTCAGGATAGCAGAGCGTCATCCAGAATATAACCTCCGTATCGAAGGTCATTCGGACAATATGCCTATTTCAACACCGCAATTCCCTTCGAATTGGGAACTATCAGCCGTCCGAGCCACAACCGTACTGCGCTATCTTGTTGACAGGGGAATGGACCCTCACAGGCTTACGGCAACCGGATACGGGTCACTGCTCCCCCTGGTCCCAAACAACACCGAAACTAACCGAGCTCGCAACAGGAGGGTGGAATTTGTCTTGGAGAAAAAAACAGAATGACCGGGAGATAATTTCTTTTGACTCAAGTGACAAGCGCGCGTCATTCCGAGTCTGCCCCCTTCCCGCCAAGCCGATAGGTACAGAGTTTCTAGCAAAACCCGTCCTCGTATACGATATTAGTGCAGGAGGGCTATCTTTTCGCAACAACGGTTTTCAGGTGGGGGACTCTCAGTCGATCACTTTTGATCTGCCGGGGGAAAATGTGACACTATCTGTGAAGATAGAAATCATTGATATTGACCTACAAGGTATGTGCCATTGCCGCTTCTTAGGGTTGAGCGATGATTTCATCAATGCGATCCATCGCTATGTACTGGCAGTTCAAAAAGAAGAGTTACGATTGAGAAGAAATTCTTCGCGCAGGCTTCATCAGACTGAAAAAACGGCCCTCCAAGACAATGCCCTTGAAGAACCGCTAGAACAAGACATCGTTAGGATATGCTAGGCATGTCCTGCTGTATTGGTAAGACGTGCCGGATCGATCCCGATGAGCTTGGCAGCCTGTTCCCACCGCTGCTCAGTGGGGGTCTGAAAGAGGATGGTGTCGCTGGACGGGCAGGTCAGCCATGAGTTGGCCATGATCTCGGATTCCAACTGGCCTGGCCCCCAACCTGCACATCCCAAGGTGAGCAAGAAGGATTCAGGTCCCTCCCCCATGGCCAGCCTTTCAACAAGATCCTTGGAATTGCTCAAGGCAATGGTAGAGCTCACCTGGCGGCTCGCTGCCCAGCCAAACGGAGGACCATGCAATATGAAAATTTGTTCAGTGTGAACAGGACCGCCTATATGAAGGGGGAGGGAATGTATCTCAGGAATCGATTTCAGGTTCAATTCTTTGAACACAGCTTCCATGGTCAGTTCCGGATGGACACGATTGATAACCAGCCCGACTGCCCCATCAGGGGTATGCTCACCAATATAGGTCACTGTTTGGTGAAAATTCGGGTCTGCCAAACTTGGCATGGCAATTAAAAAGTGCCCTTTAAGGGACCCCTCATATCGCTTTCCCTCACTCATTTACCCTCCATGATGATACGGAACCACTTTTTGATTTCGTAACACTTTAGCGCTTTGAAAAAGGCTGTTTTGTGAACGACATTGAGGAAAGTCGAGCTTTTTTCAATATGCTAGACCCCCGCACAACCCCGAGTCTTGCATAATTTGAACAAAAGTACAATAATATCACCACGAGGTGCACGATGAGACCTTTGGAAGACATTGAGTTCAATTTAAGACGATCCTTATCGATTATCATCCCGACACTTAACGAAGCTGCAACCTTGGACCAGACTTTGGAGTCACTCGAGGACCAATCTGCCGAGATCATTGTGGTCGATGGCGGTAGCACGGACGCAACAGTGGAGATAGCCCGTCAATACACTCCTAATGTGCTGATCTCACCCGCAGGTCGAGGGCATCAGCAAGACACAGGGGCTCGTCGATCACAGGGCAACGTGCTGCTCTTCGTCCATGCAGATACTCAACTACCGCCCGGATATCTGGATCTCATTCACCAGGCTCTGGCCGATCCACGCATTGTTTTTGGCGCCTTTTCCCTTCGCATCCATCCACCCGGACTCGCACTGGATCTCATTGCCTTCATGGCCAACCTCCGATCACGGTTCTTAAGGCTTCCATATGGCGACCAAGCCCTGTTTGTTCGACGATCCGCCTACTTCAAGGCAGGCGGGTTCCGAGATTGGCCTGTCATGGAAGACGTCGATCTCGTCCGCCGGTTAACCCGTTTGGGAGGCTTCAGGTTGGCCCGTGGCTGTGTACAGACATCGGCCCGACGCTGGGAGAGCGAGAGGTTGATCTTCACAACCTTGAGAAATTGGTCCCTTATGATCCGCTATTACCTGGGAGCCCGTCCGCACGCCCTCTCACGACTCTACCCCGACGCCCGATAGAAATTGATAGCTTTGCATAACCTCGAAAAGCGACAATTATGAGGTTATGCAAAGCTATCAAATTGTAATTAATATCCAATATTGATTTTCTACTCTGCTTGGAGACTTTTGAACAGATCGAATGCCTGCTTCGGGCTAGCTCCGTCGTGGATTACGGCATTTAGCGCCCTCATCATCGCCGCGGGGTGAGGGTTTTGCCACACATTTCTTCCCAGGTTGACCCCTATGGCACCTTTCTTCATCCCATCATAAACAAAGTCAAAGACCTCCAGCTCTGTCTCGCACTTCGGACCACCCGCCATGACCACCGGTACCGGACACCCGTTGGTCACCTTCTCAAACTCCTCGGTGCAATAGTAAGTCTTGACTATCCTCGCCCCTAACTCAGCAGCAATACGACACGACAGGGCCAGGTAACGGGCGGTCCTTTTTTCAAGCTCTTTGCCAACGGCCGTGACAGCCATGACGGGAATACCATAGTCTTCACACTCATTGACGAGTTCAGACAGGGATTCGAGAGTTTGCTTCTCGTAATCACCTCCCACAAAGATCGAAAGGCCCACTGCTGCCACGTTCAGCCGAATCATTTCCTCCACTGAAGTGGTAATGATCTCATCGGACAGGTCTTTGCCGATAATACTGGTGCCCCCCGAAACCCTCAAAATGATGGGCGTTGTAACATCCGGGTCCACACAGGCACGCAGAACCCCTCTGGTTACAAATAGACCATCGGCAAAAGGAAGAAGCTCCTTGATTGTTTCACCGGGTCTTTCAAGACACCTGGTGGGGCCCTGGAAATATCCATGATCTATGGGAAGAAACTGACAATGCCCATCGGGCTTGATCAATCGCGACAGGCGATTTCTCATCCCCCATCCAAGGTTGTCAGTACCTTTGATCGATTTTTCCCTTGCCTTTCCGTTGTCCGACGGCAACTGGGATACGTTCCTGGCCTCCAGAATCCCTTCTGCATCAGCCATAGCTGTCTCCTCCTTTTTACTCATTCAACCTAAGATGGAATCGCAAAAAGCCTTTGGCGACTTCATCAACCTAAGCAACCGAAAAAACATCATCTCTGCGGCTCTATTATCACCTTGATTGAACCGCCGGCCTCGGCCACCAGTTGGAATCCCTTGCTGGTTTCAGCCAGCGCAAGTCGATGTGTAATCATTTTACTTACTTGTACACGGCGAGCGCGAATGAGTTCAAGTGCGGTCACGTGATCTGCCGGGCTTCCGGCATACGATGTGGTGAGGGTTATGTCGTTGCGAAAAAAGAGATCGTTAATAGAGACAGGAATAGTCTTGCCTGGATCAGTGGGGGCAAAGAACAGCACGGTGCCCCCCCGTTCTACCAATTGCAATGCCTGCAAGTTGGCAGATATGGCGCCAGTACATATCAGGACCTTGTCTGCCAGCCAGCCGTTATTTGCCCGGCGCAGTTCAGACAAAACATCTGCCTCTGCATGGATTATGACTTCGGCCCCGAACTCCCTGGCTGCATCTAGCCGGGCCTCATTAACATCCGTGGCGACTACCAGGCCCGCCCCCGTGGCACAAGCAAGCCCTATGTGGAGCAGTCCTGCAATCCCGCTTCCCATCACCAACACCGTGTCGCCCGGCTGAATTCCGGCAATCCTTTGAGCACGCAGCACACAGGCCAAGGGCTCTGTGATACTCGCCTCTTCAAACGAAACCCCGTGAGGAATGAGATACACACCCCGGTCCACATTGATGGAAGGCAACCGCACATACTCGGCAAAGCCCCCGGGATCGAAATTTGTTTGGCGAAGGGTATCACACACCGTATGGTGACCCCTGAGGCAGTAACGGCAAGTGTTGCAGGAAACATGATGGGACGCGACAACGCGATCCCCCTCCTTGTAACGATCGACCCCCTCGCCAACCCGAACTACCTCTCCGGCAATCTCATGGCCAAGGACCAAAGGGGCCTTTTTGATCCGATACCATTCCATCACATCGCTGCCACAAATGCCGCTGGCCTCCACGCGTACCAGGATTTCGCCCGGACCTATTTTGGGAGTGGGAATCTCCTCCACCCGGACGTCTTTATTGTTGTAATACATGGCTACGCGCATGTTTCAAGTCCTATCGATGACCTTGCCTGAAATCGTAAGTGGTAGGAAATACGGACTTTTTGCGAGACTCTGTTATTTGTACCCCTTTAGCACTTTGAAAAACGCCGTTTTGTGAACGACATTTAGCAAAATCGAGCTTTTTTCAAAAGGCTGACCTGTTACTGTTATTTGAAATCTTCTTCGCCAAAGACCTCCGCCTGGTATACTTTTACCTCAGTATCCGGATCCTGCCATGCCTTCGGGGACATGCCGCCTTTTAGACATAGGTGCTCAAGAAATTGCTCCTTGTCTGGCAACTGCTTCCAGACCTGGGGAAGGAACGTGGATCGATGCATACCGCGAGACAGGATCACACCGTGAACCATCGGTTCGAGCTTGCGCTTCAGGTCTTCTCCGTCCTTGAAGCTAACCCTTTGTGGCACTGACAACACGCTGACTTCTATATCTATCTCTTGCAGTTCCTCCTCGGTCAAGGCTGGGAATCTCGGATCACGGAATGCAGCATTTTGGGCGTTTTCTTCCACACATTCCACAAGAGACGAGACAGGCTCGATGGTCCCAATACAGCCTCTAAGTTGACCGAGTTTCTCCAGGGTGACAAAGCAACCCTTCTCTGATGTCAAGACAGGAGAAAGGGACTCAGGTCTTTTCACCTTGGCACCCTTTACAAGCTTCGCCTCTATAGCAGAGCGGGCAAGGGTGAGCAGGGCCTTTCTGTCCTCAGTAGACATGGCCTTGTTCATTTTTCCTGACACCTCCTTTCTGTCCACAAAGGCAATGCTTGCATAGCCCACCACACGGCCTTTTTCTCCTGCGGTGTCGCCGGAATTCCTGTAGTCGATCAATGTGGGGCACCAGTCCTTAATCTTGGCAATATGCATCAGTGTTAAAATAGCCTGCTTGCCACAAGCCTCGCACAGCGGCATGCTGGAAAACTCGGACTTGGTAATGGCATCAGTGCAGATTCGGTCCAGAGATCGCGCTGATTCATAAGAATGGTAATGGGAAAGATCCGAGCTTGCCACCACCAGGGTATCTTCACCAATATGGTCGGCAAGAGCAGCGGCGACCGCCTTGGGGTCTGCGCTGTTTGTCAGAATAGGGACGATCTGAAAATCCTTGAGCATCACTTGTAAAAATGGGAGTTGGACCTCAAGGCAGTGTTCCTTTTCATGGGCCTCTGGCATAGGGACAAAGAGTGGCAGTTTTCGAATAGTCGAAGCAAGCTTTGCCAGGGAGACGTTTCCCAACGGCGTTTGGTAAGCCTTTACGTCAGGTATGGATGCACCCCTCAGCAGCACATGATGACTGGGTCCAATAAGTATAACTGTATTGATCGAGGGGTCTATCTGTCTGTAACCTGCAGCGGCAACAATGCCAGAATAGATATATCCGGCATGGGGTGACACCAGCCCACGGATTTTTCCGCCAACCTTAAGGCCGGAGGCGCTTTTCAAGAGAGAGCGAACCGTCTGGCGCAGCTCATCGGGCCCCTTGGGATAGAATTGGCCGGCTACAGCCATCGGTCGCAACGTGGCGCCGGTGTGTTCGGAGGCCAACGACCACTTCCAGGCCCCGCCAACAACCACCCCTAGGATAACGGGAATGAGCAAAAGTCTTTTTATTTTCATAGCTCCCACCGACCGCTAACAGCGGTTCCACAGAACTCGCATTTTCCCTGTTTCACATGGTTTGCCACCAGGGTGTATCCCCTTCTTTCGACCACGGTGCGCTTGCAAACGGGGCAAAGAGTCTTATCACTCCCGCCTGGCACATTGCCGATGTAAACGTAATGAAGACCCTCTTTTAAGGCCACCTCCTTAGCCCTGTTCAAGACCTCAATCGGAGTGGGTGGGAGGTGGACAAGTTTATACTTGGGGAAAAACCGGGAGAAATGTAAGGGATAGTCAGGTCCAAGGTTATCCACAATCCATCCGCACATCCTTTTGATCATTTCAGTATCGTCCGTATACGTGGGGATCACCAAGTTGATAATCTCCATCCAGATCCCACGCTGGTGCAGCGTCTTAAAGGTTTCAAGGACCGGTTCAAGGTGTCCGCCGTTCAGATCCAAATAGATCTTGTCTGAAAAGCTCTTCAGGTTGACACTGGCTGCATCGATCACGTCACATAGTCGGTTCAATGCCGCCTGACTAATATATGCATTGCTTACCCAGATGTTCTTGATACCTGCTTCTTTTGCCTTGGTCGATACGTCGACCATGTATTCATAAAAGGTGGTGGCCTCAGAATAAGTATAGGCAATACTCTTGCACCCGTAATCTGAAGCCATCCGTGCGACCTCGTCCGGAGGCATGTCATAATTGCGTGTCTTGTCCGCACTGGTCTGAGATATCTCCCAGTTCTGGCAGTTCAGGCAGTGAAAATTGCACCCGGCCACTGCAAGAGAAAACGCCTTGCTCCCGGGATAAAAGTGCAGCAGTGGCTTCTTTTCCACCGGATCTACATGGACCACGCATGGGTTGGAATAAGAGATAGTATAGAGTTTCCCCTCGATATTTACCTTGGTGCGACATCTTCCGCGGCTGCCGGGCACAACCACGCATCCGTGGGGACAGGTGCCGCACTGGACAGTGCCATCGGCAAGTTGCTTAAAAAAGTATGCCTGCTTTACATGGGAGTCTGAGGGAGAAAAATGCTCCTCGGCCCATGCGCGATGCCAAGGAACCACTAAGGCACCACAGGCTGCACAAACAGCGGTTTTGATAAAATTTCTGCGGGATGTTTGCATCACAAGAGACTCTTTACGACTTCATCATATTCAGCACAAGGCTGAGACCCTTGAGTACGACCACCGAGATCAATACCCCAGTTAGTCCGATTCTAGGAAGAAATAACAGTCCTGTCAATATAGTACCACAGGCTGCTCCTGCAAGGTCTGCCAAATAGAGACGGCCGGTGATTTCCACTCCAGTGCCACGTGTCATCCGAGAGGCGGTTGAAAACTGCCAGCCCGCAGCGAACGCCACAAGGAAGATCAAGGAAGGGATAACCAGATACTGCATGGCAAACAATGTGACCTGGCTTCTTGCGCCCACTCCGATCATGGCAGCAACGCAGGCCGCCGCAGTCAGCACTACAAAGAGGGCCTCTGTCGCTATTATCTGCCGCTGCCCACCCTTTTTGAACCTTCCGCAAGAAAATGCCCCTATGGTAGATCCTATCATGAAAAGGGTCACAAAGATGCAGATCCGCAAGTAGACGTAACCGTATATGACCTGAAATAGCAACAGAAGAGACAATTCAAAGGCCATGCCCGCATATCCGGAAGTCATGATCGTGAAACCGATCAGGTCCCTGTGGCATGCAAAGACAGCAAATCCCAGAGTCAACGCAAACATGATGTAAAGAAGCGTTTTTGGGCTCCCCGATTTTTTCATCCACATATCAAGAAGATGGCCGAAAGCAGCAGGCGACAGATCCCTGTTTGGTGTGACGTCTTGTTGGCTCAGAAGACGGCTGAGAAGATCGATGCGTAAGGGATCTGCCATGGAGTGCAGTTCATAATCGACCAAGCGTTTGGTGAGAATCCTGCGCTTGGCCAGCACGGCTGCAATATCAGTAATCAGGGGGGCATCTGAGGCCAGGTAATAATGTGTGTCCCCAGGAAACACCAAAACATGTTTGAAGGTGGCTTTCAAGGCCGCATATACTGAGCGGTTCACCGCCAAGCCCGTTTCTTCAATGTAATTTTCGGCACCTATAAGGGAGAATGAGACCACACCCTGAGGGGTCAGGATAGACTTTGCTTCACGAAAAAACTCCAGTGTGTAAAACCGGTTGAGTTGGGCATTTTCCGGGTCTGGCAGGTCTACAATGATGATGTCGTATTTGGTGGCTGTCTTTTTTACGAACAGACGGCCGTCACCAACATGGACATGCACAAAGGGACGGGAAAGGCTTCGGCCAATAAGCCTGTCCAGGTCGATGATAGCGGGATCGAGTTCGACATAGTCAATACGCTTTGGGTTGTGCTTGGCAATCTCCTCGATGGTGCCAAATACACCTCCGGCAATCAGCAGTATACTTGCCCCTTGCTCAACCTGGCACAGTGGTAGATGGGCCACGGCCTCCATCTTAAGGTCGCCGGTTGAGAACAGAGGTATAGCGTCTTGAAAGACGTTAAGCTGCCGACCAGTCTTCGAGATGGTCAACTGCGCAAAGGGGGTATTCTTGTGTATGATAATCCTTTGACCGGGGAAACGCCACGAAAGAGTGGCCAAGCGCACAGGCCTGAGTGCGAGGATGCCGAGCCCCAGTAGCACCACAATGGCAATACCTGCATATGAGGTCATCACAGCAGCAGCACAAAGATTTAGCAGCCCAAGGCAGATGAGGCTGTCCCAGTGAGTCAGGGTATGCACAAAGACAAGGCTGAAGATGAGCCCGCCTGCAATATCGCCCATGGTGTCAACAATATACACCTTGCTGGTTGTCTCCTTGCCTCCGATCAGAGCCCCTGCCACTGGTAACATCGCACCCGCTACAAGACAGTATGGTATGAAGATCAAGGTGCTTGATAGGATGGCCGAGGTTAGGCCGGGCATTTCTCCGCGCACCCAAAGGAGGGGAAGGGCTCGAATAGCCGCAACCTGGGCAAGGGGTGTAACTGCTATGAGGATATGACCGAAAAAAAGGGACCTTTCGGGCCTTGTCTTCCGGGCCAATGGTACGCCCATGGCACTGCCTAGAGCCGTAAAGACAAACCATGCACCAAGCACTAGCCCTATGACCAACTCATTGCCGCTAAAAGTGGACATAACCTCGCGGATCATAACGAGTTGAACAGAGACAGAGGAAGTCCCCAAGGCCAGGAGACACGACCAGAATCTTCTCTTGCTCACCAGGTTTTTGTATCCCAGCACCATACCCTTTGCCCTGTGCTATGCCTACCATCCTTGGCTTCAAATTGCCAATTAAATCCGGTAGTAGTGAGGTTTGAGAGAGCGCACAGCTTTTGAACTTTTCCACTGAACTTTCGTCTTTACAATGTTTCCAAGCTATGCTAATTTAAAATTTTATTTAAGGAAGTAAACAAAATTCACTTATTTCGGAACTGTCAACTCTGCTTGCTGAGTAGGTATTACAATGAGAAAGAAGGATCTGGAATACTTCAAAAAACTTCTGAACGAACGTTTGCAGTCTTTGCTGGCCGAGGCAAGCGGCACAGTGTCCGGTATGACAGATGAAAAACCTACTTTTCCTGATCCAACAGATCGGGCTGCCTTGGAATCGGACCGCAACTTTACCCTTCGCATACGGGATAGGGAACGAAAGCTGATCGCAAAGATTCGCGAAGCCCTTGAGCGGATCGAGGAGGGTACATACGGGATTTGCGAAACCTGTGGTGATAACATCTCGATCAAACGTCTGAAGGCCCGCCCGGTTACCACCCAATGTATAGAGTGTAAGACCCAGGAAGAGGCTAGGGAAAATGCCCTTGGGATTTAGGGCCTCCCTCATTTTCCCTCATGCAACCAGCCTCGGCAAACTCCGGTTTTATTGACCTGCACATCCATTCGACTGCCTCCGACGGTTCTTTATCGCCTCTTGAGATCATTGAGGCAGCTGAAAAGATTGGCCTTTCAGCTATTGCCATTACAGATCATGACACGGTTGAAGGCTCGGCTGAAGCATCAAGCCACCTCCAATCCCGTTGCGTTGAGATCCTCCCTGGCATTGAGATAAGTGCTGACTTTCCCACCGGCAGCATGCATATTCTGGGTTATCTAATACGTGTAGATGACTTGTCCTTAAGGCAAACCCTCAAGATCGTCCAAGAGGCCCGCGCAAAGAGAAATCTAAGAATAGTCGAAAACCTCCAAGAAATCGGCGTTGATATACAATATCATGAAGTCGTTGAGGCGTCGGGTGGAGGACAAATCGGAAGACCTCACATTGCCCAGGTCCTGGTTCATAAGGGGACAGTTCAAAGTATTGACGAGGCATTCAACAGTCTTCTGAAGAAAGGCGGGGCCGCGTATGTGTCCAGGTACCGACTTGCGCCTTCTGAGGCGATCCAGACAATCTCGCGAGCAGGGGGAGTCGCAGTCCTGGCCCATCCGTTTACGCTCAATGCAAGCAACGAGACAGAATTGGAACGTATCTTCGTAGACTTAAAACAGGCTGGACTCAAAGGGGTTGAAGTCTATTATCCTGACCATGGATCCGAAGCGGAGGCCCGGTACAAGCGGCTTGCCTTGCGCCATGGCCTGTTGATGACAGGAGGAACCGATTTTCATGGAAAAGCGAAGCCGGAGGTTCATCTCGGGGTTGGAAAAGGAGACATGCGGATCCCATATCGAGTTGTGGAAGAACTCAAAATTCGTTCGTTCCCTTGACAGCAAATTCATAGTGTTGTATGATATCTTTGTTTCATATTAGTCAGGTGCTGAAGCATCTGGTCGCAGATTTTACAGGCTCAATCCAAGACGGAAAAATCAAGCCACGAAGGTCAGCGTCATCAGAAGGTGACAGTGTTCGTGGCTTTTTTTGTTCAAAGGAGGCACGTTCGTCGCGAGAAAGGCACATTCCTTGCTGCGTTGATCAGTCACTATTGAGATCATATAATATTTGTTTGCAATAAGTAACTGATCCCTACCTAGATTGCATGGAATGCAGACTATTCGATGCTCTGAGTAGTAAGTGGCAAGAAGAGGGGTTCTTCAAGCATGCATATTTCCGAAGGGGTGCTCTCCCCTGGTATTCTGATTGCGGGTGCGGCTTTGACAACAGCAGGAGTTGCCGTGGGCCTCAAGCGCCTTGATCACGAAGATATCCCATCCACTGGGATCCTGTCTGCGACTTTTTTTGTTGCCTCTCTGGTGCATGTCCCTATTGGACCTGCTTCAGTACACTTGATCCTCAATGGTCTCCTGGGGCTGATCTTGGGCTGGAAGGCCTTTCCTGCTATCTTGGTAGGCCTGGCGCTCCAGGCCCTCCTCTTTCAGTTCGGAGGTCTTACAACACTTGGTGTGAATACCCTAAATATGGCCCTTCCCGCCGTCATCTGTTACCACTTGTTTGGCATGGGAGTGAAGGTCGGTACCAAGGTGCCCGTATTGACCTTCATGGCCTTTGCATGTGGTTCTTGTGCTGTCTTGCTCAGTGGAGTGATGGTGGGATTTTCCCTTTATTTGACCGGCGAGGCCTTCCTGCCCGCTGCCAAACTGGTAATAGCAGCCCACTTGCCTGTAATGTTTATCGAGGGGGTCTTGACTGCTGGTTGTGCCCTGTTTCTCAGAAGGGTAAAACCGGAGCTATTGGAGGGACATTATGCTTAAGGATTGTCATCCCAGCCTGAAAGTTGCCATCCGTAGATGTGGTGTCTATTTCCTAGTTGCACTTATCTGGCTCGTATCTTTCCATGTGCCTGCATCGGCCCACAAGGTTAGCATCTTTGCGTGGATAGAGGGGGATACGGTTTACACGCAAAGCAAGTTTAGCGGAGGCAAGAAGACCAAGAACTCCCTGGTGATCGTTTACGACAAGGAAGGAAATCGACTCCTGGAGGGCAAAACCGACGACGAGGGCAAGTTTGCCTTCAAGGTACCTAAAAAGACCGACCTCAAGGTTGTCCTGACGGCCTCCATGGGGCACATGGCGGAGTGGAAGATACCCGTGGAGGAAATCATGGAACAGGCTCAGGCCTCCGAACCCGGCAGGCCTGACGTGAAGTCTACCATCGAAGAAGCTGCACCTTTGGCAGAGACTGAAACGAGCAGGGAGGTACTTGTTCCCGCAGCTGTTGGCCTGAGCAAGCAGGAGATTAAGGTCCTAATAGATGAGTCCCTGGACAGGAAACTTGCACCAGTCTTCAACTTGCTGGCCGACTCCATTGACCGTGGACCCAGGCTCAGTGAGGTAATAAGCGGTATAGGTTATATCTTTGGCCTTGTAGGCGTGGGTTTGTATGTTGCAAATCGTCGAAAAAGGAAATAGCAGAAGCGGGTGATTGAAGAAGAGTTTGTCGGTGGTGATTCCTTAATTTACAAGCTTGATCCTCGCGTCAAGGTTGTAGTGGTGTTCGCTTTTTCGGTCATCGTAGCTGTGTCCAATCGGTTCGTGGTTCTGATGCCGGCTCTCGCTTTGGGGATATGCTTGATATGGCTGGGAAGAGTACCAGTGAAGGAGCTTCTGCACCGCCTTGTTCCGGTAAATATGCTGATCATTTTCCTTTGGTGCTTTCTTCCCTTTACCGTCAAGGGTGAATCGCTCTTCACACTTGGTCCCCTGGTCGGAACTCATGAAGGGGTGTTACATGCCGCCCGGATCAGCATTAAATCTAACGCTATTATGGTTGTCTTGATTGCGCTGGTTTCCTCAACGCCCATCTTAACCTTGGGTCATGCCCTGCATGAGCTCAGAGTCCCGAGAAAGATCGTTCACCTCTTTTTCTTCACCTATCGGTATATTCATGTCATATACCGGGAGTATGTCCGACTAGTGAACGCCATGAAGATACGAGGCTTCCTTGCGGGAACAAACATGCACACGTACAGGACCTTCGCCCACTTGGTGGGGATGCTTTTGGTCAGGAGTTGTGACCGAGCGCAGATGGTCCACAAGGCCATGTTGTGTCGCGGTTTCAGAGGCAACCTTTATAGCCTCAGTACATTCTCCCTGAAGGCCAAGGACATAATCTGCCTCATCTTGACGCTGGCTGTGATCCTGGTATTTGGAGTATTGGAATGGACAACAGTGGTCTGATTATCAACCTTAAGGATGTCTCCTTCAGCTATCCGGGCAGTGTTCCAGCCTTGGATAGCCTCAATCTGCAATTCCACAGGTGGGACCGAATGGGATTAATCGGACCGAATGGGAGCGGGAAAACCACTCTGTTTCACATTATCATGGGGCTCTTGAAACCCACCTCTGGAAGGATCGAAATTTTCGGCAAGCTGCTCAAGGGGGAAAAAGACTTCAGGCATGTCCGCCAAAGAATTGGCCTGCTTTTTCAGGATTCCGATGACCAACTGTTCAGCCCCACTGTCCTGGAGGATGTTGCGTTCGGCCCCTTGAATATCGGCAAGTCACGCCACGAAGCCAAGATGATTGCCCAGAAGACTTTGGAGTCCCTCGGCCTGGGTGGGTTTGAAAACAGGATCACCTACAAGCTATCCGGGGGCGAAAAAAGACTTGTATCTCTGGCAACGGTCCTTGCCATGGAACCGGAAGTTTTACTCCTGGATGAACCAAGCACAGGTCTGGATGAGACAACAGAAAAAAGACTTATCGATATTCTCAAAGATCTTGACCTTTCCTACATCCTCGTCTCCCACAATATCGACTTCCTCTTGGAGACGACCGACTATATCACCTACATGGCCAACGGGAAGATTTCTCTTGACGAGGAAAGCATCCCCCATACCCACATTCACACCCACAGGCATGGCAGATACGCCCATGAACACAGTCGAAAGTGGCTATTCGACAAAGACTGAGGGAAATCGATCATTCTGCTTTCCCCGCAGGAGCTGTTGTCTTTGAGGGGGATCGCTTGGATATGACTTCTGGGACAAATTCCCGTCTTTCAGAAAACTTATCTCCCTTTTTCTTAATCCATATGAATGAGCCAACAAGCGCAAGTCCTGAAAGGGCGCCCACGAGTACATTCTCATTGAGTGAGAAGAGTTTCGCCACCAGTGATCCCAGAAGTATCCCTCCCACAAGCGCCAATATGGGCACTATGTAAACGAGAAATGATACCTTGAGAAGGGAAGTGCTCCTTAGGCCTATGGTCACGACATCACCGACTTGAGCCCCGGCCGTGTTGCGTGCCCTTACTTCAACATTTGCCCCAGTACCTCCAAGCGATGAACAGGCACCCTTGGCCTGGCAACTCTCACACCCCGGGTCAAGCCTGGTAATCACCACTGCTATGGCCTCATCCACAGCCTTTACAACACCAGTTTTGGTTAGCTGCTGTCCCACATACCCCCGGTCACGATGTTCGTCAGATCACGCAGGCCGCTTGCACCTGTGAGTCGACCAATTTCTGTTTGACGAGAAGCAGTTGTCTATTCTAAGGTACCGCGATGATTTTGGCTGAATGAAAACAGCACAGAATTACAAAAGGTCTTTTGCGAACGACATTCAACATAATCGACATTCTACTAATGCGAGACCTTTGCATAACCTCGCCTCGCTCTTTGATATGAGGTTTTGGATTGTCGCTTTCCGAGGTTATGCAAGCTCTTAATGCATCACAAGGAAAGATACCATGGAATCGTTCAAAAATAAAGTCATGGAAGCCACGGACTTTGTTGGGTCCAAGATAGAACACTTACCCCACGTTGGATTGCTTATCGGAACCGGTCTGGGCAGCAGTATTGAGGGTATGGAAAAGCCCCTTTCCATCGACTACCGTGAGATTCCAAACTTTCCTGTCTCAACGGTTCCCGGTCATCGCGGAAAGCTGCTTTTTGGTAATATGAACGAAAAGAGGGTCATGGCCATGCAGGGACGTTTCCACTACTACGAAGGTTACAGTATGAAAGAAATTACCTTCCCCGTCCGTGTCATGCAGATCCTGGGTATCAAGACACTCATCGTGTCGAATGCATCAGGGGGCATCAATCCTTTATTTGATGTCGGCGACATTATGGTCATAACTGACCACATCAATCTTACGGGCAGCAATCCCCTTATCGGACCAAACGTGGATGAGTGGGGTCCACGATTTCCAGATATGACGCAGGCTTACCATCCCACACTTATAGCAATTGCAGAAGAGGCCGCCGTCAAAAACTCCATTCGGATTCAGAAAGGGGTCTATGCGGGTCTCCCAGGCCCGTCTCTGGAGACCAGGGCCGAGATCCGCTTTCTCAAGGCGATTGGTGCTGATGCCGTGGGGCTTTCCACGATTCCTGAGGTGATAGCTGCCGTTCACGGAGGGACAGCCGTCCTGGGCCTTTCCGTCATTACCAACATGAATCTTCTTGATAACCCAAAGCCTTCTACGGTAGACGAAATCATCGCCACCGCTGAGAGCACAGCACCCCGTTTGCAGACTATCATAGAAAGGGTCATAGAAGAGTTGCCCGATGAAGTGGATTGACATCTTGATAAGAAACGGCTGGGTTCTTACTATGGCACCCAACAACGCCCTGATTGAAACAGGCGCTGTGGCCGTCAGCGGGGATCGTATTGTGGAGGTCGGCCCTGATGGCGGGTTGAGTTCGCACTATCAGGCGTCAAAGATCATTGATGCTTGCGGTGGCGTTATCATGCCCGGCTTGGTCAACACCCACACCCATGCGGCCATGACCTGCTTTCGCGGTCTCGCCGACGATTTGCCCCTTATGACCTGGCTCCAAGAACATATTTTCCCTGCGGAAGCCAGGCTCACACCCGAGATGGTCTATAAAGGAGCACTTCTTGCCTGCGCTGAGATGATCCTTTCAGGCACGACCACCTTTTGTGACATGTATCTATTCGAAGATGCCACGGCCGAGGCTGCAAAACACGCTGGGATGCGGGCCGTGGTAGGGGAAGTGCTCTATGACTTTCCGTCTCCGAACTACGGTCCTGTGGAGGAAGGCTTGAAATACACGCAGACCCTGATCGAAAAGTGGCGAGATGATCCTTTGATAACCATAGCGGTAGAGCCCCACTCCCCATATATGTGCTCTGCCGATCTTTTGAGAAAAACCAAAGCCATAGCTGACCGAAATGCAACCCCTATGGTTATTCACCTGTCAGAATCAGAGCATGAGGTAGCCCAGGTCAGGGAGAAATGTGGCAGATCCCCCGTAGAATACCTGGCAAACATCGAATTTCTGAGCCCAAATCTGATTGCGGATCACTGCGTCGCCTTGAGTGAAAGCGATATTGCGCTCCTGAAAGCCTATGATGTCAAGGTGGCCCACAACCCGGAAAGCAATATGAAGCTTGCCTCAGGAATCGCCCCTGTGCCCGAGCTCCTCAAGAACGGAATCATTGTGGGGATTGGAACCGACGGTTGTGCCAGCAACAACGATTTGGACCTGTTTCAGGAAATGGATACCGTGGCCAAACTCCATAAGGTCCATAACCTTGATCCCACCGTCATGGACGCCCAAACCGTGGTAAGGATGGCCACTATTGATGGCGCACGGGTCCTCGGACTGGGGGATCATGTCGGCTCCCTGGAGCCTGGCAAGAAGGCGGATATCATCGTGGTCTGCACCAGGCGACCTCACCTCATACCGATGTACAATGTTTACTCCCACCTTGTCTATTCGGTGTCAGGCCACGATGTTGCCACGACTGTTGTCAACGGTAAGATACTAATGGAAGACAGGGTCTTGACTACCCTGGACGTGGATGCGGTGATGAGAGATGTAAATCGCATCGCCAAAGACATCGTGCTCAAAGGCGACTTCATCAAATCTTGACAGACACAAAGCGTGCACAAAGATAGATCATACGACATCGTGGTTCATAATGGGACAGTTCTGACAGTCAACGAACCCTTTGAAATTCTCGAAGGCGGCCTCGTGTGCATGGTAGACGGACGCCTTGAGCGCATTGAAGCAAGAGCGCCAAATCAACCACTGCCCTATGCCCTCCAGATCGTAGATGCTCAAGGAGGGATCATCATGCCCGGTCTGGTCAACACACATACGCATGCGCCTATGACCCTTTTTCGAGGCCTGGCCGATGACCTTCCTCTGATGACATGGCTGAACGACTACATATTCAAGGCGGAAAGCCGCTGGCTGAACCCTGAAACCGTTTATAAAGCCACGCGCCTGGCGTGCGCGGAGATGTTATTGTCTGGTACTACCACCTGCTGTGACGGGTATTTCTTTGAAGATAGTGTCGCCACAGCCATGGAGGAATCCGGCATGCGGTCCGTGCTTGGACAGGGGATTGTGGACTTTCCGGCCCCCGGAGTCCCTGAGCCCGACAAGAATGTTGCCGAAGCTGTGCGGTTCATCCATAGGTGGCAAGGTAGAACGGGCTTGATTAGCCCCGGTCTTTTTTGTCATTCGCCCTACACATGCAGTGATAAGACGTTGAAGCAAGCCCGTAGTGTGGCTGATGAAGCAGAGGCCCTTTTTCAGATCCATGTTGCCGAGACGCAGAGTGAAGTGGTGCAGGTTCGCGAAAAACATCGTCTTTCCCCGATTCAGTACCTTGACAGGCTTGGCATATTGAATTCGAAGACTCTTGTTGTGCACGCTATATGGGTGGACGAAGCAGATATAGAGACCATGGCAGGGAGCAACATTGCAGTTTCGGTCACCACCGAAAGCGAGATGAAGCTTGCATCGGGGGTTGCGCCGGTTCCGAAGTTTCTGAAAAGGGGGCTGGCTGTTGGACTCGGCACGGATGGCTGTGCCAGCAACAACAATCTCGACATGTTTCAGGAAATGGACTTGGCAGCCAAGTTATACAAGGTCAACGATATGGATCCTACAGTCCTCAATGCCCGGCAGGTATTGATGTTGGCTACCAAGTGGGGTGCTGATGCCCTTGGCCTGGGGGAGCAGATCGGTTCCCTCGAAGTAGGAAAGCGGGCCGATTTAATCATTGTCGATACCCACAAGCCTCACCTTACGCCCATGTATGATCCGATTTCTCATCTTGTTTATGCGGTTAGCGGGAGCGATGTCAGGGATGTCATCATTGACGGCCGTCTGGTGGTTCGAGACAGGACTGTTCTTACCATACCGGTTGAAGACGTCATGGAGGAGGTGCAACGCCTCGCCCGCAAGATCGCTTCGTAAGCTACATTGGTTGTAAAAGTTTAGCCTTTTGAAAAAAGCTCCGAAATTGCTCAATGTCGTTTACAAAACGGCCTTTTTCAAAGCGCTAAGGTGTTACCATTCGTTTTGTTGGATGGCGGCAATTGCATCTTCTGGTGTGGTGACATAACGTATCTCCTCCATATCGGGCCAGGTGCGCAGCCCTATAAGGGGCTTTCCCAATTTCAGTGCGATACTGATCTCAGACAAGGTACCGTATCCTCCAGAGACAGCGATCAGGACATCTGAGCTTCTGACTATCAGAATATTTCGGCCGTGGCCCAGGTCGGTCACAATGGGAACAGTTACATAGGGGTTGGCCTGAGCCCTGTCAGGGCCTGGCAGGATTCCTACAGTCTGTCCGCCCGCCTCACAGGCACCTCGACAGGCTCCTTCCATGACCCCACCCAGCCCGCCGCACACCAGTATTGCGCCCGCCTTTGCAATGCCGTCGCCAACCTTTCTTGCCATTTCATAAATCTCATCATTGCAGCTGCCTGCCCCAATAAGTCCAATCATCTTCATTGCAGCACCTCCATACTTTAGGCATGTATATGATTTTGTGTAACCGTAAATGAGGGTAAACAAAATGAAGTTCTAAAAGACAAATTACAGCTCACTAATAGAAGAGA
>CAZCWQ010000028.1:19094-29671 GCA_964502365.1 uncultured Desulfobacterales bacterium | reverse complement strand
GTTGCTACTGAGAGTATTATATTGTTTGCAAACAGTGTAACTAATCACTGCGCAGGAGGGTTCATGAGGTCTTCTCTTCGGTCCTGAGGCTCCCGGTCTGATCATTTCAAGGAGTTACGAACGGGGGAAGCCAACCCCCTCCCTGTTCCCGCTCTTACGAGCGGGCCAGGGGGTCCCCCATCCATAACTCCCTGAAATGATGAAGGCCTCCCGCCAGTCACCTTAGAAAAGACCTCATGACCCCTGCCATATTGCGTGAGATGCAAACTATTTGATGCTCTCAGCAGTAAGTGTCGGGCGGTAGTGCCACCTTGAAAAGCTCCGGGCTCAATGCTTCAGACATCGATATCAGGTGACTAAATGGGAGGGTTATAGTGATTTACGGATTCAATGCAAAGGAAGTGTTTCAGATGGCCATAGAGATTGAGAGAAACGGATATCGTTTTTATCAAAAGGCCCAAGACCTGGTGGATGATACGGACGTAAAAGATGTGTTTGCCAGGCTCGCCACAGATGAGATTGAACACGAGAAGCGGTTTATTGCGTTAAAGTCACAGCTTCCTGAATCAGCCAAGCAAAGTACTGTCTGGGACCCAGACAATGAGACAGATCAATATCTGCAGATGATGGCAGGGATGCACGTCTTCGGGCCCCATACTACGCTAGACGATGCATTGGGAGACATTGAGAATGCAGTGGGTGCCCTGAAGCTTGCCATTCAGTTTGAGAAAGACTCGATCACTTTTTTTCTTGCCATGCAGGATGCAACCGAGGAAAAAAAAGGGCGAGAATTGATCGGACAGCTGGTGGAAGAAGAGAAGGGGCATCTCAAGAAGCTTTCCATTGAACTGACAAGGCATTCCGAGCGCGCAACCTAGAAGCTATTTCTCATTGTCCTTAACCCCGCGCTTCCAAAAGGCTATCAAGCCATCTTTGCCGAAAGAGACTTGTACCAGCTCCCATCCGTCCCTCCCACGATTATTCAGAAGATCGGCCAAGGTCCTTGTCTCGTCTTTGGAGACTTCTTCGATGCTGCATTGGCCTGTCTCCGAACAAAAATAGATGACCTTGTCAAAAGTGTTAGCAGTATGCCGGGTAATTTCATATTCAAAGCGCTTCATTGTGAATCTCCTTTCTGACCCTTTATGCCCAAGCCAATACTATGATCAGACTATTGTACGAGGACTGAGTCCAGCTTATCTACCTCTGTTACGGGTGTCTGGCAGGTGTATCGCTTGCACACATAGACCGCAGGGCTGCTGTTTATGGGAGCCATGCCTTTGACAAATGGAGACAAAACGGCCAGTCGTTTACCCTCCGCTCCTAGCGGTCGCACCAGTAACACCTTGTTGGGAAGAAACCTGCTGCGAACAGCCTGGACCATCGCTTGGGTTGTCTTGAGGGACGGATCCCCGGAAATGACAATCTCCTTGCTAGGCCCTACCATGAAATCAAGGGCGATCAAGAACTGCGTATAACCCATGGGCTGGGCCTCAACCTGTCGGGCAAAGGCCTGAGTCAATTGTTCGGCCCTTTTTTCCAGGTCAATATTGCCAGTCAGGCGGGACAGGCGGATGAGATTCAAGGCTGCCACTGAATTGCCTGAAGGAAGAGCTCCATCGTAAAGCTCTTTGCTCCGTGTGATCAACTCTTCGTTTCCTTTTCCAGTGAAATAGAGTCCTCCATTCTCTTCGTCCCAAAAAATCTCTATCATATTGTTGTTTAGGGAAACAGCCTCTTCCAAATATGAAATATCAAACGTGGCCTCATACAATTCTATCAGCCCCCAGACCAAAAAGGCGTAGTCATCAAGGTATGCGGCGTAAGCTGCGTCGCCTTGCCTGTAACGGCGGACAAGCCTGTCATCGGCTTTCTTGAGGTGTTTCAGGATGAACCGGGCACCACCCTGGGCCGCCTCCTTGTACGCTGGATCGCCTAGTATCTGATATCCCATTGAAAAAGCAGCAATCATGAGGCCGTTCCAGGAAGTCAGAATCTTGTCATCCTTAAGGGGACGCACCCTCTTTTTGCGGACATCAAAGAGTCTGCGTATGCCATCTTCGAGGAGTCCCTTGATCTTTGCCGTATCCATATAATGTCGTGCAGCAAAGGCTGTATGAGACATTCGAATATGGGGAATGTTTTTCCCGTCTTCAAAATTGCCCGCTTCCGTGATGTCGTAAAAACGACAGAAGAGATCTCCGTGTTCTTCCCCCAAATGCTCTTTTACTTCTTGGGGCGTCCAGACATAGAAAAGACCCTCCTTTCCTTCGCTGTCGGCATCTTCTGCAGAATAGAATCCCCCCTCAGGAGCGGTCATATCGCGCAACACATAGGTGAATATTTCACGGCCCACCTCGGCAAACCGGGTTTTGCCTGTTGCCTGATACGCCTCCAAGTACGCCATGGCCAGCAAGGCCTGATCATAGAGCATCTTTTCAAAGTGGGGGGCCAGCCACTTCTCATCCACGGAATACCGATGAAAACCAAAACCGACCTGGTCGAAAATGCCGCCGTTTCTCATCGCATCTAATGTCTTTTCAACCATTTCCAGTGCCGTGGAATTGCTGCTGCGTTTGTGGCATCTCAGGAGAAAGGTCAGGTGATGAGGTGTTGGAAACTTTGGCGCAGGGCCAAATCCTCCCCAGGTCGGATCAAAGGTCCCTGCGAGTTGTGAGTGGCCCTTCTTTAAGGTGTCCACGCTCACAGGATGGTGCGACTTGTCGGATCTGGGTTGAATGGCCTGTGTAATGGCTTTGCTTGATTTTAGGATACTCGCCCTATCTTTTTGCCACATCGCGGCAATCTGGTTCAGGACATCGATAAACCCGGGCATTCCCATGCGAGTCGATTTCGGGAAGTATGTGCCCGCAAAAAAGGGCGCCCCTTCCTGTGTCATGAACAGGGAAAGGGGCCACCCCCCACGGCCTGTTAAAGACTGGCACACATGCATGTAAATCTTGTCCACGTCAGGACGTTCTTCACGGTCCACCTTAATGGCAACAAAGTACTTGTTCAAGATTTTGGCCACTTGTTCATCTTCAAAGGATTCGTGTGCCATCACATGGCACCAGTGGCAGGTGGCATAGCCGATGGAAAGGAAGATCGGCTTGTCCTCTATTTTTGCCCGTGCAAAGGCCTCCTCTCCCCAAGGGTACCAGTCCACGGGGTTATGTGCATGCTGTAAAAGGTAAGGGCTCTTTTCATTGATCAATCGATTTGAAGACGAGGTTTCCTTTGTTTCAACTGCAGACACGTATCCCCCACGACAAATGGCTACCTGAAAGACAAATAACAAGAAAAGGAATCTGACCGAGCAGGGTCTTTGTACGGCGTTCAACCTATTTGCCTAACTTCTCCAGCTCATTCACCAGTACCTCCAGGGGAGGTCTCTTGTTGATATCGTGTACGTCGATATAACGGATCACACCAATCTTATCGATCACAAACAGGGCTCTTTCTGAAACCCCGTCTGAACGCAGTACCCCGTACTTGTCAGCCACAGCCCCGTGGGGCCAGAAGTCGGAAAGCACTGGAAACCACAGTCTCTTATTACCCACGGACATCTGGTTGGTCCATGCAAACAAAGTTGGAATGTTGTCCACTGTGATACCAAGAAGGATCGCATCGTGCTCGTCAAAGATGTCCTTCACGATATTATAGCCCGGCCACTGATCCGAACAGACTGGTGTCCACGCCGCAGGGACAAAGGAAAGTACCACGTTCTTTTTCCCTCTGAACTCGCTGAGCGAAATTTTTCCACCGGAGACGGCCGGAAGGGTGAAGTCGGGCGCACGACTCCCTACCTTGACCTTCAAAACACTATCTTTGGGTTTAAGGGTTCCTGGATCATAAATATTGTTTTTGAATGCCTCTGACCTTCCATAAGAACTGCCTGAGGTGGCGGTAATCAAGAACAAGGACATTATTAATCCAAATGGCACAACAATGCTTCTACTCTGTCTCATGAAACACCTCCTACTTCAGGTCGGAGAGCTTAAGCATCCGTTGCAAAAACTCCTCGGCCTTATCAAAGCCACCCAGTTTGGAATAAAAGACCTCATGGTCTCCGCTATTCATTATCTTGACACCTATAAAATACGGTGTCCTGACTTCGCCAAGAATCTTATGGATAGAAAAGTCGCTGTCTGCAAAAAGAGGAAACAACACATTGTATTTCTTTCTGAATACCTCAACTTCAAAGGGCGAATTACCCGCCCCAATACCTATTAGCTTTAACCTGCCTCTAAACTGGCGATCTTTTTCAATCAGTTGATACAGCTCGTTCACCCGGGGTGCCTCTCGTTGGCAATGGGGACAATACATGCTGAAGACTTCGATGATCACCGCCTTGGCCTTAATCTGAGGTATTTCAAACGAACTCTCAGCTGAAAGGCCCAGGTAATTTCTGTGATCAGGGTCCTTGGGTGCGGTAAGCCTTATTTCCGGCAAGACGTCACCCTTTTGCGGTGGTGACTCGGCTGCGACCAAACCAGGGTCAAGCGCCATAACAAACATGACAATTTGATAGATTAACAGTTTTCTCATCACCCTTACACCTCCCAATGAATTACTTCTTGCCTTTCAGTTTGAATTCCAACCAATCGACCATCTCCTGGATGTTCTTTGACATGTACCAGCGCCCATTGGCAAAGGCACCGTAGTCAGCGCCTATCATGGCAGAGGAGTAGCGGGTCGAATTGGCATAGAAGAGCCATTGTTCCACCCACTTTTTTTCAATAGCCTCATTAAAGATACTGTCCTTCTGCACAAGCCCTTTGGCAGCGCCCTTGTCCCAGGCGGCAAGGAGGATCTTGGTAGCAGCCAGGGTCATCTGGTTTGTTGTCCTAATGGTGTTTTCAAGGCGGGCAAACTGTCCATTCGTCCATTCTTGGCTGTGGCAGGCAAGACAGATACTTTGCATGTTCTTATGCCTCTTTTCTTGCTCCTTTGAATCGATCAAGTACTCGGCTACAGGTTCGCCGGTCAGCTCTGTTGGCAAAGGCAATCCAGCCTTGTTCTTTATGATGGTCGTATCTGGAGATTTCAAATGAGGGTGGGCGTAAATCAACCCCATTATCCTCCAGCTGATGCGATCATTCATCTGGTGGGTTCGTTGTGCTACTATCTCACCATTTTTGGAAACCAGAAGGCTTACGTGGCAAGTAGCGCAAGTGGGCGCTGAGAAGTCTTTTCCCACGGTCCAGGGAACGGCTTTGTAGTCCCATGACTTGCCGATGGCGGAATAGATATTTCCGTGTTTGCTGACCTTATAGACTTTGTATGCCGGTACATCAGGACCCTTGTGACACTCGGAACAGGTGGAAGGCTTTCTGGCCATTTCAATGGAAAACTGATGCCGGGTATGACAGGCAGTGCATGATCCCATGCAGCCGTCAGGATTGATTCGGCCAACACCTTGATTGGGCCACCCGGAAAGGACAGGAAACGACATTTTGCCCTCGGCCGTATCCCTAGTCTCTATGCCCTTGACCTTGACGACCGTGCCATGGCAGTAGAAACATGAATCAGCCATGGTCTTATCGTCAGGGTCTCTTAGAACCGTTTTCATGTCCTTAAAAGACTGGATCCCGTCTGCCGACTTGACCAGATCATAGTAAACGGGGTTGTTCTTAAGGTTCCCGTATGCGTGGTACATAAGGTTCTTACTGTATTGACTCAACTCAACCGGATGGCAGGTTGCACAGTCTTCAGGAGTTACAACCACGTGGACCTGGTAGCCATTGTGCTCAAAGGTGTCCTGATGTTTTTTCGGGTTCATGGTGTGACACTCAGCACAGCCAACGCTAATACGGGCCAATTTCTGAGGTAACTGGTCAAATGAAACCCTCCTCTTTTTTAGGATCATGCTTCTTGCCGCTCTTGGTGTGACTTTAGACATACGGCTCCTTTCCCAGTCAGCTACTATCCCCGGATGCACCAATCGGTGACATTTGAGGCAGGCCTCAGTACCTTCACTGATTGGAAAACCGGCGCCCAGAGCCAGGTGGGTAAAAACAGATGTAATGAGGAGCGTATAAATAGTTGCTTTGATCATTTCTGTCATCTTCCTCCCCCTTTCCTTGACACAGTTGTTAACAAGTCTCTTCCTCACGAAGCCTTCCACTGTTTAACCACAACTGACCAACTACTCCCCTAGCCAGCTTCCATTTTCGTCAGTCCGTGGCCGTGTGAAAACTCCCATCGCTTATCCAAATAATAAAGTATGGGAACGGTCATCCTAGATAGTAAAAGCGATGCCACCTCTCCGGCCATGAGGGATATGGCCAAACCCTGAAAGATGGGGTCAAAGAGAATCACTGACGCGGCCACAACAACGGCTGCTGCCGTGAGCATCATGGGACGAAAACGAACGGCTCCGGCATCAATAACGGCCTTATCCAATGGCATGCCTTGCTTGAGGCGCAGTTCAATGAAATCTACCAAGATGATGGAGTTTCGAACAACAATCCCGGCACCTGCTATAAAACCGATCATGGACGTAGCAGTAAAAAATGCTCCCATGAGCCCATGGGCAGGCAGGATTCCCACCAAGGAGAAAGGAATGGCGGCCATGATGACCAATGGTGTGCTCATTGACTGGAACCAGCCCACCACCAAAATGAAGATGAGCACCAATACCGCACAAAAAGCGATTCCCAGATCTCGGAACACCTCGTAAGTGATGTGCCATTCGCCGTCCCATTTCATGGCAAAACGTTTGTCGCTTTCCGGTATATGAGCCGTGTACTGGCTGATCTTGTATCCCTCTGGCAGGGAGATGGCATCTATCTTCTTGCGCATCTCAAGAATGGCATACACTGGGCTTTCTTTGACCCCAGCCACGTCTCCGGTTACATAGACCACAGGCATTAGGTTCTTGTGGTAGATGCTGCGATCCAGCTCAGCTTCATGGACAGAGATCAGGTCAGAAAGCGGCACCAGACTCCCGTCTTCAGAAGGGACCTTGATTGCCTCTAGCCTTTTGATCCCTGCCCGCTCTGCCAATGGCAGCCGGAGCAAAATGGGCACATCCTCCTTTTCCGTGGGTCGGTGGGCCAGGCCTACCTGGATGCCCTTGAGGGCCACCTGGAGAGCCTGGTCAATCTGGGTTGCGTTGATGCCGTGGAGTGCCGCCTTTTCTTTATCCACAACGAGGCTCACCTTGGGCTGCTTTTCCTCCATGTACCAGTCTGTATCTACAACCCCAGGGGTCTGTTCAAAAATCTTAACAACCTTTCTGGCAATCTTGCGCTGGCGCTCATAATCCGGCCCGTAAATCTCCGCAACAAGCGTTGACAGCACAGGCGGGCCAGGAGGCACCTCTGCCACTTTTATCCGCGCATTGTACCTGTCTGCAATGCGGTTGAGCGAAGGTCGCACACGTTTTGCAATATCATGGCTTTGGGCCTTACGGTGATGCTTTTTTGCCAGGTTCACCTGGATGTCTGCCACATTGTGTCCTCTCCTCAAATAGTAGTGACGCACCATACCATTAAAGTTGAAAGGCGCGGCTGTGCCTGAGTAAATCTCGTAGTCCGTGACCTCGTTTACGGTTTTCAAAAAATCGCCCATCTCCAAGGCAACTTTGGATGTGTCCTCCAGTGTGGCAGATTCCGGCATATCAATCATCACCTGAAACTCACTCTTGTTGTCAAAAGGAAGCATCTTCACGCGGACCCAGCCCAGGCCAATGAGTGCACACGCGGCCAAAAGCAGGATCAGCACACCAAGCAAGAAGACCCGTCGCCACAAAGGCGATTCAATAAGGGGCGTCATGACTCTCCGATATAGCCTGGTACTCCAGTCTTCCTTTTCGCCATGCCTGCTGGTGTCACCATGGTTTTTGTTCTTTAGAAGTCGCATGGATGCCCATGGTGTTACAACAAAGGCCACAAGAAGAGAAAAGACCATGGCAGCCGATGCCCCTATGGGAATAGGCCTCATGTAAGGGCCCATCAGGCCACCCACAAAGGCCATGGGGAGAATCGCTGCAATCACGGCAAGGGTTGCAAGAATAGTAGGATTTCCCACCTCGTTTACCGCCTCAACGGCCACTTGAAAAAACTGACGGTCCTCGTTTTCCGGAAGCCGAAAATGGCGAACCACGTTTTCCACCACTACGATTGCATCATCTACCAAGATGCCGATGGAAAAGATCAGGGCAAACAGAGTTATGCGATTCAATGTATATCCGTACAAATAGAAAACAGTAAGGGTCAGGGCCAGTGTTACCGGTATGGCAAGGGCTACAACACCTGATTCGCGCCGTCCGAGGGTAAACCATATTAGCACGGTCACAGAAAAGACAGCGATGAACATGTGCAGGAGGAGTTCATCGGACTTCTCTTTAGCTGTTTCACCATAGTGACGGGTCACTGTCATGCGTATATTGTCCGGAATTATTACTCCACGGCTCCCCCCCACACATCGCAAGACCCTATCAGCCACTGTAATGGCATTGGCACCTTTGCGTTTGGCAACGGTGAGGGTGACGGCAGGATACAGAGGATTACTGGACGGTTTTTCATCTACTTTCTTTTCTGCGGCGGCTGGTCCGGTTCCTATGAATACATATTGGTCCGGTTCCTCTGGCCCGTCTACAATGCTGGCTACGTCTTTCAGATAGACAGGGCGACCCCCATGTACACCTACTACAACCTGCTCGACTTCTTCCGCATCACTTAAGAATCCTCCTGTATGGACCAGTATTTCGCCCTGTGTGGACGGAAAGCTGCCGATTTCGGACTCCTGGTTGGCCGACCTCAGCATGGTCACAATGCTACCGGGATCCATATGAAACGCAGCCATGCGGACCGGGTCCAGAAGCACTCGGATCTGACGTCGATAGCCTCCAATGATGGCCGTGCTTGAGACATTGTCTTCACGCTTTACCTGGTCTTCGACCTCCGCCGCCACCCTGCGCAAGGTGTAATGGTCCGCATCGTCCCCCCAGAAGGTAAGGGCGAGTATGGGCACGTCATCGATGTGGCGGGGTTTTACAAGGGGTGGGGACACACCTGGTGGAATCAGGTCGTAATTGGCCATCAGCTTGGACTGGAGTCGGACGATCGACTCTTCTTCGTCTTCGTCCACGTAGAACCGGACCACGGCCATGGACATTCCGGGGCTTGAAGTGGAATAGATGTACTCCACCCCAGGGATCTCCCACAGCAGCTTTTCCATGGGTTTTGTAACGCGTTCTTCCACTTCCCTTGCGCTTGAACCTGGCATCCGGACAAAGATGTCGATCATTGGAACAATGATCTGGGGCTCTTCTTCTCTAGGAAGGGCGTAAAGAGCTGCCAGTCCCAAGAGTATGGAGGCTACAATAATTAGGGGGGTAAGCTTGGAGTCTATAAAGAACCCAGCAATCTTGCCTGCCACACCTATCTTGTCTTTCATCAGGAGGCCTCCACTCGAGCACCGTCAAGAAGTCTGGGTGTTGGCTCCAAGACGTAGTGGTCTCCCTCCTTGAGTCCCGAAAGGACTTCAACAAAAGAGCCGAAGGTCTTTCCAAGACGAACCAGGCGAAAGTGGGCCCTGCTTTCAGAATCCACCATATAGAAGCCTGTGAGCTGTCCGCGGACAACTACCGCCTTTTGGGGGATTAGAAGCTTTGAGCTGTGGCCAGTAGGAACTTGTACGCGAGCGAAAAGGCCGGACCTGACCCTTCTGTCTATAGGCAGTGTTACCTTGGCAACAAAGGAGCGACTTCTGGGATCCGCACTCGGCACAATGGTACAGACGATGCCTTCCAAGGGTCCGGTCTTGAGCGCCGGTACGCTAACAGACACTTTTTGGTGTGGCTCCACATAGTCAATATATGTTTCCGGCAATATCACATCCACACAAAAGCCCTGAGTTGTTTCGAGGGACAGCAGAGGCATGCCGGGCTTGGCAAGGTCGCCCTTGTCAACCATTTTCCGGGTTATGATACCATCGTGGGGTGCGTTAATCACCGCGTCCTTTCTGGCAAGGTCTGCTGTGGCAAGGGCGGCTTCAGTCTGTTTTACTCGAGCTACTGCCGCTTCCGCCATGGCCTCTGCATGCCCAAGGGCTGCCTTTGCCTGCCGGTAAGATGCCTCCACCTCATCAAATTCCTGCACGCTCACAGAGTCATCACTTCTCAGCTTCAGGTACCTTTTATACGTAGCGTGGGCAAGCTCTTCTGAAGCGCGGGCAGCGTCACGGTTGGAGGTGGATGCAGCCAGCGCTTTCTTAGCTTCGGATAGGGTCGCTTCAGCCTTGCGAAGGCCGGCATTCACCTGACGCTGATCGATAATGACCAGTGTGTCACCCTGTTTTACCTGATCGCCTTCCCGGACAAGAACTTCTTCCACCGTGCCCAGAAGCTTGCCGGCCAGTTGACTCTTGATACCGGCCTGTACCGTACCCACTGCCTCATACACGACAGGCTGGTCTGTTATTTGCGCGGTTGCCACACGTACATTCTTCACAACCGGCGACAAGCCTGTGGTGGTTCCTGGTTCAATTTTGTCGCTACAGGCAACGGGTAAAAGCAGGATCAAAAAGGCAAGGATGGACAACGATCGGTGTTTCATCACATGCTCCTT
>CAZCWQ010000028.1:0-18994 GCA_964502365.1 uncultured Desulfobacterales bacterium | reverse complement strand
GCAGGATCAAAAAGGCAAGGATGGACAACGATCGGTGTTTCATCACATGCTCCTTCAGAAAACGGGCTCAGCACCGGCACGGAGGACAAAGACACACACTTCCCACCCTCTGTGCAGTCGGTGCCTTATGTCAGACTATTAGCGGAAGGTTTCATCTATCGTTCCGGCAGCCAGTCCCAGTCGAGCTGTTGCAACCTCGAAATCGTGAAGTGATTGGAAGTAGTTCATGCGGGCCTGTTGCAGTGCCACCTCGGCATCAAGAAGATTCACAATAGTGAACAGGCCGCTCTCATATCGGTTTCGTACGATACGTAACCCTTCCTCTGCTTGGGCTACTGCTGCCTCTGCCACATGAATGCGCTGCCATGCACTCTGTGCCTCGAAAAACGCCTGCCTGGTCTCCACCTTAACACCCAGTTCCACTTGCTCAACCATGGCCTGCATCTGCCGCACGCCAGCCTTTGCCTCGCGCACCTTGGATTGCAGGCCAAAACCACTGAAGAGGTTCAAACGCATCAGTGCCCCAACTGTATAGTTGTTGGCCGTTTCGGTAAAATCTTCTGAATTGAGCTCATAGCTTCCAGAAAGGTAAAGGCCAGGCAGATGTGCTGCTTTGGCCTTCTTGACTTCTTCTTCTGCCATCATTTCCCGAAATCGCATCTGCTGCAAGTCGGGACGGCTTTTCAGTGCTCTGCTGATCCAGATTTCCAGAGGGTCGCGTATTTCGCTCCGTTGTTCCAGATTGGTAACAAGCTCAAACGATCGACCGATCTCAACACCCATAGCTGCATTAAGGGCAGCCCGGGCAACCTCCACCTGGCTTTCAGCCTGCAAACGCTCTTGCTCAAGTTCGGCGATACGCACCTCAGCCCTCAGCAGATCGCTTTTTACTACTAGCCCGCTTTCAAAACGCGATCTGACTAACTTGAGATGTGCCTCGGCCGTTTTCAAGGCTTGGTTATCAACCCCCAGCATCTCTTCAGAAAGAAGGACTCCGAAATAGGAAACAACTATATCCACAATGACCTGCTGACGAATCCTGTCATGCAGTAGAGACGTCGCTTCCCGGTGTAGCTTAGCCTGTTTCCAGCCAATCCAGGTCTGCCCTTGATTGTAAACAGGCAAGGTGGCGGAAAGGGTGGTACCGAAGTTTTCCATCGCTTTTGGGTCGTTCAGCCTTCCAGGGTCAAAATCAGCCGACGATATGACCTCCTGGTTGAGCTTGGTACCAAAGGCCCACATGGGATTCGTAGTCCGCTTGAAGGACTCGGTGATGTCCACTTGTGGGAAAAATCCGGAGCGTGCCTGACGCACCTTTGCCTTTGAGGCGTCCACCTGCGACTGGGCTGATGCTATTTTGGGGCTCTGGGCCAGCCCAATCTTGATGGACTGGCCAAGCGAAAGGGGTGTGGCCGGTCGTGTCTCAGCAGCCACTGCCATATGAGTCAGGCAAAACAGCATACATAGTATTGTGCCGCACAACATTCTGATTTGTGACTTGTGTCTTGCCATGAAAATCACCTTTTTGGTATCCGGTCTTTTTACTCAAAGGCCTTGCCCGGCTTGATGCCTAGCCCCTTTAGTATCTTTGCCAAGGGGCAAAAGCCGGTAAATGATGCCTGTAAAAGGTTGGCTCCGACAAAGGCAGTAAACCAGAGCCAGTACGGGTGATGGATCTGGGACAGCAACAGGCTTATCAGGACAAAACCGCCTGCAAAACCGAGTACTGCGCGATCAATGGTCATTGCAACCTCCTCCAAATGCAAGGGAGACTATTCTTCTCTCTTTGTCGTAGCCCTTATTGTCTTTGCCAGTTCCTTGATCTCTCCCAGATCTTTAACCATCATGGCCCAGCCGTACCAGTAGGCATAGTCAGGGTTGACATGGAAAAATGCCTGGTATGTGCGCATCCTGTGTTTCATGTACATCTGAAACAAGACCTGGTCTATATGTGATGCCTGATCCAGGTTTCCACCTCCGGTTCGCATGAAGTAGAGAAAGTCCGGATAGGCAAAGGCATAATTGTCGGGTTTCTTGATAATGCCGTCCTTGTAAAGACCGGCTACTACCTCAATGGCCTCTGCCATGAGACGATCAGCCTTTCGCATTATGGCATCTCCCATGGTAAGTTGCTCACGGGCATACTGCTCAGCATGGCACTGCTTGCAGCGTGCAATCATGTTTGTTCTCTCCTTCTGCCAGGCTTCTTCGGTTAGGCGAGCCAGATCGACCGCCTTGACCGCATCCAGCCGAGCCGTAGGTTCTCCAGTCACCGGATTAAGTACCCCGAGGGCCTTAAGGATAGTTACCCTATCAGCAGCCCACTGTTTGTCTTCGGGGAGCGGTAGCCTTACGCCCAGGAAACCCCAGGCTGTGTGGTTTTCGTGGTTCCCATCAGCTAGGTGGCAGAACTGGCAAGTTGGTGCTGCCGCCTTTTCGGTGAGTTTGCCTTTTTCTTTCACCGCATAACGCGTACCGTGTTTTGAACTTTCCCACATCTCCCACTGAGGATGATCGTAGCCCATATGGCACTGCTGACAGGCCTTAGGGTCAAGGGCCTCTTTTACGGAAAAGGCATGTCTCGTGTGACATTCGTCACAGGAGTTGTTCTGGTAGTGGTAGCCCTTGTCTCGCTGGTCTTTTTTCTGGGCTTCTGACTTGATTCCCATATTGTGACAACCTCCGCAGCCCCTGCCGCCCTCCATTAACTCGTCCGGCTCAACATGGGTGATGGGAAGGGCGTTCAGGGATGTCCAGCCAAGGTTGTGCTTGCCCTTTGCAAACTGGCCAAACTGTTCTTCGTGGCACTCTGCACACAATTGCTCATCAGGCAGTTGAGCAAGATGGGCATCTTTAGCCCCTTTGTGCTTGTCACCGTGGCAGACCGAACACGTCACATCTTCCTTGCTATGCGTACTAGATTGCCAGTCAGCCACCAGGCCTGGCGAGACTGCTTTGTGGCAGCCGATACATGCTTCTTCGGCTGCAAAGGCCAGGGCAGTATAAAAAGCCATGATAACTGCCAGCCCTAACACGATCGTACATTTCTTGTTCATGACATCTACCTCCATTCCTTGTGAGTTTCTATCCTTTTCATTGCCTTTTCTATGTTCGAATCAGGCATTATTCAGAAAGCTTTTTGCCTATGGCTTTCCCGTAATCCTGGCACGCACGTAAGCCTTCAGTGGCTTGAACAATATCTTCCTTCAAAGCAAACGGTCCCAAGTCGGTCACGTCCATTTTGAACACGTACTCCATAGTCTCGAAGATCAGCCTAGGCGCTTCTCCGCTATGGGTGTGAGACCCAAAAGCACCGCCGACCTTTCCTGCAAGGTTTGCTTTTTGAGCCAGGAAGAGAAAGGTCTTCATGCCTTCAGTCATATCTCTGTGGTAGGTCGGGCAACCGAATAAATATGCGTCATGTCCATGTAACGCTTTTTCGTTCTTGATCGCACTGATCTTTTTGAGCTCAGCTTCACATCCGGCAATGCGAACTCCTTCAGCTATGTACTCCGCCATTTGTTTCGTGTTTCCGGTTCTGCTGTAGTAAGCAATGAGCACTCTCTTCATCAACTCACCTCCTGTCAGCTTTTTCAAACCTCTTCCCAGGTTATGCAGTCAGCAGGGCAATTCTTGATAGCCTCATCCACCTCGTCTTCTCGATATTCAGCAACGTCAACAACCTCGATATACCCCGCCTCATTGCGCCTGAATACACTGGGGCAGACTTCTATACAGGCCTCACAATCATCACATTGGCTCAAGTCAATCACTGGAATCTTCATGATCTCTACTCACGTGGAAGTTGTTCGGCTATTTTCTTTCCAAGCTCATAGCATGCCCTGATGCCCTGGTTATCGGGAACGTATTGGATTTTCACACTCGGATCAATGAGGTCGAACTTCATCGATTCAAGCTCACTATAAATCAATTTGACCGCTTCACCGCTCCAGCCATAGGACCCAAAAGCCGCTCCAATCTTGTTCTTCGGCTTGAGACCCTTCATGTATGTAAGAAAATCACTTACCGTTGGGAAAAGTCCATTGTTCAAAGTCGGGGAGCCAACGATTACTGCTCCTGCGTCAAGGACTTCTGTCATGACGTCGCTTCGGTGCCAGCACCTCAAGTGCATAGGCTGGGCATCTACACCTTCCTGGCCAAGGGCATCCACAATGGCATGGGCCATTTTCTCAGTGCTGTGCCACATGGTGTCATAAATGACCACGGCCTTTCTTTTCGGCTTCTGTTCGCTCCACTCTACGTACGCATTTATGATTTTAGCCGGGTCCTGCCTCCACAGAATCCCATGGTCGGGACAGATCATATCAATGGCCAGTTCCATTTGGGTGACCTTGTCCACCAGCTTAAGTATTAATGGAGAGTAAAGCAGCAAGATGTTGGCGAAGTACTTTTTTGCATGGGGCATGATAGCTACCCCAATCTGCTCATCAAACCGCTCAGGGCCTGCATAATGCTGTCCAAAGGCATCGCTGGAAAAGAGTATCCCGTCTTCTTTCGAATAGGTAAACATACTGTCCGGCCAATGAAGCATCCTGGTCTCCAAAAAGGTGAGGGTCCTTTTACCGAGGCTCAATTCTGATCCATTTTCCACGGGCTGGTAGTTCCACTTCTGTGGAAAATGCTTGGAAAGGTTCTTATGCCCCATCTTGGAACAATACAGTGGCTTGTCCTCTCCCACCCTATGCATGACCCTTGGCAGGCCGCCGGAGTGATCCATCTCGGTGTGGTTGCTGATAACGTAATCTATCTTCTTTGGGTCAACCACTTGACTGATATCCTCTATCAGCTCATCGGAAAATTCCTTCTTTACCGTATCTATGAGGGTGATTTTGTCGTCCGTGATCAAGTAGGCATTGTAGGTCGTTCCCTGCTTGGTAGAATATCCGTGAAAATCCCTGATATTCCAGTCAACGGCCCCTACCAAAAAAATGTCTTTTGCGACTTCTATCGGCTTCATTTCTCATCTACCTTCTCATAAGGTCGGTCTTTTGTCTTGAATTGTCTCTTTGTCAGATTGCTGGGGGGATAACAAGTGCCGGACTGCGCTTTAGTCTTGCCTTTCAAACTCCTCTTTCGATGCCCCACACACGGGACAGGTCCAATCATCAGGCAGATCATCAAAGCTTGTTCCCGGCTCGATTCCGTTGTCCGGGTCTCCTAATGTCGGATCATATACATAGCCGCAAACCGTACATACATATTGGTCCATAACTCTAAACCTCCCTCCAATTATTTCTCGTCCGCTGTCACAGGCATGGTAAAAGTTCTTTGTCCCAGTTCTCTGTCAAGCATGAACAGCCCGCCTGGCGCATCGCCCATGAGCTTCAGCTTGTTAACAATCTCGCTGGCAGTTGCCTCTTCTTCCACCTGCTCGGTTACAAACCATTGAAGAAAGCTATTGGTGGCGTGATCCTTTTCTTTTATGGCAAGATCAAGCAGGTCATTTATTAGGCCGGTGACCTTCTGCTCGTGTTTAAGCGTGGCCTCAAAAACGGCAAGGGCAGAATCCCATTCCGCCGGTGGTGCATCGATTGCCGCAAGGATTATTCTGCCACCCCGCTCGTTGACATAGTGATAAAACTTCATGGCGTGCAGCAGCTCTTCCTGGGTCTGGCTGCGCATCCAGTTCGAAAAACCTTTGAGACCAAGTGATTCAAAACAGGCAGACATGGCGAGGTAGAGGTAAGAAGAGTAGATCTCCGCATTGATCTGTCTGTTTAGTGCCTTTTCCATCTTCTTGCTAAGCATAGTCATTATCCTTTCCACAGACCGTGAAGGTTACAGTACTCACGGGCTGTCACCTGTTGTGCGGAAATATTGAAGGTGGCCTCAGGGGCTTCTCCAGGATTTAGGAACTGGCGATACGCCTTTCCGTCAGCAATAATCTCGATCCACTCAATATAATGCTTTTCCTCCATTGGATGGGCAACACTACCGACTCTTACCCTGAAACCGTCTGCGGTCTTTTCCACCACTGGCACATGCTTTTCCTTGGCAGCATCCACGGTATTCTCCACAAAAAGCTTCATCGGCTGCTTGCAGCACACAAGCTCACCTTTGCCCTCGTGGATGACCTCCACAATGTTTCCACAGACTTCACATTTGTATACTTGTAACCTTTCTGTCATTTCGTATCTCCTTTGCCTTTGTTAGCCTTATGATTAATCTGTGATCTATTGTTTGAAAACGAGCCCTTTCTGCCTGATAGGTCAAAGCCTGCTGGCACGCGACCACAAGCTCATTCTTGCTCAGTCTACGACGATGACCGTGATATCTTTTGCAAGCTGAACAATCTTGTTGGAGACACTTCCAAATACGAACTGCTTAATACCCGTAAGGCCCCTTCTCCCCACGATCAGGGTGTCATATTTGCCCTGTTTTGCCTCTTTCAAGATGTCCCTGGCAATCCCCACCTTTCTCTTTCGAATCCTGACAGCAACATTTTTGGGAGCAAAGCCTGCTTTTTCTAATGTCTTCTTTGCTTCCTCCACAAATCCTTGCACAGCTGATTTCTTGGCATCTTCTATTGTGCAAAAAGTCTTTATGTTACTTTTAAATATGGGTACTAGAGAAGGGCCGTCCAGTTCACATGCTGCTGTTGGGTCCGGCAACACACTTAACATAGTGACTATGGAGTTGGGTTTCACAGTATTTGCCACATACTTAACAGCCTTCAGGCTGTTTTTTGAGTTATCCACCGCTAGTAAGATTTTGCTTGCCATTTTTTTCCTCCTTCCGTTAGCAGTCTCAAGATGTCTGTTATTGAAATTAGCTACTACCAGTTCTCGCCCAACAGTTCAAAGTGCGCCTGAGCATGTGCACAGGCAGGACAGGTGTCAGGGGCTGATTCTCCTTCGTGAAGGTATCCGCAGTTACGGCACCGCCATACAACCTTGCTGTTTCGTTTAAACACCCGGCCGGCCTCAATATTGGCGGCCAGATCCAGATACCGCTTTTCGTGCTGCTTTTCAGCTACAGCGATCGCCTCGAAGACCTTGGCAATATCTTCAAAGCCTTCCTCCCGGGCTACCTTAGCAAAGCCGGGATACATCCGGGTGTGTTCGTAGTTCTCCCCTGCGGCCGCGGCCTTCAGATTCTCCAAAGTAGTGCCGATGATACCGGCAGGAAAGCTCCCAGATATCTGCACCTCACCTCCTTCCAAGAACTTGAAAAGTCTTTTGGCATGCTCCTTTTCCTGGTTGGCAGTCTCTTCAAAGATGGCCTGCATCTGTATGAAATCGTCCTTCTTGGCCTGACTGGCAAAATAGGTGTACCGGTTCCGAGCCTGAGATTCGCCAGCAAAGGCTGTTAGGATATTCTTTTCTGTTTGACTTCCCTTCAGATCGCTCATTTTGTGGCTCCTTTCGTGTTTGAGCCCTCCGCAGACGCACAGGCCGCGGAGAGCATGTTTCTATGCCTTTTTCTTTTCAAATGTCTTCTTGCCGTCACATTTTGGAGACTTCTGGGGTTTACATCTAGCCTCTTTTTCAAAACCGCATTTTGTGCATCTGAAACTTGCCATCTTTTCCCCATTTCATGAACCTCAAGCCTACATAGTCATGCTGAGCAAGCGCAATGGGGCCAATCGTGTATTTGTTAAACAGCAATACAGTATTTGCCAGCTAAGATAGGGTAATTGAGGCCCCAGGACAATCACAAAAATGCCTTCCCAACACAGCACTCTTTTGCTACTATTCTCCCCACCAGCCTTTCTTGATATGCGCCTGCTTTTCTGCTTCTGCCAGTTTCTTGATCTTGAAGGCAGAATCCCTAACAACACCGTAGAGTATTCCGCAGCCATCGTCTTCCCGCATGGCATCTCCTTCGTCCGCCAAGCTAAGCATGTTATCCACCAATTGGAATGTCTTCTTGATGCTTTGATCACAAGGCTTCATCACTATGATCCCTTCGAAGGACGTATTATTTGAGAACTCATGCAAACCCAGAATATCAACATCTGTGCCAGGCTCAAATCGCATAGAGTAATACGATGTATCTTTAGTAATATCAGATGGTATCATTAGTATAGGCTATTGTAACACGTCATGTTAAGGTAGAAAACCTGAGACACTTTTGTGCCATACATGACCCCCAAAGAGTCAGCAAGGATAACCTAATGATTTATGAACAAAAGTTTCAGAGCCCTCCCTGAAATAAGGGATGGCCTGCAGGGGAGACAGGAATCGGTTCACAGGAGAAATGGGCGCAAGAAGACTTATGATAAAGGCAAAGATTATCTTTGATAATAGTCAATTACAGGAATATTGAATAGGAGATGTGCCCCAAAGGCGAGGCTTCAATGAACAAAGCAATGTGTCTCATATTTTAATATGGGGCATAAGCGTCTCATGAGACGCCCGGAAAAGCAGCCAGAAACCGGTAAAGAGTTGCTCTGCCTACGCCCAAGAGCCTGGCTGCCTTGGCCTTGTTCCCTCCGCTCTGCGTCAGGGCAGCGCGGACAGCTTCTGGGTCCAGTTTTCGGGCGGGGCCCCGGGCCGGTCTTTCACCTCGCCATTTTTTCAATTCTATGGCAAGATCATTAGGTTGAACGATCCGACCCCTGGACTTCACAAGGGCAAACCGAACGGCGCTTTGAAGCTCGCGGACGTTTCCAGGCCAGGGGTAGTCAATCATCATGGCCATGGCCTCTTTTGAAAAACCTAGAGTCTCCTGTCCATCTTCTCGAGCCTGGTCAAGGAAGTGCTCAACCAGAAGTGAAATGTCTCCCTTTCGCTTCCTGAGCGGTGGCAGATGGATGGGCACAACATTGATGCGATAGTAAAGGTCCTGCCGGAAATTTCCCCTTTCAACTTCTCGCATGAGATCCCGATTTGTAGCGCTGATGATGCGAAGATCCACCGAAGTAGTTTTCTCGGCACCTACCCGCTCGAATCTGCCCTCCTGAAGGACCCGCAAGAGTTTCGCCTGCACGAACAAGGGAAGATCAGCCACTTCATCCAGAAAGAGAGTTCCGCCATTGGCCAATTCAAAGCGGCCCTTTTTGTCGCGCATCGCTCCGGTAAACGCGCCTTTCACATGTCCGAAAAGCTCGCTTTCAAGTGTACCTGCTGGAAGTGCTGCGCAGTTGACAGGAACAAAGGGTCCTCCGCCCCGCCGGCTCTCATTGTGGATGGCATTTGCCACCAACTCCTTTCCCGTGCCCGTCTCTCCGGTGATGTGGACTGGATAGTCGTTTGCACTCAGGTCTCGGATCTCTCTGTAAACCTTAATCATCTGGGGATCTCGGCCCACAATTCCGGCGAAACTCTTCAGGTCCCCAAGCTGTATCTTTGACGCGATATGCTCTGTTACATCCCGAAAAGATGCGATAACGCCGGCAAAACGACCAGCGTAATCTTTCCTGCCGGTCAGTGTCATCTCCACCCTTCGAGGTTCGCCATTTCTGGTAACGATATTGAGAGGGTAGTAGAGATGATCCAGAGATTGCGGTGTGTCCTGTTGAAAGGAGCAACGGTTGCCGCAAAAGGGCCCTCCAAATACCTCATGGCAGTCCTTTCCAAGAACATTTTCCCTGGAATAACCGGTTATTTTTTCAGCAGCCCGGTTGAAAAACTGGATGCGTCTGTGTTTGTCGTGAGCTATGATCCCCTCTGTGAGATTGTCAAGAATGCTTTCCAGGTTCTTCTTGTCCAACCGGTTCTTATAAACGGAGGCAAGGTGGGCCTCGATAAGTTCTTTGAACCTTAACATCAGCTTCTCATAACGGTCTTCGAATCTATTCTCCTTTGAATCAAGAATACAGATAGTGCCAAAAACCTCGCCGTCAGGCCACAGGAGTGGAAAGCCGAGGTAGGAAATCATCCCCAGTTCTATGTCCGGGTTCTTATTCCACTCTGTATCCTTCAATGCATTTGAAACCAGAAGTCTGGTTCTTGTCTTAATCACCTTCTCACAATAGAGGCCTCTTAGGTGTTCTCTGTTCCCTGCTTCATAAGGATTGTTGGTCGATTCGCTCGAGCGAAATACCTCAATGTAAGGGAAATCAACCCTCATGATCAAGGCAGAAGGCACACCAATAATCTCTGACAACGTATTGACGACATTTTGCCAACTGGTGGTTATTTCAGTGCTTATCTTAAGGCCTTTGTTGTTGATTTGGGATTGCATACTAATTTCATACCTTGTCATGTGAGAAAATGTCTACAACTTTGAGCCAATAATACAAGAATTCGTAGTCTTTCGGGCCTCAAGCACTTCAAATCTGACGAAACTCGATCGACTTTGACGTTGCCGTGACGGGGTCTCATGGTGGTTTACGGCTGCTGAAGATCGTGGTATCTCAAAATTATCCTGGTTTGAACCAGCCAGCTATCGATCAGAAGGGAGAGTCGCAATGACAGCGGTTATGCAACTACCTGCATGGAAGGCCCTGGCAATCCACTACCAGACCATGAAACACGAGCATATGCGGGACCTGTTCGAACAAGACCCGCAGCGCTATGAAAAGTTTTCCTTGAAGCTGAACGACATCCTTGTTGATTACTCCAAGAATCGCATTACAGAAGAGACCATGTCTCTGCTTTTTGAATTAGCCAAACAGACAGATGTCAGGGGATGGATAGAAAGACTCTTCCAAGGGGAAAAGATAAACTTTACTGAGAACAGGGCGGTCTTACACGTTGCCCTGCGGAACCGTTCCAACCGGCCTATTTATGTTGACGGAAAAGATGTAATGCCCGGTATTAACTCTGTACTGGAACGTATGGGACAATTCTGTCAGAGAGTACGAGAAGGACAGTGGAAAGGGTATACCGGCAAGGCGATTACGGATATTGTAAATATCGGTATTGGAGGATCAGACCTTGGTCCTGTAATGGCAACCGAGGCCCTCAAGGCCTATGGGAAGCCTGGCCTCACTCCCCATTTTGTTTCCAACATTGATGGTACTCATATGGTTGAGACCTTGAAAGGGCTGGATCATGAAACTGCGCTCTTTATTGTTGCCTCGAAGACATTCACGACACAGGAGACATTGACCAATGCCCACAGCGCTCGAGACTGGCTCCTAGACAAAACCGGTGACGAGGCGGCTGTTGCCAAGCATTTTGTCGCTGTCTCTGCCAACAAAGAAGAGGTAAGCCGCTTCGGCATTGACACGGAAAACATGTTCGAGTTCTGGGATTGGGTCGGGGGGCGGTACTCATTATGGAGTGCCATTGGTTTGCCCATTGCGCTGTGCGTCGGCATGAAAAACTTCGAATCCATGCTCGCCGGTGCACATGAAATGGACGAGCATTTTCGTACCGCACCTTTGAAAAAGAACGCACCTGTAATCCTGGCATTGCTGGGAATTTGGTACAATAATTTCTTTGGTGCCCAAACTCATGCCATCTTGCCGTATGATCAATATATGCATCGCTTCCCTGCCTACTTTCAGCAAGGCGACATGGAAAGCAACGGAAAACGTGTCGATCGCCAGGGGAAATTGGTCGATTATTCCACAGGCCCCATTGTATGGGGTGAGCCGGGCACAAACGGCCAGCACGCATTTTATCAGTTGATCCATCAAGGCACAAAGTTGGTCCCAGCGGACTTCCTTGCACCCATCAATAGCCAAAATCCGATTGGCAAGCATCACGAGATTCTGTTGTCGAATTTTTTTGCCCAGACCGAGGCATTGATGAAAGGCAAGACCGAAGAAGAGGTCAGGGCCGAATTGCTCACCAGCGGCATGGAGCCGGACGACATAGAGAGGTTGTTGCCTCATAAGGTGTTCGAAGGTAACCGACCGACCAATTCTATTCTGTTTAACAGACTTGATCCCAGGACCCTGGGTGCCCTAATTGCCTTGTATGAGCACAAGATTTTTGTGCAAGGCATTATTTGGAATATCAATTCCTTTGACCAGTGGGGTGTGGAGCTGGGCAAACAGCTTGCCAAAGCCATCTTGCCTGAGCTGGAGAGTAAGGATCAGACGGCATCTCATGATTCCTCCACAAATGGCTTGATCAATTACTACAAGGCAAACCGATCAAGGTGAGCGGGAAAAATGTCTCCGTTTCTATGGGAGCTTGCGGACATCGTTTGTCCACAGGGGACAAAGCCGAGATGAGAGCAGGGAAGATAGGCCCTCATGTGTGCGCGGAAAAACGGGTCATGGCTGGAGCCAGATGCGGTAAGATGGTGCTTGCACGGGAGGATATGTTCTGGGTATGGTTCTGTTCAGGTGGTTTGTCTGTTGCCGGCAATTAAGAAGAGATACGAGCACCCCAAGGCCATACCAATCAACCAGCCTGCTACACCACCTAAGAACCAACTGTACGCTATAGCTTCCATGCTGAGGGTGTTATCGGCACATGTGGAAAAAACCTGAAGATCGGAATAACTAGGAGCTTGTTCGAGAACTCCCATTTTCGCTCTGGTTGATCGTTCTTGAGCGTTTCTAAGTTCGCTTCGCTAAAACGCCAAAACTCGGCTACCGCCTCAAACAGTTGGCGTTTCTTGACGCTCCGTTTCACTAAGAAACGCTGACAAAAACGCTCAAAGTCGCTCACCTGTTAGTTCTCAGACAAGCTTCTAAGTGGCCTCAAACCTACCAGTCAGAAAGCGGCTTGCAAGCTGGAGAATACGACTCTTGGGGCAAGTGGCAGAAAAACGGTGGAAGATACAAAAAAAGGAGTTAAGGCAACCCGCCATAACTCCCTGATTTTTGTGGTAGGCACGGTGGGACTTGAACCCGCGACCTCGCCGGGCAACCTGTTCACATTCTTCCCGTCAGATTATACTCGGGCTATTGCATAAGAAGAATCTGTTTTTTGTAATGGGCTATTCGAGACTTAAATCCTCCTTTGTCCGCCAGAGTAAAAAAGGATGCAATGGCAAATGAATTAGCATGGTGTTTGGCAATTCTATGAAGTTTGGAAAACTTTTTGAGCAGAAAAAGTAGGACTCGGTAACCAAAGCTGGCCAACAACCTTCCATTACAGTCATCCAGAGCTGATATTTTTACTTTTTTTCCGAAGAAATACTTCTTAGTTTTTTTTCTGTTTATCTCATGAAGAAGTCCCAGGATTCTTGCCTTGTTAATGACAGGCCTGAGATTTGATCCCACCATAATCAGGCTTTCCACTCTCTCTGTCGGTATAAGCGATTTGTCGAACATCCTAAGCATAGTATCCACATAGACAGGCCAGAATATACTTTCAGGAAATTGGTCGTAACACTCATCTATTTCTTTTCTGACATCCGTTGTCAATCTGTCAACAGGACATAAAGCAAAAAAAGTTTCTTGCAGTACTTCTTTTCTCCAAACGTCGTTTTCCCAAGAATACCCTTTTGTGTAGACAACTCCTTTCCCCTTTTTTAGAGCCCCAGTGATATGATCACAATCTCTATCGATAGCCACACAAACATGACTTGCCTGACCGGACAGTACTTCCTCCGCAATACTTAAAAGTGTTGTTTTCGATCCGATCGGTCGAAACGAACAACTGACCGATGGTAGGAGCATTCCAAAAAGGTTTTGCCAGAAGAGAATATCCATTGACTCGGAAGAATGATCTCCAGCGAGCACCTCTTTAAAAGTGAAGCTTTTTTGGCCACCTTCGACAAACACCACCAAATCCACATTGAGGAACAAGTGTAGATTTGACAGGCCCGACGAGGTTCTCCTAAAGGTCATTGCATTAGCTGTTCCATGTTGAACACCCGGTTGCCATATTCACTAACGATGTCGGGTGAGTGTGTGGCAAAAATGATCTGACAATTCGGATTGATCATTCTGAGGTTCTTGATGAGTTGATTCTGCCATGTCACATGAAGCGAAAGCTCCGGTTCATCAGCAACATATATCCAAGCTCTCTTTTCTTGGATCAGGGCTTCTCCAAGGAATATCAACACTTGTTTTTCCCCCGAAGAAAGTCTGCCGAGTGAAAGGAATCTCCCATCATGAGAGACCGGTTCCAATTCATTCTTGTCGCTGATTTGAAACTGTTTGTTGCGCATCATATTGTTGATTACTTGGAGGAAAGTCTCTCGGGGCTCATAGATTTCTTTCTGTCTCTCAATCAATTCGTTCCATTTGCCTACGACTGAGTGAATCCTTTCAGTGCTAATTAGGGCTACCAGTTCGTCGAAAATCAAACCCTGCTGTTTCTCAAACTTCTGAACTGCTTTCTTGACCACCTCAAAAGTCTCTTCGACACGTTTTGAGAATCTCCCTTTTGGCAATCCTGATTTGAGAAATATGTCGATCAAAGCAGTCTTTTCTTTGTTAAAATCAAGCTTCGTTACGGACGATACGAGCTTGCCTTGGTCAGGCTCAATGAGGAGTGACAGGAACACAGTTTCTTGGAATGTTTCCATTTCCGCTCGTGATTTTTTTTCCAAAACAGAGAAGTACTTGACAAATTGATTAGAGAGGTCGGAGAGTTTTTTATCAACCGTTGATCCATAACTTTCTTCTTCACTAATTCCTTCTCCAATTTCCGAACGATGGATAGAAAGCCAGCTGACATTGACAAGTTTTCGGAGGTCCTCAATGACTCCTCGAAGGGTATATGTGTAAATTTCACGTTGATAACGTGTATGATACCTCCTAAGGAGTCGCTGTTCTTCAATGTCATCCAGCGAATATTCTTTTGGTTTCTCCGAGGCTTTAGGACTAATCCGATACACGATGTGGGCAAATGGAGACTTCCTGATAAGCTTTTTATTGATTTCAATGAATGGTCTCTTACGGCCTCTTGCTTCTTTCAAATGGAGGGTGATTTTTCGAAAAGGCAACCTATCCAAGGTACGAAAATCAGCACTCAAAGCGGCAGAGACCAAGTTGATAACTGTAGTCTTCCCAGATCCATTTGGCCCAATAAGGAAATTGACATCCGAATGGAAAGGAATTGAAAAATCCTTCTTGCCCCAGAACCCATAAATGTCAACACCTCTCAGGATATTCACGTTTTCCTCCGTATAATTCCGAGTGAGAATCCAACTAATTCGCAAATAATAATCTTGCCATATTGCTGTGGCATCCTGAAACGATATAGAGACGCTTCACTCCCTGGAAAAGCGGCAATTCAGGTTTGAAGTTCATTTCGATAACCAGGTTTATATTTACGGGTTACAACTTAAACTACACTTTTTTTATCACGAAAATCCATTTTGAGCAAGGACTTCGAAATACCTTAATTGTCTAACCCACTGTGACATGAGTGGATTTGTCAAACTCAATGGCTGTACTGGGTCGTTATCCGGTCTCTTGTGGTCATCCTTTTGTTCCTGTTGGTGTCCGGCCGCAGCAATGCCCCCGGGGCTTCCATTGAGCCTGACAACGCCAAGGGGATTTTTTATTCCCGAAAATAGGAACTGGAAGAATGGCTACTTTTCTTTTGACTTCATTATCAGCTGCAGCTGGTGTGCAGTTATGTCATCACTGTATTTGCAGCAATTGGCAATTGCGTTCATCATTTGGTTGGGGAGTGTTCCAAGTTCGTTCAATGTCCCTTTTAATCCCTCTTTTACCATGAAGGCTGGGACAAATTCATAAACACGATCAAGTTGAATCCAGGTATCTACATCAAAAAACGGTTTGCCTGCTTCAACATAAAAGGCTGAATGCCTTGGGAGGCATCCTGGTGTTTTTGGCCGATTATGAGGCTGTGAAGTTGTTTGGACAAAAAGGTATGGTTCTCTTCTTGATGGGCTATTTAGCTGGACTAAAAGTTTGACACCCTTGGCCCCATTTGGAAATTGGTGTTCGGTGCGGTGGTATACAGATCCCCTCAAGCTTCAACCGTTCCGAATGTGCTATGCATCAATTCGAGGTCACGCTTCCTTTCAAGGGCATCATCATGAGTCAAGCTGTCTGGGGAATCATCTATGGCAAGCATGTAGTCTATTTTGGCCAACATGCCTTTTTTCGTTTTGGTTTTGTCCCAGGGGTCATTCTTAAGGTGAGAGGCCATTACCATTGCTTCAGAGTCAGCATCCCTGAAGGTCTCAGCTGTTTCTTGAAGCAACTTCAGCTCACGTTTTGTAAAGTGCTTGCCATCAAATTTCTGTCCGCCTTTCACGACTATTTTGTAAAGAACCCTATCGTCACCGATTTCTTTTGGCATCACGGAAATGGCCTTTTTGAGGTCATCACCCATGCCATTAGTAATTTCACTGAACAGTTCCCTGGGGACAGGCCCCTTTTTCCAGGCGTAGTATTCCAGGCCGGTGACAGATTTTCCAGTCTGTTTAAAGTGCATGAAGTCGAGAAAGAACAGAAGTTTCATCAACTTAGTCTTTCCACACTTCTTGGTGTGTTTGGCGAAGTAGATTATTGTATTTATTAACTTTTCTCTGTTGTGGGTTATGATCACAAATTTTGTTCCTCTATACCATTTCTGACATATATATCTGACAACATGATAATACACCAATTCTAAACTGCAATAATGTTGCCAAGATTTCGGAAATTAAAGTTGGGTTTGGAAATGCCAATAAGATTGCCAGAGAACTTGGGTTTTTATGGAACATTATTCTTTCATATGTCAAGGCATTTTTTCTGTTGCAGGGCAATTTGGGTCATACATTCGGCAAATAGTTACCATTTAGATGGGCAAAAAAAGGCAACATGAAACAGGGGGTGATGCCACAGCAACCGTGGACCAATAAACAAAAAAGGCAGAGTCAACTGACCCTGCCCTGATTTCTTGTCTGAATGTCCACTATTCGGTTATATCCCAAGTAGGAGTTGTGCTGAAGGGTCTCAACCGTATTGTGCTGCTATTGCCCTTGTTATCAGACCAATCATAGGTAGGAGTTATACTAAAGGGTCTCTTGCGTGTTGTACTGAAGTTGCCCTTGTTATCAGACCAATCATAGGTAGGGGTTGTACTGAAGGGTCTCTTGCGTGTTGTACTGAAGTTGCCACGGTTATCTGAATGATCCCAAGTAGGAGTTGTGCTGAAGGGTCTCAGCTGTGTTGTGCCTCTATTGCCCTTGTTATTAGACCAGTCATAGGTAGGAGTTGTGCTGAAGGGTCTGAGCCGATACGTGGTGGTGTTGCCCTTGTTGTCAGTATAGTCATAGGTGGGTGTAATGCTAAACGGCCTTTCTCTTACTTCGCCAGCCCAACAAATGACTGTCCAAGACAAGACCGCCACCAGTGCCAAAAAAATGCATACGAATCTTTTCATAATGCACCTCCTGGCCGAGGGCGATGAGGATAGGTTCACAAAAGTACCAGGAACAACTGAATCTTTTATTATCAAAGATTATTTTTCCTGTCAACGGTAACCTTGATAAATCGGAATATGGAGGTGATGCCACAGCAATCATGAACGTTTCAGACGCCAAAAAGCTACAGAAATGTTCCAAATTGTCGCAAAAGGGGGTAAAATAGGATGGCAAAAAGACAGCGCACAATAACAGTAGTCATGGCCCTGATTGCGGGGCTGGTGGGTGGGGTGGCAAGCTGGTTCTTTGTAGGTAGTATGGGGTTTGCACAGGACCTGTGGTGGATTTCTGAGTATCCAACCCTTATCAAGAAGGTGAATGACGCCCCCAACAGGACACTTACCACTTCTTGCAGGACTGGACCTGAAGGGCAAAGGAAAGTGACGATATCCATATCCAGGAAGAAGGGCAAGGGCCTGGTTTTGGAAACTAAACTGCCAAAGGAGTCCGTATTCACTATATATGAAACAACAGGAAGACACATCCCTTCCAAAACCAATCCAGTAGTCACTATTCGCGATCTTAATCTAGATGGCATGCCAGAGGATTTTACAATGAAGCCTGGGCTTCCCCCTGATGATGCAATTTTCAGTCAAGATGGATTCGTCACAATCAAGAATACGGATGAATATAGGGCTATCATGATTAAGTGGCTTATAGGCATAGGGTTTTCTGTTAATCATTTTCTCCATGGTGTTGATTCCGCTTTCCCAAGGTAGTCGGGACATGGACTGAACAGGTAGAAAGGAAGGTGATGAAGGATGGCAAACGTCAGCTACCAGGGAAAAGGCAAAACTCTTTACATTGAACTAAGCGTATACCCCTGTGGCAAGGCTGATCCAACCAAGAATCTGACTATTTCATGCCCTCACAAAGATACCAGGTTCAAGACCACGCTATCAGACAAGGGGCTTCAGAAATTCAAAAATGAAATCCTTGGTTTCTATGAAAAATACGTTTTGGACAGGAAGGGGTGAATAGGATGGCACAGGTGACCAAATATGAAGACAAGAAATACCCAGTCTGTAATAGGTGGCAACCTGCCAGCAACAAGAAATGCAACAACAAAGATGCGGAGTGTGAAGAAGACTTAAGCCAGGTGCCAGTCAGAAGCAGGTGGGCCTTGGACTTTGAAGACCAGTATTGCAGAAGGCGAAGCATCAAAATGAAGCCAGGGACGACCAGAAACGATGGTTTGCAAGAACTGGCCAAACACCTGGCAGAAGTGGACAGGGGCACGTTTGTGTTAGCAAAGAAGACCCCCACATTCAAACAGGTGGCCGATGACTGGCTGAGACACAAGAAACTACAGTCAGTTGGGACACTCAAAGCCCGGTGTCACCATTGACATCTATGGACACCTGATCAAGCAGGTGAATCCTGATGCAGCAGCAGATCTTGAGAGGGAACTTTTTGGCGGTGTGTGATGTTGTCAAAAATTCTTGTCAGTTTTTTGGCATTTTTTGAAAAGCCGGAAGATGGGGCTTTTCGTAAGCTCTTGATTTTATTGGTAGGCACGGTGGGATTTGAACCCGCGACCTCTACCGTGTCAGGGTAGCGCTCTCCCCCTGAGCTACGTGCCTATTATGAGACCTTTGCAGAACCTCGCCTCGCTCTTGATATGAGGTTTTTGACCCATCTACGGACTTGCTCACTAAATCGCAAGAACTCGGCCTGACGGCCCTCAAACAGCTTGCGATTTGCCCACTCGGGTGGGCCGTTCGCTTCGCCCGGATGGGTGCCCCAAAAACCTCATAATTGTCGCTTTCCGAGGTTATGCAAAGGTCTC
>CAZCWQ010000027.1:0-29885 GCA_964502365.1 uncultured Desulfobacterales bacterium | reverse complement strand
ATCCTTCTGTGCCACAAATGATGCCAAGGATGCTGCGATGTCATTAATAAACATCCACTCAAGTCAGTGATGATCAGCTATTGTGCATTCTTTACAATCCTTTAACTTGAACATATTTCTGATTCCAGAATCGAGCGAATGTAGCCTCTCATTGATCAGCTTCTGGATCCAATTCAAACCGCCCTTTGTGCCACGCTTTTGTGGATGTCTGCTCATTTGATTTGTTCACCGCCCCAGAAGTAATTCAACGTAGTCAACGATGTCCCCTAAGTTCATGGTGTGTTGATTGCACTTCATATGCCTTTAACGCTCTTACTTTCTTCAGTAAAATCTAATTCTAGTATTGACTTTTGGCTCTGAATAGTCTATGGACAAATATCAGTTGGAGAGTTCGTGGAGGACAATCCATCGTGTTCCTGTCATAGTTGACCCCATCAAATGTGATTCATATATAGAAAGATTTGAAGAGTGCCCTCTGGACGGGGGAGAGGTGTTTCCTCGGCAGCAGAGCACACCCATGCAGTTACCTCATCTCTCACTTTCTGAAGGGCCGAAGATTGAAAGGAGGAAATAGCCGTGAAGGGCAGATTTGACTTCACTCTGACCTGTAAACCGGCAAAGACAAGCCCATCATTAAGAGAACAGACAGGAACATACAAGAGCAGGTCTCATGGGCCTGCCCTTTAACCTTTCACTGCTGCCATATGTTGCATATGAACTAGTTAGGGTTAGAGTTGTGCTTTCTGGAATCCCTCCAACAAATTGAGTTTAGGATATTTTTCTGATACACAAAAGAAGCCTTAATAGGACTTCTTTGGTTCCCGAATGGAAGTCGTGGCAAGCAGTCAATACTCTTCCCTGCCTTAGCACATGCACAAATAGGTTGTATGGTAGTTGAGTAGATGTTATGCTGAACAAATAATATCCATAAAGGAGGCAAAAGTGACCACACTAAGATTAATGACTCTGGTTTTCGGTGTTGCGTTGACGCTGTTGTTAATGGATTATGCTTCTGCTGAGCCCACAGAATCTGCAAAAAAGACTACTGAATCTGAGAAAGAGGTTATTAACGCACCATCCCCATCTATGGAGTTGAGAAAAAAATCCTTTCAACAAGATAGGATAAAAAAGACAGTTGATGGTTTTTTCAATCAGCTAGATGCCGATAAAGATGATAAGGTTAGTCACGATGAATTTATGGTGCCTATGGAAGATAGGTTCAAAGGGATAGATACCAACCATGATGGATTTATAACGAGAGAAGAATTTAAAATTTCTTACAAGAAACACAGGGAAACGAGAATGAAAATGATGCGGGGGCAGCCAGGAGGAAAAATTCCCCCTAAAATGCCCCCCAAATAATTAGCATTGAACAAAGTTAGATAATCTTATATGGCCGCTTCCATCCATTGTAAATTGAAAAAAAACTTTCTGTATTGCTTTCCTTGTGTCATTCTTTGCAATATTTTTCCTTAGCATGTTACTTAGCATGTTACACGTCCGAAAGAATCTCGCTCCATCGAAAAGCTTTTTAACATATTTCTGATTCCAGAATCGAGCGAATGTAGCCTCTCATTGATCAGCTTCTGGATCCAATTCAAACCGCCCTTTGTGCCACGCTTTTGTGGATGTCTGCTCATTTGATTTGTTCACCGCCCCAGAAGTAATTCAACGTAGTCAACGATGTGCCCTTAGTTCACTAAGTTCACAATCCCATGGTTTCATTCTTGGCATCCAATGACCTGAGTGGTAGGGTAAGCGCGGTTGGCGCATTCGATCCCCTGACCGACCGCAGCCAGCCCTGTTAGCCTGGAGAAGCGTTTCTAGCCTTGTTTGTTATGCCGTTTTTTGAAAGAAATGGAAACAGGGGGTCGTGGGTTGATGAATTTGTGGCACACCTTGGATATTCCTGAATTGTTTGATCGCCTCAACGCAAGTGACAAGGGGCTTGAGCCGGAAGAGGTAACGTCCAGACAGCGACAATACGGTCCCAACGAAATCAAGGGGAAGGCCGGAGTTACCGCCTTGGAGTTGTTGGCAGGACAGTTCAAGAGCTTTCTCATTTTATTGCTCCTCTTTGCGGCACTGGTTTCCATTGGCATTGCCTTTTGGGAGCATAGCGTTCAAGAGATGATCGAGGGCGGTCTGATTGCCTTGATCGTCGTATTCATTGTTAGTGTGGGTTTTTATCAGGAATACCATGCTGAAAAAGAGCTAGATGCCTTGCGGGGCATGCTCACCCCTTTTGCCGTGGTGGAACGCCATGGTGTCAAGCAGCAGATTCCTGCCCGAGAGTTGGTTCCTGGCGACATCATCTACCTGGAAGCGGGCGATCGGGTGCCGGCTGACGGCAGAATCCTGGAGACGGTTCAACTTCAAATCAATGAAAGCGTTCTGACAGGAGAGGCCGAAGCCGTTGAAAAGGATATGGCTCCCCTCCAGGAGGATCTTCTCCTTGGCGACCGGGCCAACATGGCGTTCATGGGCACCACCGTCACCTACGGAAAAGGCAAGGCCGTTGTTGTGGCCACCGGCATGGCCACCGAGTTTGGACACCTTGCCGGTCAGATGCAGGACATCGAAGAGGAAAGAACCCCGCTGCAAGAGCGGCTGGACGCTCTGGGCAAACAGATCGGGCTCGGCGTCTTGGTGTTGTGTGTCGTCGTGTTTGTCGTTGGGTTTCTGACGCAGGAAATCCGTGCCATGGAAATGTTTCTCGTTGTGGTGGCCCTTGCGGTAGCCGCTGTGCCGGAAGGACTGCCCGGCGTGGTCACCGTGGCCTTGGCCATGGGCACCCGCCGTATGGTGGCCCGCCATGTTATCGTGAGAACACTGCCAGCCGTGGAGACGCTGGGCTGCACCACGGTGATTTGCAGCGACAAGACGGGCACCCTGACACACAACCAGATGACGGTCAAGAAGATCTTCACGGCCAATCAGATGATTGATGTGTCAGGAGAGGGATACGTTCCAGAAGGTGGGTTTAGATCCCAGGGGCATGATGTAGAGGTGAAAGACCATCCCGACCTGGCCCTGCTTCTCAACGCCGCCGCCCTTTGCAACAATGCGAGTCTCCATAAGGACCAGGGGTCGTGGACGTGGGCTGGAGACCCCACGGAACTGAGTCTCCTTGTGGCTGCCCAAAAGGCCGGCCTGACGACGAATCGTCTCCTTAAAGACCAGCCCCGGGTAGCAGAAATGCCCTTTGACTCTGATCGCAAACGGATGGCCACCATGCATCGGAACGGCCAATCCTACACGGTCTATGTAAAGGGGGCGCCGGACGTTTTGTTGGAACGGTGTGCCTCTATACAGTCGAACGATGACCTTGTCCCCCTGACACGGGAAGAAAAAACGCGTATCAATAAGGCCAACGAGGCCCTTGCTAACGATGCGTTCCGGGTCCTAGGCCTGGCCTACAAGGTCTCTCAGGAGAAGCCAATAGACAGCCATATGGAAGAGGATCTTGTCTTGCTGGGTCTGGTGGCCATGAAGGATCCCCCTCGCGAAGACGCCAGGCAGGCCATTGAAAGGTGTCGCCAGGCAGGTATTCGCACTATCATGATCACAGGGGATCACCAGACTACGGCCGTTGCCGTTGCTCGTGAGATCGGATTCCGTGCCGATGCTTCCCGTGTCATCACGGGAGCCGCCTTGTCTAAACTGACAGATGAGCAATTCAACGAGCGCGTAAAAGATATCGCCATCTATGCCAGAGTCACCCCTGAGCATAAGCTTCAGATTGTCGCTGCGCTCCAGGCCCAGGGGCACGTGGTGGCCATGACCGGTGATGGGGTCAATGACGCACCGGCACTGAAAAAGGCTGACATTGGCGTGGCCATGGGTATCACGGGAACGGACGTGTCCAAGGAGGCCTCGGACATGGTCCTTACGGACGACAACTTTGCCAGTATCGTGGGGGCTGTGGAGGAAGGCCGGGGTATCTACGACAACATCAGGAAATTCTTTGCCTACCTGTTGTCAGGCAATATTGCAGAGGTGGCTGTGGTCTTTTTTAGCTCCATGTGGTCTGCCGGCCCCATTGCCCTGACGGCAACCCAGATTCTCATTATCAATCTGGTCACCGATGGGCTCCCTGCTCTGGCGCTCGGTGTGGACCCCTTTGAACCGGAGGCCATGGCGCGGCCCCCTCGCAGCCGCAATGAACCACTTCACCACGGACTGCGGCCCTTTATTTTTTACTATCCCGTCATTGTGGCAGCCGTGACCCTGGGCCTTTTCTACTGGGTATACGACCCGGCCAGGGAAAACGTCCATGAAGCCCAGACGGTGGCGTTTCTGAGCGTAGCATTTTGTGAGATGTACCAGTCCTTTGCTGCCCGGAGCACCCGCTATCCGTCGTTTAAGGTAGGCTTGTTTGAGAATCGGTGGTTGGTCACTGCTGTGGTCGGTTCATTCATCGTTTGCACGGGCCTGGTGTATCTTCCCGTAAACGTGCCCTTCCTGGACGTGCCGCTACATGAGATCGTAAACATGGTGCCTCCCAGCCCAGGGATATTCGTGTTGATTCTTTTACTGGCCGCCGCGGGTTTTGTGTACCTGGAATGTGCAAAAGCCTGGGCCGTCAGGAAAGCGCGATCAGCAGGACCCTGATCCGTAAAAAGCGCCTCAGCAGTAATTCAACATGGTCAACAATGTCCCTATTTCCATGTCAAAGATCTGACTCCCTGCTCCTCTTAGAAACTGGAAAACTAAGGGGCGTCCCTAACTTCGCATAAATACAGCTAAAATGTCAACCTTTCACCATCGCAGTTCATTGTGGTGTGGAATTTGGAGATCTGGCAGATTACCAGAAACTTGGTCTGCAGTTTTTTGTCCACGCTTACACCGGCTACGGAATCTTAGACAACAACCAATGCTAGATTATCAAACAATACGTACAGGGCTTCGATCCTGCCTTTTGGCTGTTGACATTAATAACTGTCAGTGTTATTAGATTCGTAGCCTCGTATGCCAGCGCTCTTCACGCCTATAATGAAAAGCAGATTGGGTTTGACTGGATCGAGGGTTTCACGCCCCTGGGGATTGAGGACATGTCCCGTTCTCTGGGGGCTTTCTTTTGGGCCTACCTGTTAGCTCTTGACTGAAATCCCCCTTTTTCTGTGCTGATGTGTAAATTTTCTGCATAAATGTGCAAGTCCTCAGCACATGAGTGATGTTTTTTTTCACATTATTGCCGTGATAATTACTGTGAGCGTGAAATATGTCAGAGGTCTGATTCCGTTCAACGCAGATTAACCGTCTAAAATCTTTAGAATTGTTATTCTGCATATGTGCGTTGGCATAATACTTGATACTTGAAAATAAGCAAAGCACTTAACGATGCCTGTTGAAACAGGAAAAAGGTTCTTGAAATGGAAAGCAAGAGTCATATCAGCACGAGGGAGATAATAAGCGAAAAGGGGCCGTCTTATTTTTTGTTCCTGTGGACCATTCGTGGGATCCTGGACAAGCACGGTGGTAGTATGAAAATAGACCGAAACACCAACAGCATTGTTTTAAGGATTCCAAAGGCGAAAAAGGCTGCTTGCTGTGAAGAGTTGGAGAGAATGAAAGACCTAGTTAAGCTGGCCATTCGTCTTCTCCCCTCTCACAATTGATTCTTGCATTTGAAAAGGCTCAACGGCCCTCCTTGGAAGAGAGGTTCTTATGGAGCCAAAAGCAAATCCTGTTTGTAAGTCGGGTGATCGAAGCGCTTTGTGTCCTTATTATGACGCCTGTTTGGATCACGCTGTCAAACATCATTGGCAATTTTGGAATTGTTCTATCTGTCCTCACAGATTAACGAAACGACCCCTGAGCGAACCTCCAATTCTAAAAGATCCAAGCCCTGAATACCACATCCCCTCAGAAATCTTCCGACAAGTCAGACACCGATTCGACTGACTGAAATGGGGTGCCATCATGAGACACGAAAAAAACAGCAACACCACGGACACATTAAGACTCCTAGCCGACCAAAAACATGCAATTGAAGCCTACGTTTTTTCTACTTCCGAAAAGGCGAAACTCCGCGCCATCTCCCTGTATATTATCCGCTCTGTCGTGGAAAGGCACGGTGGAACTATCGAAATCGACCTTGCCACTAATACTATTCACATTGACGTTCCAAAGGAAGAAGAGGTAGCCTGCGCCCAGGAGATCGAGGGACTAGGGGACGGGTATTGATATTCCGGCCTTTATCAATAATCAATACCCGTCCCCAAGTTCACGCAAGTTCACGATTCAAGTGATAGCAGTGACCTTTAGTTTTCGAAGTGGTCTAAAAACAGAGATAAATGCCATCAGTCAAACATTTTTGCCAAATATCAAGCATACTACATACAGACGTCAGGAGGAAAAAGGCAGAGCCATTGTTGACCCTCCCTTTGATCCTACACGCCTCACTTGACTGCAACGACACCCCGCTTTGTGTACTTCTGTTTATTCTGATACGAATTCAGTTGTTGCTCTTGGATAGAACCTTATCTGTAAAAGCCTTGTTCCATCATTAATAAAGCCCTGCTGTGTAAAAACAAGGTCCGCAATATTGAAGATCCACTCATCGGTCATGTAGCTGGAGTGACCAAGAGTTTCTTGGTACTGCAACCAATCCTCCGCATCGACTTGTCCGCTGCCATCCATGTCGGGGGTGAGCCCATAAGTCGGCCCATTTGCTAAGAAGTAATCAACATCGGCTAAATTTATTACTCCGTCACAGTTCGTGTCGGGGTGGTACAGTACCCATTCTTCTACGTCAAGTAAGGCATTCCCATCGAGATCAGGACTGGGGTCGTATCTTGTCGCCCAATCAACAGGTATATCGGCATATTCTATCTCTCCGTTGCCGTCCGTGTCAGGGCACGCGCCCCAGGAAACCCAACCCTCGTAGGTAAAAAGGCGCGTTATATCTGTCGCCTTGGACTTGCCTTTTCCCCCTGTTTCTGTCGGGTCAAACCTTTTATACACCTCAGGCTCAGCGCCATACACATTCGCCCCGACGATCAGGCCCAAAGCCACTTCATCGCAACTCGTATACTCTCCGAAATTGGGGTCAGGGTTGTTTGGGTCGTCATTGCACGCCTGCATTACCTCGTTCAGTCCTAAAATTACAGAACTTTCGGGGTCATTCTTACCGTTGTACGGTGTTCCGAGAATCCTTCCGAAGACGAAGAAACCATCTGATTCAACAACTTCACCAGTGTCGAGTTGAATCTTATGCGGCAACATGACTGTCACTGGATCATTATCAGGTGCATTCTCAAAACATTCGGAGCACGGATCGAGTACAAGCAGCTCTGTAATAGATGACTTCTTGTTCGAAACGTATTGTATAATTGACTCACCATATTCACAGACAAATGCTGAACGTCCGCCTGGTGTTGGATCACAGTTATAGTCGAATTTCTTTCCATGAATGTTCAGGTTGAAATGCGGTCCACTGGGAAATCCGTTGCTTTTTTCAATGACATCTTGTGGTTTACCCGCCATAACTGTTTGAGTCGTTCCAACTAGCATGGCTACTAACATCATCAATACTGCACTTACTGCAAATCGTTTCATCTTTATCTCCTTTCTTGAATTACTCCCAAAAATCAACTGTTCTCTTTTTCCCACCTAAAACTGATGACAAAATCTGCGATGTTATTTGATGTTATGTATTTTGGCGCGTTAACAGATGCTCTGAGCAACACCCATGCCACATGAAAAGTGGAATCGGTTGTTCAGATAGGTAGGATTTTATATCAATTATTTAGAGATGTATTAGGGCGGGATGTGCATTAGACGCTGGCGGGTTGGCTGTCAAGAACACAGTCATACTGAGTCATCGGCATTACGAATATGTAAATCGAAACCGGAACTTTGCTAAGTGAGGGATGCAAATGACCATTAGATTGGTGTAAAGCCCATGGTCGGGTGAGAATCAAGCATGGGAGTGTTGCCTTAAGATGTACAAGGGCTCTTGCAGCGGCAAAACCACTTAGGACTATAAAAAACAGCTACTTATATGAAGCAGCTCGTTCTACGCAAAGTTGGTGTGCTGCTAACCCGTTCTGCAGCAAGGGTGGTCATTTCTTGTGTGTGGACAACCACCGAAACAAGTTGGCATCATAATTGCCAACACCATTCAGTAGGAAACTACTGGTAGTGGTTTATGAAAAAATCAGCTAATGAGGTAAAGCGGGGTGATTAGATTATGGGCACAGACTTATTATCATCTTTTATGGCAATGGTTTCCGGTGCACAACACGGCAATGTCGCGACTGAAACATGTAACCTATTGACCAATTCATGGCTCCAGATTGCTTTAATTGCTGTACCTTGCATTATTTTTGTCATTGGTCGCAGATACAATTTGCTAGCGGCGTTTTTGTCTATTCCGGCATGCGTCTGTCTCCTACGATACACCACAGAAGGCATCAGTGTGCCTGATTGCTACGCTGATAAATTACCGGTCTTCGTGGGCGGCTTTATAGTCATTGCCGGAATTAATGTGTATTACAATCTTGTAAAGAATTGACGGAGAACCGTTTCGGACGAATCTGGAAAGGCTAAACCGTCAGACAACCCGCCAGAATTAACGACCGGCGGCCACCGTTCAAAAGTGTGGATAACAACCTTCACACATTTGTGTCACGGTATCTCGATTTCGTTTGTAGATCCTCACTGGACTGCCGAAACGAGTAGTACTGTTGTCATTTAGGGTACCACTTGGTTTTCCCGGACTGACCCTTGGGCCGTTTGAATTGTAAAGGTTAATCTGACCCTCTGCTCCTCTTAAAAACTGGAAAACTAAAGGGCGTCCAGAAGTTCACATAAGCCTCAAATATTGTCGTACTTTTCTCCTTGACCACAACTCCAATTCCAACTAGACTCAGCGCATCAAAAACCGAGTTCTTATCAATTAAGGATTTAAACGTGATGGGGACAAAACACGAACAATATCTCTTTCGTGCTTGTGCCATGGATGGAGGATTGAAGAATGCTGTCTTTGGAAGAGTTCAAAAAGGATAACGATCTGATCAATGAGATCAATTGGGATTTAGGGCCGGAAGATGCAGTTAAACTTTATTTGGAATGGGGTAATACGGATTGGGGAAGTGGTAAGTATGTGATCCGTTCCAAAAATGATTGCTCAACTTATTTTGTAGTAAATTGTTGGCACAGACCTTATTACATATATCTAATCCGCCGCAATTCCGAAGAGGCTGTTGAGCTGGCCAAATTTGAACTACCTAAGCAATTTGAAAAAGATGTTTGTGAACTCAAGGGCGTCTACGCGCTTGACGAAGACGTAAAGGCATGGCTCAAGAAAGAATTGGGCGAAGAGAAGTAAAAGGATTTTCGAGAAGTATGCCCAGATTTTGGCTAATATATTCCTTTCGCTTTTTTTCAGCCCTGTGTCCTAAGTGCCAACCACCCAGCCTGCTAGTGGCGATTGCTACTCGTATATCTCTGGGTTAAGACAAGTGGGTGGCCGCTCGCCGTTCAGCATGGCCAAAAGATTTTGTGCTGCCAGAAGTGCCATGTTGGTTCTGGAAGAAACAGTCGCCGAGGCGGTATGTGCTGTCGTCACAACGTTGTCCAAACCAACAAGCCCTTCGGCCACCTTGGGTTCGAATTCGTACACGTCAAGGGCGGCCCCGGCGATTTCCCCTTTCTTGAGCGCCTGCACCAGATCGGCTTCGTCGATTACCGGGCCTCTGGCTGTATTGATGAGATAGGCTGTCTTCCTCATCTTTTTGAATGTGGTGGCATTGAACAGATGGCGGGTCTGGGGTAGGAGCGGAACATGAATGCTGATAAAGTCCGATTCTTCAAGAAGCTGATCAAAGTCAACCTTTCTGGCACCAAGCTCCTTTTCCAAAACTGGATTGGTCTTTTCCGGAGATGAATCGGTATACATAACCTTCATCCTGAAACCTTTGGACATCAGGGCCATTGCTGTGCCTATCCGTCCGGGGCCCAGTATTCCAAGAGTCTTGCCTGTCACATCCCCGCCTATGAATTGCAGGGGCCCCCAGCCGTTCCACGCTCCAGAGCGCATCATCCGATCGGATTCGATTACACGGCGCGCAACGGCAAAAAGAAGCGCCCAGGCCATTTCAGCCGTGGCGTCTGTGAGGACGTCCGGCGTGTTGGACACGGGCACTTTCCGCTTGGTCGCTTCCTGGATATCGATATTGTCGAATCCCACGGCATAGTTCGCATACCCTTTGATTCCCTTCGCAGCATCTAAAAAACCAGCGTCAATCCTGTCTGTAAGAAGGCCGATAACCCCTTCCTGGCCGCTGACATTTTCAAGAAGCTCAGAACGAGTCAACGGCCGGTCTTCAAGATTAACCTTCACTTCACAAGTTTGTCTCAGGAGGTCGAGACCGACTTCAGGGATCATTCGAGTAACGTAAACTTTTGGTCTGGCCATAGCATCCCTCCCAATCAGCGTCTTCCGTTTCGCATCACCGTATTTTCCAAATCTACCGCCCATGAACAGTTACGATCTTCGCCCCAGAAGTAATTCCATATAGTCAACAATGTCCCCTCAGTTCGTGAGAAACTGGAAAACTAAAGGGCATCCCCAAGTTCACATTGATATTTAAGATCCGATCCCGGGCACCTGCAAGTGGATGGATGTCCTAATACTTTTTTCCTATAATTAATAATCCCTTGACCGGATTTCCTGACTGCTTCCTAATATCTGCTTTGGTTTCCTCTATTAATTCTAATCCATGACGCCTCAGGCAATCTTGAATATATGTCCGTGAGTGTGCATAGCGACCGCTGGGAAAGAGCCGGTACTCCATGCTGTTGTCTTCCAGTCTTTCCACTGAAAATGCAATGATCCCTCCGTGAACAAGATATGAAGATGCGGACCTGATGATCGGATCCAGATTCCCGAAGTATACAAAGACGTCAGAGCTATATATCAGATCAAATTTTTGGGAAAATTCCCAGTCTTGAAGTATGTCAAAGACCTTGAGCCGGTTGTAGGTCTTCTTCTCTTCCGCCTTTTCGAGCATCTTTGGCGATACGTCGACTCCTATCAGTGTTTTCGCAAATGGCCGATAGAGTTGAGAGCCCAGACCGGTACCACAGCCAAGGTCCAGAACATTCATTTCTTCAGTCAGATATGGGCGCACAAGGTCAAACAGGAGTTCAGGGGTCTTGTATTCTAGATCTTTAACCAGGATCCTTTCAAAAGTCCCGGCACACCGATCAAAGATCCTACGCACGTATTCCGCCGGGGCGGCATCAGGTGTTTCCGATTTCCCCAGGCTTTGGAGCATGAATCTTGCCGCCTCATCATCCGGCTTGGTCTCAAGCACCTTTTTGTAATGGTCCTCGGCTTCCTTGAATAGCCTGAGCTTTTGCAGAGAAACCCCGAGGTTGAAGTGGGCGGATGCATAATCCGGCTGTATCTCAATGGCCTTTCTGTATGACTTGGAAGCGTCTTGAATCATATTAAACTCGTCCTGTGCCACGCCAAGGTTGTTCCATGCCTCTGCCATGTCAGGAGCGAACGCCACGGCCTTTCTAAAACAGGATAGGGCTTCATCCTGGTCCCCAGTTTCCCTGTATGCGACACCCAAATTATTCCATGCTTGACCAAAATCAGGCTGCCTTTCCAATATGGCCCTGTAAATACTTATGGCACCCTTGTGATCGTTCTCTCGCTGCTTCAGTCTGGCCAGGTTATAGCATGCCGGCGAATAGGGAGGTCTAAGTTCGCATGCTTTCTCAAAGACCTTCTTGGCCTTATCCGGTTGGGACTGGTCCATAAATACCGTTCCAAGCGCATTCAGTACCGGTCCCCAATCTGGCTTTCTTCTCAATACTTCCAGATAGCCTTTTTCCGCTTCAGCAAGCCTGCCTTCCTTGTGGGCCAAAGAGGCTTTCTTGAGAATGTGTTTGGAATTGTCTTTCGTGCGCTTTGATAGGACAGAATGGTTTTGTGAAAGGCGCGGGTTTACATCTTCATTTGTCATTTTTGGACCACGGCAGGATGTTGAACGGTATTATTCGAGTGTGTATTTTCCGGGCATGCCACGCCCGGTGAAATTGTATTGTCCCAGTAGGTTCTATCATGACCAATCACTTCTTCTGCGGAGCAAAATATACCACATGTTTACCCATTGAACAATTAATGTGACCGCTGTACCATGGCTCTGAATTCCTGGGGCACCATACCCATTTTGACGAACTACTAAGGGGAGCATAATATTGTTTGCATGTTGAAAAGCCGTCAGGGGACATCTTTTTTGAGGTACCGCCAATAGTATAAGAAAACCGAAAAAAGAAACTCATTTGTTGACCACACAAAATATGTCAAGTATGTTAACATTTTTATAAGAATATTGATCACGCATATGTCACTTTGACCATCAACTTTCATTTGAAGTCCGCCCATCCTCCCAGAAAATCTGCTTGCAGGAGGTACTTTGGGAGGCGGAGAGCCGACCGGTCAACGCTGAGTAGCATTATCATGAAAAAAGCGAAAGATGAACATCTTGTCACCACCTCACAGGATCAGGACATACAGAAACAGCTGGTGCGTACTGGTTCTTTGGTGGAGCATTACCGTATTTGTCACGGTATCTTGAATACGCCGGATATCGATGCCTATCTACTTGCTTGGCTTTTCACGTATGTGAGGCTTTTTTCGACAAAAGACGTACGACTCAGTATGAACCATAACTATCAAGCCAAAGACATCTCTCATATTCAAGATGTGTTTTCCATGGCATTGGCAAAGGCATACAGCGACACCTTTTCCCATAATGACGGCGATAGTGCACTTGAACGTGCGCTTATCAGAAACGTGCTGAATTTTATCCCAAGGGGTGGAGGAAACGGCGATGAGATTCGGCTCTTCATATTGGATATCATGAGACGCCACGGCATACGTGAGGGACATAGGCCCGGTACCGACGACCCATTTCTCGAACAATGGCATCAAAAACTCCACAGCTGCTCCGCTCCTGACGATATTACGATTTGTGAAGCCTATATCCTGTTCCAGGAAACAAATTCTCACGATCAATTCTATCAGGCCCTCTGGGATCGGGGTGGTATTTCTGCTGACTTCTTGAGAAATATGTCTCAACCCCTAACGCATGCCCCAAGGTACATGCCACAGCTCATTCCCGATCTCAAACATCTTCTCTGGATACTGAAACAAATTCACGGCGGCTCCAGCAACTTTCACTACCTGATTGAAGTGTCCAAGTGGCAGTTTGAAAGCGAATTGGTATCAATGCTCGAGGATGTAAAGAATAATTTTGGAGCATGGTGGATTCCCGGCAAGATTATTGAGTGTCGAAAGAGATTGAGCCCGTACTTGAAGGCAAACTGTCCGCGCGATCCAGTCATGATAGATGTTGCACTTGATAACATGTATAAGATATCCATCGAACGCATGGATCTTCGTACCTTGCGCGGCGATGATCTGGTTGAACTGATTTTTCTTTCACTGAAAAATATTTATCTTTCCTATAACCATGAAAAAATAGCCCTATGCTGCGATCTTTGGGAACGCGTAAGGAATACTTCACCCGAATTGAAATGGTCTAACGAGTGGTCATTGCAGGCTTTTGCAGCGTTGTCGTTTGTGCAATTAATGACACAATCATACACGGACGAAATGTACAACATTCTCCAGCCCAAAGCAGAACTACTCGGAAAATCATGTAGCATAGATGAATCCTATATCACCAACTTTGCTGAAGAGGTGATTCGGAGTCAGAACGCTTTTTCGCTTTCAAAACTTGTTGATGCCTTATTCCCGGCACTGCGGAAAGCAGCAAGTATTGAGGCATGGAAGATTGTAAGCCAGGGGAGAAGGGTTGCTCAGGGCAGGCTCAGTGTTAGTGAATCGCTCCTTTCTGTTCATAATTTTGATCATGAAACACCCCACATCATGATTGTTGACCGAATCCAAGGAACAGAAGATATACCAGGTTGGATTACCGCAGTACTTACAACAGATGACGTGGATATCCTTTCTCACATAGCAATTCGTTGTCGGAATTCGGAAATCATATTGGCGACCTGCTATGACTCCAATGCGCTGGAAAAGATGAAATTACGAAAAGGAATGCCACTGTCAGTTTTCACAGAAAACGACACGCTCCGCTATGAGGAGACTGAAGGCGGGGTATCCCGAGTTGCCGGCAGTCGGGAAAGGAGGCTGTCACCTCACACGGGGTGTTCCAAATCAAGCAACCTCATGGCCTTGGCAGGCAGGGTGTCTGAACACGTAAGGCTTCCAGCTTGCGCAGTACTTCATCCTGACATGTTTGACGAAACCCTCAGGAGTGTGCCGGAGTCAATGTCAGTACTAAAGAAACTTGAATCTGAACTGGCATCTCGCCGAGACGGCTATTCGTCGATTTTGGCACGCATACGAAACACAATAGAAGACATTCCCATGCCAGATGAGATCGTTGACAAGATCGAAAAGGCGCTTGTAACGCACCAAATCATCTCTGCGTGGTCAGAAGCATTGAGAAATGCGATCTGTCTAAACGTGAAGAAAGTATGGGCCTCTGTTTGGAACGAACGAGCTTATCTTAGTCGTATATCACGGGGGCTTTCAGGGAACCACGTTCGTATGGGAGTGTTGATACAAAAGGTAATTCCTGCGGATTATGCATTTATAGTGCATACCTGTAATCCGATATCGAATAATTGCAACGAAATCTTCACTGAAGTGGTAGTCGGATTAGGCGAAACACTCGCAGGCAATTTTGTAGGAGCTCCCCTTAGCCTCATTTCAAAAAAGGGTGTTCGTAAACATACCATCGTGTCCTATCCTTCTAAACCTATCGCATGTTTTGATTCCTCGAAGGACGGATCGCTGATCATCAGATCTGATTCAAACGATGAAGACTTGCCTGAGTTTGCAGGAGCAGGACTATACGATAGTTTCTTCGTCAACAGTCCTTCCAAGGAATTTGTGGCATATAGCCACGAGAAACTAATGTGGGACAAGGCGTTTCAACGGGAGATGTTTGATTCTATCGTGGGAATTGCCGAAGAGGTAGAAAACATCATGGAAGGTCCTCAAGACATCGAAGGGGTTTTTTCTGATGGTGCCTTCTACGTGGTCCAAACCCGCAACCAACTCATATAGGCACGCATGCTTCCACAGGGTTTGCTTTATGCCAAGGCAATGGCCTTTTCAGGACACATCTCCTGGCAGCAAAAACAGGTGATGCACGTGTCGGCATCCACCTGCGGTAGATCGTCTTCCATTGTCAGGGCCGACACTGGGCACTGGTCGATGCAGGTGCCGCAGGCCGTGCACAGGTCGGGATCGGCGTGGGGCCTGACCAGGATCTTGTCGCGGAGCAGGGACTGCGCAGCCTCGTTTTGCACGATGGCCTCTCCGCCCAGGGGCGGCAGTTTGAAGTCAGGCAGGGGCCTGAGCTCGCCCACGACCTCGATGGTGTTCAGCTCAAAATCGCCCAGGCCGAGTTCCCTGGCCCTTTGAAGGAATCGCAGCCGATGGGGCTCACACCCCATCATGGTGGCGATGACGGCGTCCAAGGCCACGGCATTGTCGGAGGCCAGCACCAGGCCCACCTCTCTCAGATCAGGCGAGGCCGGACCGTTTCCCTCCATGCCCACCACCGCATCCACCACGAACAGATCCGGCACCCGGAGCCTGAACACTTCCACCACCACCTCGTGGAACCGCTCGGGACTTCCGGCCGCTTTGTGCAGCCTGGCTTTCTGGGCGCCCGGCAGAATCCCATAGCTGTTTTTGATGGCACCGGTCAGAACAGTAAGCCCGTGGGTCTTGAATTTCGGCAGGCTGATAAGGATGTCGGCGTCCAGGACGATTTGCGACACACTCACCGCCGGCATGAAATCGGCATGGAACGCCACGGTCCGCGCATCGTTTCCGATGTTTCGATAGTAGCCTTTAGCCGCCTCCATGAGGCCCGTTTCCTTGAAGCTTTCTTCGTTGGCCCCGTAGCTCAAAACCCCCGGATTGTCGCCCACGACAATGGAGGCGGGCCCCATGGCCTCCACCTTTTCCACCACCGCCCGCAGGACGGCCGGATGGGTCACGATGCCCTCGTTTTCCCTGGAGGCCCGCAGCACGTTGGGTTTTATGAGCACGGACTTTCCCGCCCACTTGAGGGGAAAGAGTTCAAAGGCCCGATCCACGGCCTCGCGAACATTTTCGTACGTGGCCGGATGGATGAGTACTTTCGACATGGTCTGCCCCTTTCTGATCGGCCTCACCGGATATCCTTTACTGAATCCCGATAAGTCAACAACGTGCCCTAAACCCCGGCCTGACACCGGCTTTTCGAAGCCGTCTTAAAAGGGTGAGTAAAACGTCCCGCGCCCCTTCCCTTGTTGGACAAGCCGCTGTTGCCGCACCAGGGTTTGAAGATGCTTCTTAATGGTGTTCCGGTTGGCCCCAAGTGACTTTGTCAGAAATGCCACGGTGACCCGTCCGTGTTCCCTTGCCAGGTCGAGAATCTTTCCAGACAGTTCGGGTATTTCGCGTGCTTTCTTCTCACGTTGTATTTTTATCTGCAATTCATCTTTTTGTCTCTTCAGCATCTCAAGAAAGAACTCAGCCCACATCCAAGAGATATCTTCCTCCTCCAAATGCTCAATCTGAGTTTCACGCAAGGCTTGGTAATATCGGTCCTTGTTGGCTTCAACGATTCGTTCATGGGAGCTGTATTTTGCAAACTCGTATCCGCTGCGGAGCAAGAGGAGGTTTGTGACCACCCTCGAGAGGCGCCCATTGCCATCCTGAAACGGATGAATAGCAAGAAAACGAACTACGAAGTCACCGATCACCAGCAATGGGTGCATATTCTCGTCAGAGAGCAGCCTTTGCGTTCGCTCAACCAGTCCTGTCATCAGCAAAGGTGTCCGAAGCGGTGAAGCAGTCTCAAAGATGACGCCGATTTCTTTGCCATTGGCATCAAACATGGCGACATGGTTCGGGTGCTTCTTGTATTCGCCCAAGTGCCATTGGTCTTTTTCGGAAAACTGAAGCAGCGCCTTATGAAGATACTTGATGTTGTTTTCGCTCAGGTCGATGACATCAAACTGGCGCTGAATCATTTCCAGGGCCTTGGCATACCCAGCTACTTCCTGTTCATCTCGTGTTCGAAAAGAACGGATGTCGATCTCTTTCAACAGGGACGAGATTTCACTGTCGCTGAGCCTGGCCCCTTCAATACGTGTGGAAGAGCCAATGGATTCGATGGTAGCCAGAACGCGGTAGATGGCCAAAGTGTCCCTTGAAAGGGCCTGCATCCCCTTCCAATAGCCTTTGAATTCGTCGATTTCAGCAATGAGACGAATGATACGAGGATTCATTGGACTATCCCTTTATATCCAATTTGATATCCATTGTTATCCATATACCATAAGATGTCAAGGAAAATTGGATAAAAGTGGATATGCTATTGGATAATAATCCGTTTGGAAAGCTTCAGAAGAATGCATTCACAACGAGACGTCAACCAAGGTGCCGCCTTTCCCGTTCATGAAAACTAGGCTGTCCCCAAAGGTCCACATGGGCATGAAGCCACTGTGCTTATTTTCTTTGTATCGACATTTCGTTTGCGCTTTGGATGCCGACTGCGATTTCTGGAATGATTCCCCTTTTCACGTATACGGGGCGCGCCAATTTTCTCAAAAGCGGTAGCCGTCTGGTAAAAAGAAGTGCGCCGCCTACGCAGATCAGGCCGCCCCCAAAAACGGTCCACGGCGCGCCTATTTTATTGGCCAGAAAACCCTCGGTCAGACTGCCCACCGGCGTCGCTCCCATGAAGGCCATGGTGTAGAAGCTCATGACCCTGCCGCGCTTGTCGTCATCCACAAGCGTTTGCAAGATGGTATTACTTGTCGCCATGACGATCATCTGACCGGTGCCGGTGAGCAGCATGAGAGGCAAAGAGAAATATAATTGCCTCGAGAATGAAAACACGGCCAGCGACAAACCAAAGATCGTAGCGGCGATCGGTATCATTTTGCCAAGACCGAGCACACTTTTTCTGGAGGCCAGAAACACGGCCCCCCCAAGGGCGCCTAAGCCGACGCAGCCCATCAAAAATCCCAGCGTGCTGGGTCCGCCATGGAGCACATCTTTGGCAAACACAGGCATCAACGTCACGTAGGGCATGCCCACCAGATTGACGAGAGCAAATATCAATAGAATGTCGCGAATGGGTGCAAAGCCGATGGCGTACCTGATCCCTTCTCGTAATTCCTGCCAAACTTTTGACATGCGCGGCTTAACGCCTTTTCGTTCGACCTCCATCAGGAGCAAAGAAAGAACGACCGCCACGTAGCTCACTGCATTGATCAGAAAGCAGGTTCCTTCGCCGAAGGCGGCGATCAGTATCCCGGCCGCAGTCGGTCCCAACAGGCGGGCAGAATTGACGATGGATGAATTGAGGGCGATCGCGTTGCCCAGATCGTTTCTGTCTTTGACCATCTCTACAAAAAACGACTGTCGCGTGGGCAGGTCAAAAGCATTCACGACGCCCAGAAGGATCGCCAGGACAACAATGTGCCAGACTTGAATCAGATGAGAAAGGACGAGAAATGCCAGAACCAGGGCCTGCATCATGCACAGGATTTGTGTCAGAATCAGTATGCGGCGCCGGTCGTAGCGGTCGGCTAGCACGCCGGCAAACGAGGCAAAGAAAAAAGTGGGAATCTGGCCGGAAAACCCGACAACCCCCAGGAGAAATGCTGAGTTTGTCATCCGGTAGACCAGCCATGAAAGGGCAATCCGCTGCATCCAGGTCCCGATCAGGGATATGCTTTGGCCGCTGAAATAGAGACGAAAGTTCCGGTGGCGCAAAGACCGCACGATTGAACTGAGCGGCGATTCTTTCTGTTCCTTTGGGATTACAGTTTTCATCCGTCGTTTTCATCCATTGGGCCGTCATTGATCTGGCGACGGGACCGTGTCGTCCTGTAGACAACAAAATGATCAGTTATTCACAAAAGTCAATGGGCTAAAACAAATTCAAAAGGAGGCCCTGGGAAGCAAACGACCAGACAAAGCTGAGGACGTCTCTTACGACAATTTTTCAACAACGCTCCGTGAAGTCGACCTTTTGGTAAAGGCACGGATGGCCGAAGCGGGGGCGTGGTGTAATGATAAAAAAGCCGAGGATAAAAGACTTGAAAACTTTTCCATACCAATAGCTCATCACCCTGTGCTCTGTTGTCGTTATTACGTGTGCAAATATCTAGTCGAATTAATCAGCTTACTCTGCCAACTTATAATCTTATGTACCTCCCCAAGCTCTAAAATCAGGCGGCCTGTCTTTGGCAGGAGCTGCATATCCTTGAGTAGTCGCAGGACTCACAGAAATGGCCCGGCTGCGGGGTGAACTGCCCGCTCTTTATAGCCTCGATTGTCTTTTCGGCAGTTTCGCGGGCTCGCCTGATGCATTGTTGCGAAATATCCACGGGCATTATGCGGGCCTCTTCCAGGGTCGCTACAGAGGCCCTGGTCACTGGTCTGCCGATATTCCTGAGACCGAGCGAATACAGGGTTAGCTGCAACGCCGACTGGTCAGGCGTGGTGACCTCGTCGGATGTCTTGTAGTCCCTGGCCTCCATGTCGCCGCCGTCTTTAATTATGACATCAACCCTGCCTGTTATCGTGGCCTTCTGCACAGGGAATTCCAGCCTTGCCTCGACCTCCTCAATCCTCCCCATGTCGTCAAGGTGCTCACTTACGAACTTGCCTAGGGTTTTCCGGGCCTTTCTCTTCATGTTTTCCCTCACGGTTCCCCCTGCGTACGGCAGATGGAATTTCTCCTCCACTGCTTTGAGAATCGCTTGCTCTGGGTTCTCCCCTGACTTTATGAGTTCCGAGGCCGATCTCAGGCAAAAGTGGAGGCTTTTCCCATAGCCGAGAGCGGTAACGAGGCCGGGCTGATAGTTCCACAGCTCGCGGAGCCTATAGAAATGAGGGCACTTCAGGAAGTTGATAATCTCGCCTGCGGAGAAGGTATATATCTCGTCCTCTTCAGAGGCCAGGCTCACCTGGACCATGGGCAGATTCCTGTCAGGATTAAGCTCAGTGAGCCCGCTCCTTATTGGGGAGAGGAAAGGGCTCTGCCCGATGCTTTTCTTCATCCTGCTGAAGCGGGATAGGGTGAGCAGATCCTTCGCGCGCGTGATGGCGACATAGAAGAGCCTTCGTTCATCATTGATGCTGCCCTCATAGCGGGCCACATCGAACATCTCGCGGGGGATGTGCCAATCCTGTTTCCTGCCAGTATTTTTCGAAGGAAACCTCAGGTTTGTCAGACAGGGCACGAATACGATGGGCCATTCGAGACCCTTGGCCTGGTGAATGGTCATTATTTGAACCGCATTTATCCCCCGGATGTCCTCGCTCGGCTGCTCGTCATAAGCGCCCGTGGCATAGGCATTTATATACCAGCACAGCCCGTTCATTACCCGGCCCCAGTTCACGGACCTGCCGCCGAATCTGATTGATGATTCATAGTCAGTTAGCAGGGTATTGAAGCGGCCCAGGTTGGCCATTATGGCCGCATGCATTCTGTCTCCCGGGTCCAGAGTGAGATATCCCAGTCTTATGAGGAGGTCGTGGTAAGCCTCGGTGAAATTATCAAATTCACCTGCCAGAAGCTTGGCTTTCCAGTCCCATACATCGCTTACATGTTGTTCGGTAAGGGTAAATCCAGTAGCCGATCGCCAGTTGGTGAGGGCGCTCACCAGCAGATCATCCCCTCTTGTCCTGTTGTGCCAGTTCCAGGGATCCTCAACCCAGAAGCCGTTGTCGTGAAGCCAGACGAACAGCTCACCCACGGCTTGCGCCTCGGGCCGCCTAAAGAGGCCCACCTTCCCGCCTACAATATAGGGTATGCTCCTTTCTCTTAGCAGGTCTATGAAGGGGCCGCCTGATGTCGTGACGCTGCGCAACAGGATGCTGATATCGCTGTAATTGCAGTGGCCATTGTTAGCATATGTTTCAATCTGTGAGACCACCCATTCGGCCTCGTCATCAGGGAAGTCAGCATCCACGACAAAGCAGTGGCCCGATTCCTCGCGCTTAGGCCGGATGTCCCTGTATCTGACGCCTTCAAAGGTGCTGGCGAAGGCGTTCGCAGTGCTGACAATTCGCTTCACGCTCCTCCTGTTTTCAGTAAGATTTATTGTTTTGCAGCCCGGGAATATATTGGAGAACTCCTTGAAGCAGGACTCGTTGGACCCTCTCCACTGATAGATGCTCTGCCTGGGATCGCCGACTATGAAGACCGACGCCTGCTGGCCTATCAATCTTATCAGGCCCTCCTGCGCCTTGTTGATATCCTGATACTCATCCACTATAAGGTGCTTGATTATCTTGATCGGTGCGGGATTTTCGCGCAGGCTCTCAACCGCGAGGTATATCATCCTCCCAAATGTAAGGAGCTTATGGCGATCCAGCAACTCCTCGTATCTCCCCAAGTGCCCAAGGAAATCACCGGCCTTCTTGCCAAGCTCCTTCCTGCCAATAAGCTCATCATAGACAACATTCACCGAGCGTATGAACTCCCTGCAATTGTGAGCGTAGTTGCCGTTCTTTCCGAGGCCAAGACCCCATCCTTCTCTCATGATGAAAGCTGTTTCCTGGTTCTCATTCAGGACATTGTGGTCTCCGTAGCCGAAGTGGTCTTCAAGGACCCGCAGGCAGAAGCCGTGGATTGTCCCCACAAACATCTCGCCGAGCTTGGCGCAGGCCTCCTCACCGCGTAGCTGTCTCACCCTCTCGTATATCCTGCTCTTCATGCTTTGGGCGGCCTTTTCAGTGAAGGTGAAAGCGACGATTTTGGTCGGGTCGATTTCTTCGCACAGGAGGAGGCAAGCGATTTTCCTCGTGAGCGTCTCGGTCTTTCCTGTGCCCGCTCCTGCAACAATCCTGATGTGCCTACTGGTGGATAGGAGGGCGTCCTTCTGTTCTTCGGAAAGGGGTTTTGGCTTCTCGATAATATCCCCTAGGAGTTCTTCCTTCGACATGGGCGAACTGTCTTTTGTTGGTTTTAGATTTCAGTAAAAGAGTTAAAAGCCTTGACCATGCAGAGTTCAGTTAAGGAAGCTATGATCCAGACCTTGTATTTTAACAGAATTTACTTCAGAGGGAAACTGAAACTGTTTCAAGAACTTCCCCCATTTTTTCCAAAAGACCATTGTTTCTGCTTCACAATGCCGGGAACTCACCGGTATCACAATCTTTCCTAAGTCTCTGGATCAATTATTGGGGGAAGTCCTTATTAGAACGTGTTTTTTAGAAGCGATGAGAGCACCACAGGTGGTGCAATGGGAAACGTCCGTAAATAGATAAATAACTTGGAGTCATCCTATTTTATTTACTTATCTAAGGACATCCCTAACGTCCCTTCCAGCTCTTTCCCAATTAAGGAGAGACATCATTCTCTTGTTTTTGTAAAATGTGTAGTCTGACATTCGGGTCTTTCTTCTTTTCTGGTCGCCATTGCACAGGGCATCGCCACATTCACCAAATCTACCGTCCATTTACACCTTCTTGAACATCTCCCATTAGACTCATGCAACTTTGTAAACAGCGGCCACTATTGCCCAGGTGCCCAGCCCAGTTGTGCGAGGCAGTTGTGCAGCCGTTGCAGTTTCTTCGCTTCGTCGTCGTCAAGCCACTGATCATCTATGAACTGAGTTATGGCGCTTGAAAACGCACGGGCGTGCAGAACACGGATCTGCTCTTCCTGAAGTCCCAGGCGTCTTCGTTCGTTAACAATGTACTCCAGTTCCTCATCAGTTATCTCCAGATCAGCTACCACAGTCCTCAATGCATCCCAATATGCGCTGAGTCTCTGGCGGGTTCGGTCAACTGGCATTTCAGTGACGTATCCACTTCTTGAGCAAAGCCGTCCGCAGTAAGCAAGATTAAGGGTTGCTGGATCGGGAAAAGGATCGTTTTCGAAACTCTTGAGAAATTTGTAGTTCTTCAGTTTAGCTAAATCTTTAAATGTAGCGATTCCTCTCTCCTCCAATATCTCCAAGTAGCACTCCAACAGCGCACCGGAGGCGAGAGCATCCTGGGCTGCAACATGAGTGACTTCCTGTTCGATGTGGTGGTCATGGCACGCTTCCTGTAGTCTGCACCGTGATCCAAGGCCAAGCAGAGGGCGCATATACATCAAGCAGAAGTGTGGTGGTTCGTGGTCAACGCTCGCCTGCATGAGCTCATAGGAGAGAAATCTGATGTCAAAATAGACATTATAGGCCGCAACGACACAAGCGGAAAGTGCGGCGACCAAATCCCCTGCAATCTCACTAAAGCGTGGTGCCTTTTCAACATCACAGTCACTAATACCATGAATCTCCGTGGCTGCTACAGGCCGCATCGGGTTCACGAGGGTGTCAAAAACGAGACGTGGCTCTTCTCCCGGATCACACCTTACAACGGACACTTCGACTACCCGGTCAACCCCCGGTGTGAGACCTGTTGTTTCAAAGTCAACTATGGCAATGGGAGTTTCATTGATCCGCCTATCGACAATGCCGTATGATGAGTTCACGGGCTTTACCTGCCGTATGGATTAGGGGTAATATGTAGAGCGATCCCTTTCTTAATCAGTTTTGGGCCCTATTCATTAAGCTTTCAGACTGTTGGCCTCTAAAAATGCCTCTACTGTGTTGAAAGCGTTAAAAAACAGGGGGGTTCCTGAGAAAGAGAGTGGGCTCACTGGTCCGATAGTCATGAATGAGTATTGGCGACTGGTGATATCAAAGGCCGAATGAGGATCTCTGAATAGCTGATAAAGGCCAAGTGCTGGACCGGATGACCCTACGAGCTGTCTGAGGGACTGGAATTCCTGGCCAAGTCCGAGGCCGAAACCAAAGAAGAAAATCCGTAATTGTTGGAGGATTTCTTGATGGAGGCTCGACAACGTTTGGCTGATAAAAAGCCATCCAAGGCCGTACTTTCGAGTGGTCCGAGCTGCATCGACGAGCATCCCCCTGACTCCACGGGATGCCTCGTCTTCTCTCGGGAGGTCACGAGGTGCCAGTCTATGGGCCTCATCAATCACAACCAGGGCGTTAAGACTTTGTCCTTCCTTATAAAAGTATTCGGCAGTCTGGGCGAGCCCATCCAGAAGCCTTTTGATGACCAGAGACTGAATCCTCTCATTCCAAAAGAGCCCATGGGCTTGCTCCCGGGATAGATCAATAACCAGAACAGGTCGATTATCCGTTCCCATGCTTAGCAACCAGCTTAGAGCCTTGTTTACGCTTTTGGCACCCTGCCGGTCTTCACGGAATAGTTCTGCCACGGGTCCCCAATATTGTGAATAGAATTCCTCAGGATCACCTTCTTCTAAAGCCGTGTTAAATCGTCCTCGGGATGCTTCTGTCCGGTAGAAAACTTTCTGAACGCGATCCTCTCCAAGAAGCTCCCAAGCCTTGTCAAAGGATTTCCTGAGGTGAAGATCCGAAAGTTTGATCTTTGCTTTCTGAAGGCGATCCGCCAGGATTCCACAGGCAAGTTCCCTATTTTCGCCTTTTGGGACAGTAAGTCTTTCAAAGAATAAGGATTCAAAAAGGATCTGTTCCAACAACTCCCAGCGGTCAAGGACCAAATTACGGACGGTTAGTACAACGATCTGTTTGCCCGATTTCTTTATAATATCCCCAACTGGCAAGGCAAATTCACCGAAACTACCACCAGGCTTCATATCCCTTGCAAATTCTCCTTGAGGGTCAATTACAAGCAAAGCCATCTTTGGATAACGGGCATAGGCCAATAGAATCATCTTGGCTAGCACGGATTTCCCCGATCCAGTTTTTCCAAATATCCCAATATGGTAAGCCTCACCAGCTCCATCCGGACCTCGATCAAAATGCTTGAACCAGAGAGGGAGCTTCGGCTTTGATCCATAGACGTGGCCAAGATAGAAGATTTGATCTTGATACGGACGGAGGATTTCATCAAGGATATCGTCTGATACAATATGTATGTGTGTTCCGGTGGAGGGCACCGTGCCTAGAATGCTTGGCTCATAGCCGGCCGGTCCACCTTTCTGGAATACGGCGCTTACTCCCATCTTTCCAAGGTGGGTGTCTTGTCTCTCGCTCACAGCATCAACCCATCCCCGTTGACGGATAAGACTCCTCATCGTGGGGTCTTCATGCCAAATATTGCGAAGCTGCACCTCCGTAATCTGGCCAAGGGCATAGTGTGGGGCATTATCCTGAAGGAAATGAAAAAGGGCTAGCTCCCCCACTAATTTTCGAGTGACAGCAGATCCCAGGATATCTATTGCAAGCTCTGATGTCGAGGAGGGGGAGCCAACTACTCCTAACCTTTCGGTTTGGTCCAAAACGAGATCGAGGTTTTTAGGAGCGTTCGTCATACTCACCTCCCAGATTCACTGCGATAGCCATGCATTGCCATGAAGATTTCTCCAATGTTCCCTTTGTATTTCTCGGAAATCCTTTGGGTAGTCACTTGCCGAAAGGTCGGAATGGCCCGGGAAAGGGCTTTTACAGTCCTGTCAGCCAGATACAAAGGGTAAGGCTCCAGCATGGAAGGGGTGGCACACTGGTGCTTGATCCCCTGGAGAACGATAGCCAGCCGATGTTTATTGGTTGAGACGACCCTTGGGACTTCAATACGAAGGGCTGGAATCCAGTCGTGAGGTCTATAATAGATGATGGAAACCTGTTCCAAATTGTCGATGATAATCTCAGCCAATTCATTTGCCTGAGCCTGGGTTTCCTTCGGCAGGTGATTAGTGTAAAGATGCCATCTCTGGCCGGGCTGCTCCATGCCAATGGGCCCGGTGAACTCTCCCGGATTAAGAAGGAATGTAAGCATGCCCCTGTCATCATATTGCTGAGGCCAGCCTAGGGCTTTCCCAATTTCACGGCGGGTTGAGTATTTTGGCAGACCTACAAAATTTCGATCCGATCTTTCGGATCTTATTACCGATGCGTAGGTCTCCATGTAATCGGCGACGTTCTCTATGAAGTCCCTTGAACACTGGAGTTCCGGAGCTTCGTGGGCTTTGTTTATTGCTTGGTTGAAATAAATAATTGGGATTGTCAGTGATCCATCGATCATGATCAGGTCATGGGGAGCCTTGTTGGCCAAGACCAGCTCACAGCCGATCATAATTGCCCTTACCACAGTAGCTGTATCCGGATGATGTGTTTCAGATTTGATGTAGGTAATGTGCCTCGGTTGCTCCCAGTGCCTTTTTTCAGACGGCGGCGTGAGCCCTTCAACAGCAACGGCTGCTGCTGCCACAAGATCCGTAGTTAGAAGTCTCTCAATTCCGTAAGACCCATCAGTGCCACAGGTCGTCGGTAATGGTGGATAACCGAGGGAAGATTCATTCCTAACAAGATCCTTCGTTAAAAGCTGTTTCCTGAAACTGTCCTGATCAGACTTAACCCTTTTAAACGTATCGAGGAGAATATCGCTTATCTCAGACGTTTGCTGGATCACCTCCTCCACTAAGGCGGCAGGAAGATCAACAAAGGGGGTCTCTTCCGTTCCCATAGAGTTAATCCTCTTTCTTCACCCATAACGCATAGGATGAAGATTTGAATTTGCGATAACTTGAATCCCGCTCTGCCCTACCAATAAGCCAGCGGTCCTTAAAATATTCAGATATCTCTTGAGCCGACATATGATGCCATTGAACGCGATCATGCTCTCCCCGGAGAAACTGGTGGGTATTCGTGGCCAAAGGTATTGCAAAAATTTCCCTCTTTACTTGATGGTAGATCAAGTCATGGGGAAGACCAAGCAAACGGAGAACCTTACGAACGATTTCCCTCCTGCTTCGAAATCCGATGCCCCAGCGCTCCTGTTTGGCCGTCGGCTCACAATGAATGGCAGCGAATCTGCTAAGCTCAGAATAAAGACCGTTTGAGAAATGAAATTCGCCAGAACCTGAGGTATATCCGATACGATTAAACAGTGCCCTTCCGTTACAATTCACACGGTTATATATGGAAGATCGGCCAAGCGCTGAAGTGGTTGTTATCAAGACGAGTCTTCCATCGAAACTTTTCCGATTGATCAAAGAGACTCGTCCTCGATATTTCTTCTGAAATGCCTTCCTCACTTCATCGCTTGCGAGAAGCATAGCAACCAGCTTTCCGCCCAGGAGATGGGAATAGGGTGGAACAGCACCTAACACGAAGGCATCCATTACATGCCTCAATCTGCTCCTTCTTTGTTCTTTATTCCAGCCAATCCACTCATCCCTGGCCGCGAGGCTAAAAACCGGATCTCCTAATCCAAACAAACCGATCAGTTTATCATTGCTGTCATCAAGAACGAGAAACCTCAGCCTCCTTCCATAACCTGATGATACGGGGATACTCCAGTGAAGGGATACATAACGAAAAAGCAATTCATTTTCTGAATCACGGTCAACCAGTGTTAGGCGAGGAGAAATCTTCGTGGGATGAACCTCCCTGCCGTCGGCAATAAATGAAAGCAGCCTGGGTTCGTGGCGAATGAGTCCTCTTCTAGACGTTTCCCTTCTTGTTTGGACAGCTTCACGATGTAACTCTCTTAGTCCCTCCTTATCGATGTTTCTCGGCAAACCTATCCTCTCCCCATCGAAGATGAAGCCCTGCTTTTCTAAGGAAAGCAGAACCTTTTTGCGCAAAGCCTTAATGTCAGATGCAAGTGCCATATCCGACTCAATCTGAATTCCTAAATCAATTTGAAATCCACTCTCCTGGGGGACATCCGTGACATTTGGACTTCAGTTCAGGAATTTGTCCAGCTTCTCCTTCCGCACCAATACCTGCCCTTGTGCGACCGACTTGCTAATCGCCGAAGGCCTGTAAAATGTAAAATGGGATCAAGTTTTGTATGGGAAACAATGCCGAACTCGCATCCGGCATTTTGAAACAGCTTTGAGTCCTCATATACCAAATCTGATCGGACTTTACAAGGGTTAGGTTAGCCGGTGAGCTGCGTTCGTGCACGGCGTGCAGAAAATCTCGGCCCAAGACTCCCTAACTTATCTCTTCCTTGGCTTCACCCCTTTCCCATACCCAGCACGCTTTTCTTTCACCTCAAAACCAATCTTCCTGCGCGGCTAAAGATCAGTTCTGAGTCTCGGGTTCATGGGTTGAGGATATCACAATTTGATTTGCGGGACGCCCTTCAGTTTTCCAGTTTCTGAGAACGGCACGCCGTTCACATTCTTGTGGTAGACCGGCGTCGCATCTTGAATATCAACTATTCACCTTTTGTAAAAGAGTCACGAAGTCTCAGGAATCTGCATGTTCCATTGCCATATTTGGCTTGCCTTCTGCCGCATACGGATGCAGACAGGTTTCTCACCCCAGTACGATGGTTCCACCTACGGGGCGGACAGAGCCCACAGAGACACAGAGTCTCTTAGGCAAAATCGCTGAGAGGACCATTTGGCCTAAACCGCCTTTCCGCTGAAATAAAGGGGTCTTCGTTTGACCGGCGTGCTCCCCGCAAGCCTTGCCCGGGAGGGCGGGGAGGCTTCACTCTTGTTCCAAGTTCACAAGTCCGATAAAACCTCATTGTATGAATGCCAGGTAGTTTTCGCGATGAATGAGTTCAAAACCAGCATGGGGATAACTCATACGCCAATCCTTTGGGACTTTCTTGGGCACATTTTTCCACTTCACCTCATAACCGAAAAGCTGCCCCTTGCGTTCTTCTACCAGATCGATTTCCTTCTTGTCATATGTTCGCCAGAAGTAGGAATTGGTTGCCAGACGAAGATATTCTTGTCTCTTCATGCGCTCAGTTATGACATAGTTTTCCCAGAGCTCGCCCAGATCATTTCGGATGGCAAGAGGATTGAAGTTTCCGATGAGGGCATTGCGGACTCCATTGTCACAAAAATAGCACCTCTGATTCTTGGTGATCTCTTTGCGCAAATTCCGACTGAATCCGCTCAGCCTATAAATCACAAAGACCTTTTCCAACAAGTCTACATACCGTTCAACCGTATTCTTACTCATACCCAGCTGCCTTCCCAATTCGGCCAGGGAGACTTCCTTTCCGATCTGAAATGCCAGCAGCTGCAACAGGCGCACTAGTTTGTTGGCGTAGCGAATACCCTCTAGCGCCAGAATATCCTTGAAAAGGTAGGAATGAACCATTTCCCCAAGGTATTCCTCACGACGATGATTACTGCGGGTAGTGACGACTTCGGGATATGATCCGTAGATCAGCCGCGACTCCAGATTCGCTTCTGTGTCGTGGCGTTCCTCTGTTTGTGAAATCTCCAGTTGCGCTAGCGGAAACAATGTGAGGAGAAACTTCCTCCCCGTAAGGGGCTCTCCCACATCCCTGGCCAGATCAAAGGAAGAAGACCCTGTGGCAATGACCTTGATGCCGGGGATGTGATCCACGATGATCTTGAGATTCAGGCCAATTTTTTGAACGTACTGCGCTTCATCTACAACCAAGAGAGAATGATCCCCCACAAAATCCCGAAGTTTGCTTGTAGATTGACTTTCAAGGTATTGGCGCACCACGATGTCATCTCCGTTGACAAATAACACGTGTTCCTCAACGGTTTCTAAGAACTTCTTCAATAAGGTGGTCTTGCCCACCCGGCGAGCGCCGTAGATAACGACCACTTTACCAGGTGTCACCAGTTGTCTCAGATTCTCGATCTGCTTTTGAGGTATATACATGCTTTCCAAAATTCACAATTTGGTCAGAAAACTGACCGAATTAAGCACAATTCAGTCATAAAATCAACGGAAAAACAAATGTGTGAAACTTGGGGATGTCCATGAAATATTGATATGCCCCTGTAGTCAATAATCGCCCTTCCAGAAACAAATACAGATGAAGCGGAGATGGGGAGAAT
>CAZCWQ010000026.1:0-30437 GCA_964502365.1 uncultured Desulfobacterales bacterium | reverse complement strand
GAGACCTATATACCTATTATCAAAGTTCTCAACCGGTTGATCGATGAGGGCGTCTGTTTTAGGCTCACAATTTCTATCTCTCCCAGCCTGTTGGCTATGATGGAAGATGGATTGCTACAAGAGCGGTATCTCGCCCATCTTCACGGGTTGATCGAGCTCAGCGAGAAGGAACTGGAACGTACACGCCATGAGCCCCATTTCCACCGGCTTGCACAAATGTATAGGCATCTGTTTATGGAAGCGCGAGAAATCTTTGTCAACCATTGCAACGGCAAGCTTGCGTCTTCATTTAAGAGATTTCATGAATCTGGTACAATCGAGTTGATTACCACCTCTGCAACGCACGGATTGCTGCCGCTTCTTTCCCCACAGCCTAACGCAGTCTTCTCCCAAATCATAACCGGCCTGAAATACTTTGAGAGCATTTTTGGGTTTCGTCCTCAGGGGATGTGGCTTCCGGAATGCGGGTACTACCCCGGACTTGATGCAGTGCTTCGGAAGGAAGGGATACGATTCTTTGTTCTGGAATCTCATGGGGTGGAACATGCGAGCACTACGCCTTTTTACGGTGTTCATGCGCCCATCTACACCCCTTCCGGCGTGGCCGCATTTGGCCGTGATCGCGCGAGCACAAAACACGTATGGTCAGCGCGGGAAGGGTTTCCGGGTGATCCCGACTATCGGGAGTTTTATCGAGATATTGGCCACGACCTCGGTTTTGACTACATTCGCCCTTATATTGCAAAAGATGTTCGGGTGGATACCGGAATCAAATATTATCGGATCACCGGACCGACAGCCTCCAAAGAGCCTTATCAACCCGAAAACGCCAAAGAGAAGACTGCACAGCACGCAGGGGATTTTTTGTACAAGCGGATTGCTCAGATCGAGTACCTTGACTCTGTGATGGAGACCACGCCGATAGTTGTCGCACCTTTTGACGCTGAGCTATTCGGGCATTGGTGGTTCGAGGGGCCGCAGTGGCTAGATTTTGTTATACGCAAGGCTGCGTTTGACCAAAAAATATTGGATTTAAGCACCCTTTCGGGATATCTGGACAGTCACCCGGTCCACCAGGCAGGCATCCCCTGCACCTCCAGCTGGGGGCATAAAGGGTATTTTGAATCGTGGCTAAATGGGAAGACCGATTGGATCTATCCCCAACTTCACGAATGCAATCGCCGGATGGAATTCCTGGCCACCGAGAAAGGCAAGGGAAGAATTCCAGCCCTGACGCTGAGGGCTCTGAATCAATGCGTGCGAGAACTGCTCCTGGCACAGAGTTCGGACTGGACGTTTATGATTAACAATGGGGCTTCTGCCGGGTATGCCGCTCGCCGTGTGAAAGACCATGTGGGCCGGTTTTACTATTTAGCTGAGTCGATTGAAAACAACTGCGTCAATGAAGATCATCTCTCCATCTTGGAACAGATGGACAATATCTTCCCAAATGTGGACTACAGGCTCTTCCGATAGAATCTCCGTTGTTGAACAGCCAAGGACATGGCTGGGAGCGGTAATATTCTTTCTATGCTGTCAGCCATGACCCATCCTCGTTTTTTGTCCGGCAGACGGACCAGGTACCATGCGTCTTCTGACCTTTCTGCATGAACTATGGTGCCTGCGTGCAGTTTGAAAAGAACCGTGTCCCGGACATCAGGCCCAGCCAGAACATATACCTCATCGCACACAATGACTGCACGGTCATCGCTTTCTGCTTGATACCACTTGAGCCCAAAAGACGCACCAGTAATAAGCCAGAAGAACAGCACAGCAAGAAAAAGGTAGTAAATCCACTCCGGCTGAAAAAACAATCTTATGGCAAGAACTGCCCAAAAAAGGATATTTAGAACGGCAAAACCCCAGAACAGTTCGTGCAAGTTCAGAGATTCAATCCAGAAAAAAATTATCTTCATGAAGCCTCGGGCCTCAGGGATGGCATCCTGGGTCTGATCACGGGCATAATTCAGGTTGAAATTCAGGTCTGCATCTCTGGGCATGAGCAAACGCGCCCGTTCATAGTTGCAAATGGCCCGTCCAAGCTGTCTCACACGAAAATAGGCGTTCCCGAGGTTGTAGAAGAGGTGTCCTGTTGCATGTCCGGACCGGATCAACTTGCAGTATCCGTTGACAGCCTCCTGGAAATGTCCTTGCTTGTATGCCTGATTGGCCCTGAAAAACACTTCTTCATGCTGCTGATTTTCAGCCCCAATTCCGGTCACCAGACCCATGAAGGCAAGAAGGGCCACAGGAGTAAGCCAGATGAGTCTTTTCACCCGATTTCCTTTTCGATCTGCCTAACGAGGTTGGGAATGTCTTCGTGAATATCAGAGGACCGGTGCCCTTTTCCAGTGTACACCGCATCTTCGATCGTTTGTAGGACAACCCGCAGTTCTTGTGCTGTATCAGTGCTGACCCCATTTGATTCCAAAATCTCGGCTCCCTCGTTCGGGGTCAGCGAGCCGAGGCTCAGGCCGAATCGATCGTTCAGATAGTCCCTGATACCTAACGCCAACGCGCTCGCACTGCGGCTTCCTTGACGACACCTTCGGGTCAATTTCTTGGCTGCTTTTTTTGCCTTCGCAGCGGCTACAGACATGTCCGACTTGCTCCGAAACTTAACACCCCAAAAAGTTGCCAAGTAAACAAAGGCAGGGGCGATTAGGACCAACCAAAAAAACACCTGATCCGGCCAAGGCCCCCGGTTGCCTGCCAATACTTTGACTGAGGTGTGCACCGGGAGGATGTCATGACCCAGTTCTTTTACCGCCTGCTTGGCAGGGCCTTCGGGGGCATGCTCATTTCCCTGCTGTGCTTCGGCCCGGAGCTCTTCCACCTTGCCGGGCAAGACGGAAAGAGGCATGGATGAGGTCTTTATTACACGGTATTGATCGGTGGTAGTGTCAAAAAAGCTGACCGACAGCGGGGGGATCTGATGATGCCCTGACTCTTCAGGCACCAAGGCCCATTTCATGGTCTTTGAGCCTGTCAGCCCTCCACTCTCCGGCTCTGTCTGCAGGACCGGCTGATCTGCGTAAACCTTCATATGGGCGAGTTCAGGAAGTTTCAAATCAGGGATGCGGTTGACATTCCCCTGACCACTTAGCAGCACCGTCAGCGTGGCTGACTCCCCAGCTCTTATTGTGGAAGGTTCCAGTGTCGATTCGATCTTGAAGGTGCCCACCAGACCACTGAACTCGGCAGGTCTGCCCGCCTTGGGAAGGGGCAACACTGTCAACTCTTTGGATTCGCTGGCCAGACTCGTGGGACGGCCAGTGGAAAATGAGAAAAAAGGGTCGTTGAAAAAGGGATCACCAAACAGGCCCCTGTATGATCGGCGCCTGGGCTGAAAAACGGTCATATTCATTCTTGTGGGCCCGATTGCGTAAGTCCCTTCTCTGGAAGCAATAAGGGCATATCGGATTTCCAAGACTTCGTATCTCTTGCCATGATACATGGTCTGGTATTCGGCTGGCTTGCCGAGTTGTTTAAAGACAAGGTGTTCGGCCTCAGGAAGGTCCAGGGAGATGTCAGAAACCTTTATCTGTCGGTAGAGCTTCAACGTGTAGATAGTCTGCTGTTCCATATAGGCCTTTGTGGACGAAAGGCCGGCGCTAAGAAAAAGGGGGCCTCGATCTCCCTCTGAGTTTTGCGGCTCGTTGGTGATTGTAGCTGTTGCCGTGTTGGATCTGAAAGTCTTGCCTTCAACTGTTACCTCGGCAGGTCCAATCTGGAATTTGCCGGTCTTCTTTGGCTGAATGAAATAGGTGTAATCGACACCGGCGTTTACCTTGCCATTGATGATTTCAACCCGGCTTGAAGTGCCGCCTTGCGTTACATTAAAGCCCTCCAAACCGTTTATAATGGGATCTGAATCTGTGTTGCGAGTCCCTGACACGCTGACAACCAACTTCATGGAGTCAACCAGCGTGGCCTCTTTGCGCTCAAGCTTAATGGTCACGGACACATCGGCCCTGGCCAAGCAAGGCAGGAGTATGAGCAGCAGAGAAAGTGCTGATAGTAGCAAAGAGATCCTTGCAAACCGTGTAGTCTTTTTCATGAGTAAATATCCGAATACTTAAATCTCAATCCTACCAGTCTTTTCCTGATGAGACACCATGCTCCTTACCATTAGGGACCTGGAAGCGGAGAAACTTTGAGCGATCCTCCTTGATATTGTCAAGCAGGGCCTCTGCCTTTTTCTTGTCGACTATCGACATGGAAGGAGCCGAAGTCTGATTATCTTCGCCCTGTTCGGGCAAGCTCTGCATAGGCTTCAGCTCACCTGAAAGGTCTTTAGGAGAACCGTGGTTGACCTTTTCGCCCTTGGCTGTCTTGGTGCTGTCTGCCTGTTGAGGTTTTGGCTCCTGTCCGGATTCGGATTTGCCCTTATTTTTGTCCTTCTGATCCTTTGCTTGAGATGATCGCTGATCAGAGCCTTTTTTATGGGACGCCTCTTCCTGGCCTTCTCCTTGTTTGTCAGTCTTTGGGTGATCCCCCTTTTTCTGTAGTATTCCGGAATCCTCTTGCGGCGATTTGTTGGGTCCTTGGTTTTTATCCTTTTTTAGTTTTTCCAGTTCCCTCATGGCAAGCTCAAGGTTGTACTTCGCTTCTTCGCTTTGCCGATTATATAGGAGGGCTTTCTTGTAGTGAGCTACGGCGGAGGCGTAATCGGCCTGCTTGAAAGCGGTGTTTCCAAGGTTGTACAAGGTCTTGAAGCGCGTTTCATTATCTTGGGCCCTTCTCAGCACGCTGGTAAAGGCGGCCATGGCACCCTTATAGTCAGAATTTTGGTAAGCGGCACATCCCCTATTATACCGGTATCGGATGTCTTTGGGATGGTCCATGTCTGAATGCGCGTAAGCTTTTTCAGCTTCGGCAAACCGGCCTTGGTTGTAAAGTTCATCGGGATTCTCAGCGGCCATGGCATGGGTGCAAAAGACGAGTGCAAGAAGCAATATGAATACACCGGCTTTTAGGACAATGTCTTGTTGGTACATAGCTTCAGTTACGGTTAAATGGCTGAGCAGTTATGCCGTTGAGTCGTTAATCACTCACCTGATAGGCCTCTCAGGGATCAGGTCCTCCAAGACCAAGAATAGCAAGGCGGCCAGCAGAAAGATTGGGAAGCGTTCCTCATAGACCTTGACTTTGCCGCTTTTCAAAGTCTGGGCCTTTGTTCGGGACTTGATCCCCTCAAAATAGAGGACATCCAAATCGAGATCACCGGCCACAGATCGGACATAGGTCCCTCCAGTTAGAGAGGCTATCTGTCTGAGACTTTCCTCGTCAAGTTTGGATAAAATCAGTTTACCCCCTTTGTCCTTCTTGAAACCTCCCTTGCCATCACCGGCAGGTATTGGGCCACCAGAGGCATCCCCCATGCCAAAGATAAAAATCTTGATCCCCTTTTCAGCCGCCCCACGTGCAGCCTCAAGCCCTTTTGCTTCGTTGTCCTCACCATCTGTAATCAGAAGGATCACCTTGTCTGTTTCTGACTTGAAATCAAAAGAAGACATACCTGTTTCAATGGCTTGGCCAAGGTCTGTGCCTGGCACGGGAATGAGGTCCGGCTGCAACTGACTCAAAAACATCTCAAGGGCACTATAGTCTAGCGTCAATGGGCACTGGATAAAGGCAGCGCCCGCAAAGGCTACTAAACCCACTCTGTCCCCCTGGACCACCTTCAGAAAATCTAGGATCTCCCGCCTAGCCCGCTCAAGGCGATTTGGTTTGGTGTCTTCTACAAGCATGCTGGGCGACACATCCACCAGAAGCATGATATCGACACCTTTTTGACTGACTTCTTGGTAATGACTGCCCCAACGTGGTCCTGCCAGCGCAAAGATTATCAGACCCAGCGCACTCAGCAAGAAAAAGCCCTTGAGGAATCTCCTGCGCCCTTGAGCCTTTCCCGTTAGTCTGTCCAACAACTCTGGATCTGCAAAACGCACCAAGGCTCTTTCCTTTTGTCGACAGGCTAAGACAAGTGCCAGGCCGGCCAGAGGTAGAAGCCACAGAATATGAAGGATTGAAAAATTATCTAGTTTCAAGGAATTACCCTCAAAAATGTGCACCTCAGGGAAATTTCCAGCCCCAGCAAAACTAGTGCCGGGAACAGAAAATAGCTGTAAAGTTCCCTGAAATGAAAAAATTCTTTCACCTTGACCTCGGTTTTTTCTGCCCGGTCTATGATGTCGTATATTTCCGATAGCCTCTTGCTGTCTGAAGCCCTGAAATATTTTCCCCCCCCGATGCTTGCAATCCTCTGCAAGGTCTCCTCATCCAGGTCAACCTCTTGATGGATCAGACGCGGGCCGAATACTGTGTTTACCCTGAAAGGGGCCGGGCCTTTTCCTCCTACACCAACGGCATAGATCTTGACGCCCAATGCTTGAGCGGCCTCGGCAGCCTCTTCAGGCGTAATATCTCCTGCGTTGTTCCGTCCGTCAGTAAGAAGAATCAGTATTTTTGATTTTGCCTTTAGGTCTTTCAGCCTCTTGCCACCAATGGCTATGGCAGAACCGATCGCCGTCCTGTCTCCGGCCATACCGATATTCATGTGGTCTACCAATCCCAGTAAGAGTCCTTTGTCCAATGTCAACGGGGACTGAGTGAAGGCCTCTTGGCCAAAGACTACAAGGCCGATTCTATCCATTTCTCTTTTTTTGACAAACTCGCCCACTACCTTTTTTACAGCCGTGAGCCTGGACACGGGCTCGTGATCCAACTGGAAGTCCAAGGCCTGCATGGACCCGGAGGTGTCCAGGCAAAGCATAATGTCTACCCCCGGAGACCGAATCTCGTTGGATGTATTAAAGAACTGAGGACGCGCAGAAGCAACGACTAGTAGGGCAAGGCAACCAGTCCTTAGGGCCAAGGGGATCTTGTCACACAGCCGCTTGCCGCCGCCTGCCAGCTGCGCTATTTGAGAAGTCATGGAGTACGTGATACCGGTCTGCTTCCTCCAGAGGGCAAAAAGGAGCCATCCCGCTACTGCTGCCATCAATGCAAGAAGGACAGGATATGCAAATCTAAACATCATTGGATCGTCCCTCCCCCGATCCATCCGTAGAAAAGCCTGTCTCCGAGGCCGGCCTGGTTTCCTGGATGTAAGAAAGGGCTGTCTGGACTTCTTCCTGTCTTCTGGCCGACGTCGGAATGGTATCGGCGAATTTTACCAAATCAGCCTGCTTGAGCAAAGATAGAAGTTTTCGGTCCTCGTCCTTGTTGATGTGAAGGGCGATCTCTTCTGTTGTAAACTCTACGGCGGGAAAATCCCTGAGACGTCCCAAATATCGCCTGAGGATTTCGGAAAACAGAAAGTAGAATCCCTTTATCTGCCCTTTTTCAAAAAGACCCTGTGCTTCAAGTTGCTCGATTTCTTTTCTGGCTCGCACATATGGCGGGTCGAGTAATTCTGCGGATACTCTGTGAACACTTCGTTTTCTGTGCCACCAGACAAATCCCGCTATTGCCACCAAAACACCAAGTAGACCTGCTCCCCATGGCAGGTATCGCAGCCACAAGGCCTTTGTGGGGATAATCCCCTGAATAGGCCGGAGCCGAGCTTCTTCAGGTCTTTGTCCAATATTGGAAAGCACTTTGATGGATACAGGATCGGCCCTGAGCTCCTGCGCTTTTGCCTCCTTGTCCAAATAGGTGAGGGATAGTGCTCCTGTCTTCCAGCAATCAAGCTGGTCTATGAGGAGCTTGATCTGGATGCGGCCCGGTGATGTTTCGCGTTCTATCGTGGTTAGATCTTCGAGGCCCTTTATCTCTGGTTCTTTCGGCAGACGACCTCCCTGAGGAAGACTGTATGTGAGGGTAAGGACAGCTATGCCGCCTACCTCAGCGGACTGCGGGGCAACAGAAGCAGTCAGCTCCGGTTTGGAATCCGTGACATCATTTTCAGACCACAAAACAACCGGCCAGAGCATGACGAGTATGGTTCCTATGATCAGTGAATAGTGGAGGTTATAGATGGTTTTCATGCGATCGGTAGCTACAACACATTCACCACAGAGACACAGAGAACACGAAGACCAATATTTGTCGTTTTACTCAACTTCTACAACCTCTTTCTCCTGGCATCAAAGAGGCGCGTCAAGGGTTGGACCACCGGACCGTCAGTGGATATTTCCACTATGTCTACTCCCGCTCTTTTTGCCAGGCCAGACAGATGAGCAGCCTGTTCTTTTCGGTACCTGTGCCACCTTTCCCTCATGGGCTGGCTTGCGAAATTAAACAAAGCCATCTGGCCGGTTTCCGGATCACGAAGAGTGATCAGGCCCACATCCGGCAGTGTATCTTCTGCCGGGTCAGATACCCGAATTACAGTAAGATCATGTTTCCTCGCTGTTAGCCTGAGTGACTTTTCAAAACCAGTATCTGCGCAATCAGAGATTAGGAAAACGATGGCGTGACGCTTTAGTACCCGGTTTAAATAGGTGAGAACTACGTCTATGTTGGTAGTCAAATCCTGAGGTTCGTAAGTAAATACCTCCTTGATAAGTTTCCAAACATGAGATGCTCCCTTTTTGGGTGGTATGTATTTTTCCACCTTGGAGCTAAACAGTATGGCTCCAACCTTGTCGTTGGTGCGGATGGCGAGAAACGCAAGCATGCCGGCAACCTCAGCCAGGAGTTCTCTTTTAAACTTATTTTTTGTCCCGAAAAGGTTTGAACCGGACAGGTCCAACAGCAGCATGACCGTGAGCTCTCTTTCCTCGTGGAAAAGCTTTACAAAGGGACGACCAAAACGGGCCGAGACATTCCAGTCAATGGTACGAACATCGTCGCCTGGTTGATACTCTCGAACTTCTGCAAACTCAATGCCCTGGCCTTTAAAGGCACTTTCGTACTGGCCTGCAAAGAGATCATTCACCTGCCGTCTCGTCTGAAAGTGAAATCTTTGGATCTTTTTTAGTATATCTTGGGAAAGCATTTAAGGGACCTCAATCCGTTCCAGCAGGGCTGCAATCAGGTCGTCGGTACTTTTCCCTTCTGCCTCAGCTTCATAGCTCAAGATCAGGCGGTGCCGAAGCACGTCAGGCGCCATGGACTTGATGTCCTGAGGAGTCACATAACCGCGGCCGCTTAAGAAGGCGTGGGCCTGGGATGCTAGTGCCAGCCATATCGAGGCCCGCGGTGACGCCCCGTAACTGATCATGTGACCCAACTGCAGGCCATAGTCCTCAGGATTTCGGGTGGCTCTGGAGATGCGTACGATGTAGTCTGCGATTTTGTCTTCCATATGGATTGAACGCATCGTCTTTCTGGCCGATTCAATCCGGGAAACTTCCACTACTCCATTGACTTTTTCAGCCAGTCCTTTGTTGACTTGGGTCATGATCTCTTTTTCTTCTTCTGCCGAAGGGTAATCGACCTTGATCTTCAACATAAAGCGGTCTATCTGGGCCTCTGGAAGGGGATAAGTCCCTTCTTGTTCAATAGGATTCTGGGTGGCAAGCACAAGAAAAGGGTTTTCCAGCTTAAAGGTCTTCCCTCCGATCGTAACTTGTCTCTCCTGCATTGCCTCAAGAAGCGCGCTCTGGACCTTGGCCGGTGCCCGGTTGATCTCATCTGCAAGAATGATGTTGTGAAAGATAGGCCCCTTCCTGATTTCGAAAGAACCATTGTCAGGCCGGTAGACCTGGGTGCCCAGAATATCGGCCGGCAGCAGATCCGGCGTGAACTGTATCCTCTGAAAAGTTGTCCTTATGGCCGCAGCCAGGGTTTTTACAGCCGTCGTCTTTGCCAATCCGGGAAGGCCTTCCAGAAGGAGATGGCCATCGCACAGGAGACCGATCAGCATCCTTTCCACAAGGTTTCTCTGCCCCACCACCACCTTTTCTATTTCGACCATGATTTGCCGAAGAACGACGCTCTGCTTTTCGACCATGTCTGTGATTTGCTGAATGTCCATGAATCTTCCTCCTGAATTCCAACGAGGTTCATACAGTTTCAGTATTGTGAAACGGATTGGCTGAAACAGGCTTCAACGGTGGCCGGATTTAAATGTCGCTCACAAGAGACTTTTTACGAGTTTATCAAAATTGTTACCGTGGTTTATCACTGCTTGCTTGATCTGTTTTCCCGTAGAGGATTTACCCTTTTTCAGGCTTTTTCAGCAGGTCGTCCGGTTTCTTCATCAAGTTGTCTGCCTGCCACTTTGGGAGCAGGAAAGGATAGTCGTTTTCGGAGGAAACGGCCGGGAAGTTCTTGGCCTCCTTGTCCGATTTGGCGAAGACAGACAACGTGTATTCTTGTTGACCCTTTAACTGAAGTGTAAAGGTGGGGTTGGTAAAGTCCTCTTTTTTTCGGTCATCGATGTATTTCTCACATTTCAGTCTGGAAAGTGTAGTGAGCAATCTATTGAGTTTTGTCTCATCTGCCTTCTTGCCCTCAGTAGTCTGCCAGACCGTTTCTACCTTCTTAGATGGCGGGTTTTTGGCATCCGGCTCTTGACTGGTGCTGACCTCCACAGGCACCTCAGCTCGGGCGAGTGTCATTGTTTTTTGACCATCGGTGATCTGAATTTCCTGGATCTCTGTTTTGTCAAAAGACAGGACTGTCTTGTCTCGCAGATTGTCCACTGTCTGATCAAACTTGCTCCTGAAATTTCCCCGGGCATGATATACGCGCTCGTCATCAGCCAGCTTTATGAAAGTGTGTCGGTAGGACGAAGCCGCCTTTCCAATGCCGAATGCCTGCATCAGTTTGTCTCCCTTCCATGCTTTGACAGTGATTTTGTTCTTGTCGCCCAGATTGTACCGATTGTAGTTCTCTGATTTAGACACCATTGCAGTTACAGTAAGCTTTTCGATCACATCGAGCATGTTCTTGACCCTGTCGGAATCCGCCGGGTATCCCTCCGGTTCGATGTACCATGTATCGCCTTTCTTGTGCAGCACCATCGATGAGTCTGACTTGGAGATCTCAATCTTCGAGACATCGGCACCCACGAGCTTGGGAATCTCTGGCAGTTGGTAGTGCGTCCTGTTCGGGTTGCGCAAGATCAAATAAAGGGACAGGGCCAAAATGATGCAGACAAGTATGATGTATTCCTTCTTAACTCTCATTGTTCGTCCCCTTAACATTCAACAATATGCTATCCTTCCAGCAATTCCTAATTTCCTCAATCCCGTAATTTCTGAATCTCTATTTCAGAAACATCAGCTGGATCCGTTTCTTTCTGGAGTGACGGAGCAGCCAGATCATAAGGCCGAAGAGAACAACCAGAACCGGCAGCCCGGCGATATTGAAGGATTTGACAAACATCTTGGTCCCGGCTGTTGTATCTTTCAAGGGGTTGAATCGTTGCTCCTTACTCCGCATTAAGGCTATGTTTTGCCGGTTATTCAGGAAATCCAACACGTTCATAATAAACATGGCATTGGGAGTTCTGCCTTTTTCGTCCAGCATATTGTTCTTGAGGATCTCAGAGCAGGCAATCACAAAGATCTTGCCTGGCTTGCCCTTGGACAGGGACTCACCCTCGCTCTGGATTCTTGACAGATCCACATCCGGCTTCTTGTCCGTGTCCGTCGGCTGTTTCTTGCGTGCTTTTTCAGTATTGTCTGATTCCTTCTCATCTGCTGATTTTCTCTCAGGGATCGGTTTGCCAGCAAAATAGCTGGGGAATTCCCCTTCCAGGAGGTAAGCCAACGGGAGGCTCTTCTCCGTTTCAGCCGATTCCGGGGGACGGATGAACATAGGATTAAGGTTGATCCGCCCCTTCATTTCCCAGGATTTTTCCGATGAGGAGAAAACTCTGCGAGCCTTCAGCCCATTCTTCTTGATCTGTTCTGTATCCAACTCCAAAGGAGAGATCTTCATGGCAATGAGCCCCTTAATATTTCGCATAAACTTCAAGTCGCTGTTGATATGCTCGTTCTTGATGACTGGAGCAAAATAGATGGCTCGCTCACCGCCGCCAAACTGCGCCGGAACACGCTGTTTATAACAATTCTCATCCATTACATACGATTCTTTGATCCGGATGCCATAATGGGCCAGCAGTTTTTCAATTCCTGTATGGATGGGTACGTAGGAAGGCATCCGATTGTAGGCAAAGGACTGCTGTTTTGGTGGCATGACTTCGTTGAAGGTATCCAGAAACAGGGCCAGGCTTTTTCCGCGCATTAGGAACTGGTCTATCTGAAACAGCTCATAATCGGTGAACTCTTCGGTTGGCCGGGCAATCACGAGGCAATTCAGATTATCCAGCATGGAGGCATCCTTGAGTTTGACCTCCTTGATGGAGTAGTTTTGGGATGTCAGGGTTCCAAAGTTCGATAGGTCATCCTCGTTGTCCAGCCCCATTGAACTTGCCGGTGAAGGGCTCGAGATCTTGAGTGTGTCATGATCGGCCAGGTAGCCAAGGTCTTCGTTGATATCTATAAGTGATTCCACACCCTCATTAATGATTTCCTCCAAGTCATCTAGGTCAACCAGTTCATAATGCTTCCCAATAAGTGGAATTCTCATAACATGTATCAGTGGGACATCCACAACCTTATTCCCATATTCCATCACAAGGCCAATGGCACCTTTGCCAGGCTCGATCTTCCGACCGGAAATGGCTGGCCATTTGAGGCTCAGGATATTGTATTTTGTCAATACTGTTTCCAGGCTCTTGTCCTTTGTGGGATCAAGGTATGCGAATTTCAGCTTCCCGTAGTTTTTGTTGTTGAGTTCTTCGACGATGCTTTCCACTTTCGTCGGGAGCTCTGAAAGATTGCTCAACCGCATATACGGAGCAACGATCTTGAGGGAAGAGGACAAGAAAAGCTTGATGCTTATCTTCTCCGGCAACCTTAAGAGTGCGCTGATCTTGTTGTTTAGTTTCTGTATGGCCGTTGTGAGCTGATACTCCAGCCCGTCTGTGGACGTAATGGTGGGAATCCGTTCTATGATGTCGCCGTGAATCAGCACCAGACCCATGTATGCCTTCTGAAACTTGACCTCATCTTTTTCAATTACCTGAATCTGGACAGGGTAGATGCCATAGTTCTTGGCCAATTCCTGGTTCTCTTTGGCTTGCTGGCTGATGTCGCCCTCTTCAGGGCTGACGTCATAAAAATGGTAGTTGAAATTCTGATTTGCATATACCGAGTATTCTTGAAGAAGGTCGCGCAGGTATCGCTCTGTATTGTTATGGGGTGCAGGAAGCTTTTTGGTAAAAAATACATTTATGGTGAGCGGTTCCGAAAGAGTGGACACTACCTTTTGGCTGGCTTCCGAGATGGAGTAGATCTTGTTTCTTGTCAGGTCCACCCTAAAGAAGAATGTGATGCCCGCCACGTTAATCAGGACGATGACAACCAGGTAACTGAAGAACTTGACATAATTTTCCGATTTCTTTTTCACTGCCATCCTTACTTCTCCCTATTCCTTTTGCCCTATGGCGAGACGCGCACCATAAAGACCGACAAAGGTTACGCTCAGAAAGTAGACGATATCACGCGAGTCTATGATCCCTTTTGAAATGTTTTCAAAGTGAAAATCCGCTCCCAAGTATTCTAGAACAGCCAGCAGTGATTGGGGTAAGAAAAAGAGCATCTTGTCAATGAGTGTAAGGCTGAAGCAGATGGCCATGCCGACAATAAACGCAATGATCTGGTTTCGTGTCAAGGAAGACGCAAACAGCCCGATGCCAGAAAAGGCGGCTGCCAGCAGAATAGCGCCGATGTATCCACCCACGACCGGTCCCCAGTCCAACTGGCCAAGAAACGATACGGTGATGGGATATGCAATGGTTGGGATCAACATGGTGACAAGGAATACAACAGCGGCCATGAATTTGCCCAGAATCACGTCCGCAAAGGTTACCGGCATGGTGAACAAAATCTCATGCGACCCTACATTCAGCTCTTCTGAAAACAACCGCATGGTCACGGCCGGGACCACAAATGAAAAAATGATCGGCAGCAGGACGAAAAAGTTTCGGAGATTTGCCTGATTATATAGAAAAAAGGTTGTAAAAAAGAACCACCCGGTCACTACAAGAAAGATTGACATGACGATATAAGCGATAGGGGACATAAAGTAAACTGCGAATTCCTTCTTGAAGATATGGCCAACCTGTCGCATGATCAGTTCTCCCTGGTAAGTTCACGAAATACGTTTTCAAGGGTTTTGGTTTCGCGATGAAGCTCCAACAAGATCCAGTTGGTTTCCTTAATTTTCTTATATATATCCCCCCGCAAATCTATAGAGGTTTGGCAGGTCAGTCTCACGTGCAAGATGTCTTCTTCCCCGGTGTGTTCATCATCGCCCGGAGCGATGTTGACAACCCCATCAATGGACTCAAGTTTCTGTTTCACAGACTCGATGTTTGTGTCCTGCAAGGACATATCTATGAAATATTCTCCACTTGCCGATTGCTTTAGGGTCTCCGTGCTGCCGTCAGCTACAATCTTACCCTGGTTGATGATGACGACGCGGTCGCATGTTGCCTCGGCTTCACTCAGAATATGGGTCGAGACTATAATGGTCTTCTCCTTGCCAATCTGCTTGATGATATCCCGAATTTCCACAATCTGGTTGGGGTCCAGACCGGAGGTCGGTTCGTCCATGACCAGTATCTCTGGATCATTCATCATGGCATGGGCCAGCCCCACCCTTTGCTTGAAACCCTTTGACAGTTCACCTATGGGTTGGTGCATGACTCCATTGAGGCCGCATAAATCGGCCAGGTGGCGAATACGTTGGAGTTTCCGGCCACTGTAGAGTTGCCGGATGTTTGCAACGTAGTCCAGGTAATCGTAGGCCAGCATCTCATGATACAGGGGGGCTGATTCCGGAAGATATCCCAAGAGCTTCTTGATCTTCAGTGAGTCTTCATCAATGTTGTAGTCTTTGACGCGAATGGTGCCAGAGGTAGGCCGGAGAAAGCCGGTGAGCATCCGCAGGGTGGTGGTCTTGCCGGCACCATTCGGGCCCAACAGCCCCAGAATCTCGCCCCTTTGGATATCAAGACTGATCTGATCCACCGCACACAGACTGCCATAGTATTTGGTTAGGTTCTCGACATGAATCATGTTTTTCCCCCAATGTTACGCGTCATGTGCCGTCGCAGTTACTGAGGACAGCTAACTGTCTAATATAATTAGCATAAAGACAAAACCGCCTAAATCATAAACACTTTTTGTGGCTTGTCAAGGGCTAAGGGGGAAAAAGCACGAATCCCGCCGTGAAGAGGCTGATGTGCTCTTGGCATTCTACAAATGGACGGATATTCATACAAGGGTCTTGGGACTTGAGTTTTTCCCCTGCAACTGAAATAATGGTAACAGTTTAGATCTTCGAAACAAGGCCGTTATTGCTCACTCTGATGAACAATTTTGGCATTCACTATTAACCCGCTGAATCAATGAGTCAAGAACTTGAAGACAAACTAAGAGACCTACCGTCCACGCCTGGTGTCTATCTCATGAATGATACCAAGGGGGACGTCCTGTATGTGGGAAAGGCAAGGGATCTGAGAAAGCGGGTGTCTTGCTATTTTGCCACGGCGGCACATAAGGACTTGAAGGCCACCATTCTGATCGAAAAGATCGCAGGTTTTGATACTATCATTACTAATACCGAAAAGGAGGCACTGATTCTTGAGTCCAACCTTATCAAGACATACCGTCCACGCTACAACGTTATACTAAAAGACGACAAGCGCTATCCATGCCTCCGCCTCAACGTCAAGAGCCCTTATCCCAACCTGACCATTGCAAGGAAACTTCAAAGGGATGGCGCCCTCTATTTTGGCCCGTTTGCGTCGGCCGGTGCGGTGCGAGAGACGCTTAAACTCATTCATCGCACCTTCAGACTTCGCAAGTGCAAGGCTACTAATCCCAAGCGCCGTGAACGTCCTTGTCTCAACCATCAGATGGGGCTTTGTCTTGGACCGTGCAACGGAACGGTTGATCGGGTCGAATACGCTGGCGTGGTGAACGAGGTAATCCTCTTTCTGAGAGGGCGAATGCCTGAGCTTATCAAGGAGGTTAAGGACCAGATGGAGTCCGCTGCGGCACGACAGGATTTCGAGACTGCTGCGGTCCACAGGGATAGGCTGTTTGCCCTTCAGGAGACCCTCGAAAAACAAGTCGCCACCACCCCGGACTTCAAGGACCGAGATGTGGTGGGGATGGCCAGGAAGGGAGAGGCGGCAATGGTCATGGTGCTTTTTATCAGGGGGGGGTACTTGGTGGGCAACCGGGCATTCCACTTGTCCGAGGCCATGGCATCTGACAGTGAAATGATTGCTTCATTTGTAAAGCAGTATTATGAAAGCGCACCTTTTGTACCAAAGGAGGTTTTGCTGCCGAAGCCACTGGAAGACAAGGCCTTGCTTGAAGAATGGCTGGGGGAGTTAAAAGGCGAAAGGGTTTACATTATAACGCCTAAAAGGGGCGAGAAGGCTAGAATTCTTCAGATGGCGGTCCAGAACGCCAAGAAGAGCTTGCAGGAACATATGAATTCCGTACTCGATGAAGAGGGGATGCTGCGTAAAGTTCAGGAACGACTCGCCTTGCACAGATCCCCCCAACGGATTGAATGTATCGATCTGTCCAATATGGCAGGGACTGAAGGTGTGGGCGGCATGGTGGTATTTGAAAGGGGCAGACCAACTCCACGGGCCTATCGGAAGTACCGCATCAAGACAGCACCGGGAGCGGACGATTACGCCATGCTCAGAGAGGTCCTCAAGCGTCGGTACAAGGAAAGAGGTACTCAAGAATCACTGCCGGATCTATTGGTGGTAGACGGAGGAAAGGGCCAGCTCAATGTTGCCGTGGCAACGCTGAAAACCTTGAATCTTGATGGATTATTTGATCTTGTGGGGGTTGCAAAAAAGGATCGGCAGAAGGGCGAGACTGAAGACAAGGTTTACAAGCCGGGGCGCAAGAACCCGTTGAACTTGAAAAAAGATGCTCAGGTGCTGCTGTTTCTGCAAAGAATTCGAGATGAGGCGCACCGCTATGTGATTGCCTACCACCGCAAGCGCCGGCTTATGACCTACCGCCGATCAGTGCTGGAAGGCATTCCAGGAATCGGAAGCAAGCGCAGGGCCCAGCTACTGAAACGTTTTGGAAGCTTAAAGCGGATTAGATCTGCCTCCTTGGAAGAGCTTTGCTCTGTTGCGGGCATGACTCGTCAGGCGGCCCAGACACTTTTTAAGGCCTTAAGACAAGCAGAGACAAACCATCAATCTTGAAACCGAGTGCCTAAAACGCCCCCAGTTGACACGGCCGAATCTTAATCCCCAGAGCATTGCAGGCACCACTCACCTTCATCTTGTGGATTCCAAATACTTCTGCAATCTCCCAAGCGCTCTCGCAAGGCAGGCGTTCTTTGATGAGGCTGTTTCGGATAGCCTTTTCCAGCTGTGGACTCACGGATGTCGCTGGTTTGACAATGCTTTTCTTGGGGCGATAGCCGAACAAGCCGAGTTGACATTTAACCAGCCGCAACTCTGTGAGATCTGCCGTGCGGCCAACAGCATCAATCGGCACACCAAGACGCTCAGCCACGTCGAAGGCGACAGCACACGCAACTTCTCCGTCAGTGGCGCGTTTCAAGAGCGCCTCCTGGATCGCCTCATTTGCTGTTGCATCCGGTCCGTGCTTTCGGGCATAATGCCCAGCATCTTGATGAGTCACAGGGATCCTTCCGGTTACGAGACTTTTTCAGCACACCACGACCAAAAGTCAAGCTCTTGTCTCATGGTTATCTTCACCATTTTCCTGGCAACGCTTACTGGTCGGCGGCTGGGATGAGAAGTGAAATGCTAAAATCGCCAGGGATGTTGATGATTCTTGTTTTCACCTCATTTTTCTTCAATAGACAATTGCCGTAGTACAAGAGGGTGTCCATGAAACAGGTAAAATCGCTCTTCAGGAAATAACCCTCAAGAGGTTTGTTGTGAAAAATAATATCCAGGTATTTGTCTTGCCGTATAGAACCATTATGCGAGATCGTAGCGACGATGTGGCCATCATGTTTTGCGGTTTCGCACCTTATCGTTGTGTCACTGACATTCCTCAGACAGTCTCTGGACAGAAGCAGAAAGACAAGAAAGATCGTGATTAATTCATGCTCATTTGCTCCTGTTATCAACAGCTTTGATCCGGGGTTAAAGCTTATACTGTCACCGCCAAGACCTTCATACATACTTGCTATAGTTATTGCCATTGAAAGGCATTCGTTAATCTCAAGGTGAACGGTCTCTACGGGTTCAGCCCAACGGGTACTCTCCAGTATGTACTTAAACTTATGGGAAAGATCTGATACGAGCTTTTCCAGTTGTTCGAATTCTTCTACATAACAAGCAACCTTGTCATTATCGCCCCTCGGCGATTCTTTCCAATTCAGTGCCAGTTTGTATCGAAGGAGATCCAGCCAAGCCAGCAGAGATGTTAACGGTCTACAGACTTGCTGGAGAACATCCCTAAGGAGGAAACCGGCAGCAGCAGCCCCAAGTATGTTGTGCAGCCGATTTCTGCTTTCTGGCTCTTTCCTGCCATGCATGAATATGCCGAGAGCGTCTTCAGGCTTAACTACCATAAGAAGCGAAGCGACTCTATCATTTAAATCGGCAATGGGCGTGACCCTCGTGCGGAAGATGCCGGGAGGAAGCAGGTCGGGTGCTTTTCCCGTGCGGCCCCTGTAATGGCACAGCTCGCTTGAAAACTCATGTCCCGTCCGGGCACATAACCGCAGTTCATCCCAAAGCTTTCTTCCATTCACCTTGGCCTTTACCAATCCAGTGGCTTTGCGTACGTCCATGCCATCAAAAATGCTTGGACCGTCCTGTTGGTCACTGTTTTCAATACTACAAGCATTGGTTACGCAGAGGTCATTGTTCAATAGAATAACATGGCCAGGCACAGCACGTTTGAGGGTGCCAACCAGCTGTTCTAACTGGTGTTTTTCGTTCCTTAGACCACAAGATTCCGTCACGTCATCAACATAGATTTCCTTCGAGGTTGACCAGAGTGGTTTGGGCAGAACCCGGATTTTCCAGAAAAGATTGTGGTCCCCTTTCGGACGCATTCGAAACAACCGGCCAGCCCGAGATGAAAGACCTATTGTTTGAGTTCCCACCACAAGATTGGAAAGATCCTGCCTATCGTCTGCGTGGGCAAAGTCCCAAATAGGATGACCCTTCATTTCCGCTTCGGAATACCCCAAAAGCTGAACAAAGCGTTTGTCACATTGGGTAATTTCTCCATTCGAGTTTACACACACGCATACATCGCTAAGTAACTGGTAAAGCGCTGTAAAATGGGAATCCACGTGCCGCTGCACACCACGCACGGCCTTGTCAGCTGCATGAAAAGGGATACAAAGATCAATCGGTTCAGAAAACTCAATCCCCGCTATGGCGTCATCTGCCCGGCCAGTGATCCAACGGACCTTGCCAGCAGTTTCTCGCTTTCCTTCGTGGTGAGGTAAGGCAAACAAAAGGTGGCAGGATCTGCCCACCTGTAAAGATACATTGGACGACAACGACATGCCATGCGGACTGATGTCATTACTGCCCATGTCTTGGATAGTAGGTTGATGGATCTCATCGCCAAAGCCACTGCATTCAACCGGCAGCACCAGGGGGACCCGCATCTCTCTCCTTCTGTCAATGTTCATAGTCCGCCTCCATCCTATTGAACCCAGACAAGACTAAGAAATCGAAATTGCAATATAATTCGCATTTTTCACCGGCGAGAAAGGCGTGCCTCAAGACGATTACAGCTTGTCGCTGCCTTCAAACATCTCGCAATCACAAAGTCAATACTTAAATTACGAAAAGGTGGGATGAGCGCAAAATAATTACATTAAAAGCAATAATGATGCCAAGGATTGATCCTATGATTTTTTTGTGTTCACAGCCGACAACCCCTCCGTGGTTGTGGATTCGAATAACAAGCACTCATACAAAGGGCAAGAAATCCGAGATGTGTTATGCGGCATTTTTACTACACATATTGGCATTTTTTTTGTGCCTCTATCCAACTGGCGAGTAGAGAGATTTGAGATATGAATCTAAGACTTCATAAGTGTTAGATAAATTTGCAAGTTGTCGCAGCAGAATGAGATGGTATATTTGTGCTAATATTTGGTACAGTATTTCATATCTTCCGTTTCTTGCCAAAGACTGGTCGGAACGCTCAATGAGGCAAGATTCTCGGGGCTTCGGCACCTGGAAATCCCTCGTAAACATGGTCCAGGAATAAGTATGAGAGCGAGACGAGGTTATGTAAAGGTCTTAGTATGGGACAGGTCATAGGTAGATCGGTTTTTTGCAAACGTTTCAACTATTTTGGTTGACAGGAACTATGCACTGTGATACAGGCACTGTCCTGCGCAGTAATGTGTGTAAATCGACGCTGGCCTTCATGGTGATCGAACAACACATCAATAGGTTGAGCGCGGCTGCGTAGTTGTCCGGGGTGCAGTAGATATTTCTTGTCGGCCTGAAAAGAGATTCCCCGCTGGGGAAATGGAGTGCAACTATATATGTAAGTTTCTGCCACTTCTTGGCAAAGCCTTGCCCCAGTCAGAGGGATTCCTTTTCAGTTTGACTGTGAAGCAATCCCGCTGAATGAAAGTAACTACTTGAAATACTATATAAATATAAATTGGTTATTTTTCTGTTCGTGTTCGAGTGCATTGGCACAGACTTTGTAGAATAGTTTTTCAAATTCAAGTGGTCTCTGGTTTAAGCAAGGGTAGATCGCTCAGACACCTTGAAGTCATGGGTAACTTGCAGTGCTAAGCAGGATCTTGAACATTCAACACCGTTTGAATCCCCTCCATGTGTATTGCCGTTTGGTGGAGAAGGGGATGAACAAAAGGTTGTGCTTCACAATATGCAAGTACTATGAAATCCTGGTATATAGTTGGCTTGTCTGGTTTACCGTTGTTGCGGTGCATATTTGCAGATTCGTTAGGCCGACAAGCTAGCAGGTTTTCAGGTGCAGGCCCTCTGCTAGAACACTCCGTAGTCCAACCCATAGGCAAGAAAAATTTTCCCTCCAGCTTGATGAATTTCCCCTTGGTCAAACTTATTTTCAGGGGAACCCCAAATACCCACAGCCATCATGAAATCCTTCTAGGACACACTGAACAGCTTTGGGGTAAGAGGATTTTCAACGGAAATTGACTGCGAAAATACATTTGAATGAGGTGCATAAAGAGGAATTATGCTATTTAGCATACGTGTTGCCGCACACAACCCAGCTGAACTTAACGACATAATGAATGGCAGGAGGCTTTTTCATGAAAAGGGCAAATTTGCATAGACACGCCAAAGTTGTCGCCACTTTGGGTCCGGCTTCGTCCAGTGTTGAGATAATCTCTGACCTTATTCTGGCCGGGATGAACGTCTGCCGGCTAAATATGAGCCACGGCACCCATGAAGGACATGCCAAACTTATTGCCAGTATCCGTAAGGCATCAAGATTGGTGGGATTGGAGGTTGCAGTTATTCTGGATCTGCAAGGCCCCAAGATCCGAGTAGACAAGATACCTGCCCCACTTGTGCTTAAGCGGGGTGATACCTGGGTCATCGGGCCAACCAATGTGCAAGAGAACTATCCTGAATACAAAGATAGTTTTATCCCAACCATGTATGGACACCTAGTGGATGATTGTCATGATGGCGCCCGAATTCTGTTTGATGACGGCTTGATTGTTGCTCAGGCCATTGAAAGGGATAGAGAGGTTTACAAGATCAAGGTCTTAGTCGGTGGCACTCTTAAGTCACATAAAGGAATAAATCTTCCTGATTCAAAGGTTTCTGCGCCTAGTTTAACAGAGAAGGATCGTGAAGACGCCTTGTTCGGCCTGGAACAAGACATTGACTATATTGCCCTGTCGTTTGTCCGAAATAAGGAGGATGTTCTCAGACTCAGGGGATTCGTTAGAGAGCAGAATAAAGATGTGCCCATTGTCTCAAAGATTGAAAATTCGGAAGCTATTGATAATATAAAAGACATTCTTGATGTTACTGACATGGTCATGGTTGCCAGAGGTGACATGGGCGTCGAGATTGGCAACCACCTTGTCCCTGCCGTGCAAAAGAGAATCATTTCTCTATGTAATCTTCGGGGAATACCCGTTATCACCGCCACTCAGATGTTAGAATCCATGATTGAAAATCCCACTCCTACCAGGGCAGAGGCCTCTGATGTAGCCAACGCCATTTGGGATGGGACAGATGCCGTAATGCTGAGCGCTGAAACAGCCTCAGGAAAATATCCGCTCGAAGCAGTCGAAATGATGGGGAGAATAATCAGGGAGGCGGAAAAAACTCCAAAGGAGAGACCCTCTTTGAAGGCATTTGATTTGACTGGCGTGGATGATGCCACCATGGTCGGGGCATCAATAATAGCCGAAAAGATAGGCGCAAAGAGAATTCTCTCTGTGACTCAATCGGGCAACTCCTGTCTGAAAATGTGCCGGTTCAGACCGCAGACTTCGGTTCTGGGAGTTTCCAATTCCTTATCCGTTGTGAGAAAAATGTGTCTCTACTGGGGCGTTAGTCCTTTTTACCTGCATAAGTATGATGAAGATGACAGTGCGCTTGAGCATTATGTTATTGACAAGGTCAGAAGTGCCTGTGAATTGGAACATGGTGACAAGATGGTCATCACACGAGGCAGCGGGAAGTTTTTCGCACGGGGCACTTCGAACTCTATCAGGGTGGAAGTAATAGAGTAAGTTTTTATCTTGGAGACAACACCATGGCAGAAAATCTATTCATCACCGCCACTGAGGCAAGGAGTGGCAAATCAGTCATTACCCTGGGTGTAATGGAATTGTTGCTCAGAAATGTCAACAGGGTCGGCTTCTTCCGTCCCTTGATAAATGTCGATCCAAAGGCAAAGACAGCCACAGATCATGACATTAATCTGATTTCGTCATATTACAAGCTGGAACTTCCGTACACAGAAATGTATGCCTACACCACAGCGGAAGCAAACAGCCTGATTACTCTTGGCAAATACGATGAGGTACTTGAAGGAATTGTCTCCAAATACAAGGAAATGGAGAAAAAGAACGATTTCGTATTATGTGAAGGCACCGATTATGTGGGCTCAACATCGGCATTTGAATTCGATATCAATGCAGAGATCAGCAATAACCTGGGATGCCCAGTCTTGTTGGTTGCAAATGCTCACAACAAAACCGTGGATGAAACCCTCCGATCTATTGAAATGTCTATTGAGTCCCTGACTGACAAGGGATGCAACCTTGTTGCCACGGTCGTTAACCGAACGGAGCCAGAAAATCAAGCAGAGATCATCACACGACTGAAAAGCAAAGTCTTGAGTTCGGAACAATTAGTCTATGCCATACCAAACGAAGAATCTCTCGGAAATCCTACGGTGGGAGAAATTGCCAAGATCCTGAATGCCAAGGTATTGTACGGTGCGGACCAGTTGAATCGGCATGTTCACAGCTTTACCGTAGCTGCAATGCAATTGCGAAACTTCCTGACAAGGATCAGGCATGGCACGTTGATAATTACTCCCGGTGACAGGGCGGATGTGATTGTTGCTTGCCTTTCGTCTGTCTCGTCTATGTCCATGCCTGCGATCTCTGGAATCATGCTAACTGGCGGTCTGGAACCGGAAGAGCCGATACGCAAACTGATTGAGGGATTCTCCAATATGGTACCGATCCTCAGTGTAAAACACGACACCTTTCCCTCTGCCAGACTGGTTGACAACGTACACGCCGTAATCTCGCCGGACAACAACCGGAAGATAACTCAGGCCTTGGGAGTTTTTGAAAAAAGTATCCACGTGGAGGAATTGGGCGAAAAGATCATCCGCACTCAAGTTGCCATTGTCACGCCAAAGATGTTTGAATACGGCTTGATTCAAAAGGCTAGGGCGCACAAACAGCACATTGTCTTGCCTGAAGGCGAAGAGGAAAGAATCTTGCGAGCAGCTGAAATATTGCTCCGGCGAGACGTAGTTGACTTGACCCTCCTTGGCAACGAAGAGGAGATCAGGAAGAAAATTATCCGGCTGGGATTGCGAATGGAAAGGGTAAACATCGTTGAGCTGGAACAATACCCTTCTTTTGATGAGTATGTCCAAACCTATTATGAGTTAAGGAAACACAAAGGTATCACCATGGAAATCGCACGTGATACCATGAGCGACGTGAACTTTTTCGGGACCATGATGACTCACAAAGGCGACGTTGACGGCTTGGTTTCCGGCGCAGTGCATACCACTGCGGACACTGTTCGCCCTGCCTTTGAGATCATTAAGACAAAACCCGGTTTCTCTGTTGTCTCAAGCGTATTTTTCATGTGCCTAAAGGACAGGGTCCTTGTCTACGGCGACTGTGCGGTAAATCCTGATCCTGATGCGCAAAAACTGGCTGAGATCGCCCTCGGCTCCGCGCAGACGGCAAGGGTCTTTGGTATTGATCCCAAGGTGGCCATGTTGTCCTATTCAACCGGGGAGTCAGGCAAGGGAGAAGATGTTGATAAGGTGCGGGAAGCAACTAGGATTGCCAAGGAAATGTCCAGAGAATCTGACCCGGATTTGAAGCTGGAAGGACCTATCCAGTATGATGCGGCGATTGATCCCGGCGTGGCGAAAACCAAGATGCCTGACAGCGAAGTCGCAGGCAAGGCCACTGTCTTTATTTTTCCTGATTTAAATACCGGAAATAATACTTATAAGGCAGTCCAAAGGTCTGCCGAGGCTGTTGCTGTAGGTCCTGTCCTCCAGGGACTTAACAAACCGGTAAATGATCTTAGTCGGGGATGTACGGTTGCCGACATAGTCAATACGGTTGCCATTACGGCGATTCAAGCACAGTCAGAAAAAGGGTTATCATGAAAATATTAGTCATCAATACAGGGAGCTCCTCTATAAAGTATAAATTGTTCGATATGGCCTATCACAAGGAATTGGCGTCCGGCTTGGCCGAAAAGATCGGTGAAGTCACCAGCATACTTAGTCACAAAATATCTGCAAAAAACAAGAAGGCCCTGACAAGAGTAAAGGAAGGCCCGATTGCTGATCATCATGAAGGACTTACCCAGATTGTTGGTTTGCTGGTTCACTCGGAATATGGGGTGATTCTTGACAAATCCGAAATTTCTGCGGTGGGGCACAGGGTTGTCCACGGCGGGGAGGCCTTTCAGTCTTCAACCATCATTGACAACAAGGTGATTGAGGCAATCAGGGAAAATATACCGCTGGCCCCGTTGCATAATCCTGCCAATCTGACCGGAATTGAGGTTGCCCAGTCGATTTTTCCACACTCTCCCCAGGTGGCGGTATTTGACACGGCCTTCCACCAGACCATTCCGCCCAATGCATTTCTTTATGCCCTTCCCTACAAGTTGTACGAAAAGGATAGGGTACGCAGATACGGTTTCCATGGCACCTCCCACTCCTATGTTTCAGAAATATTTTCGGATTATATAGGTCGGCCCTTGAGCGAATTGAATTTGATAACTATCCATTTGGGAAATGGGGCAAGCATGGCTGCCCTGAAAAATGGCAAGTGCATTGATACCACTATGGGGATGACGCCCCTTGAGGGATTAGTGATGGGAACCCGTTCAGGCGATGTTGACCCTGCACTCCCGTTTTTTCTGGCTGATCACCTGAAAATGTCTCTTAACGACATTGACAAGCTTTTGAACACGGAGAGCGGACTTAAAGGACTTTGCGGGACAAACGACATGCGCGAAGTCATAAAAAAACGAGCCGCCGGTAATCACCGGGCAGTAGTTGCTTTGGATGTTTACTGCTACCGAATAAAGAAATATATCGGCGCCTATTTCGCTGCCTTGGCAAACCTGGACGGAATTATTTTTACAGGTGGTATTGGGGAAAATGCTCCAACAATCCGCGAGGTTTGCTGCCAGGGATTGACAAGGCTCGGCATTGAAATTGATCCGGAGAAGAACAAAGAGACAGGAAAGGCAATTAGGGAAATCAATTCTTCGGTAAGTGAAGTGAAAGTCCTGGTTATTCCTACTAATGAAGAGTTGAAAATCGCCCGAGAGACAGAGAGACTGGTCAGTCATCAGTAATCGGTCGGTGGTCATTGGAAAAATCTATATATTTCGCAAAAGTTGCTGGTTCTTGCAAAAATCGCACGGGTGGTTTACGTATTATGCCGGTATCGCGAATCTAACACTTGTAAGGAGGGCGCCATGGCAAGAGAGACTATCGTTTCTAAATTTAAACTGAAGGGGAGGGAAATTCTGTCTTCATATGCAGCATTTACTCTGGAAGGAGTTATGACGGCCCGTGTCCAACAAGGCAAAGACACATGGACGATTTACCAGCGTAACGGTGTTGCCAAGGGGACCTCTGACGGTGAAGCTGAGGCTATCTACATCCCCAACAATAAGGCAATAAAATCCATTGAAAAGAACATTGCCTCGCTTCTCCCAAGACAGGTGGTGATCAAAAAACCCAAGGACATCCTTGACGCTTGCGCAGAATTCGATCTCAGGCTTGTCCAAAACGCCGGTCCCAACAAGAAGGTTTGGGGCGGCAACGCTTGCCTTGCTGCCTCCACTGTTTTTTTTCAGACATTGCTCAATGCTTCAGGGTACAAGGCGTGGCAGCTCTTGAGGCCAAAAGGCGGCCTTAAGACCTTCTACATGCCCAACATCGGATTTAATATGGTCTGCGGCGGCGAACATGTCCCAGGGACCAAACAGGACATCCAGGAGATGTTCTTTCTTGCAATGAGTGAAAGGTCTATTAAAGGCGTGTTTCAAACAGCGACCAAGTTTTTCAAGCAGTTTGAAAAAAATCTGGTACGCGACGGTCTGCCCACCGGCACTGCAAAGGAAAGGGGGTTTGTCTTCCCTGTAAAGGACAACTTCGAAGGTCTGGAACGAATCAAGGAATGTGCAAGACAGCTCAAGCTAAAAAAAACAGACTGGGCAATTGGAACCGACAATGCCTTCTCAGAAATCCAGAAGACCGACAAACTGCGCAAACAAGGCAAATATGACTTGCGTTTCTCCGGCCTGGGCATCAAAACACGCGAAGAACTAATCAAGTTCAACTGGTCTGTTGTGAAGAGCGCGCCGAATTTTGTCACAATGGAAGATCCGGGAAGCGAATCTGATTTGGAAGCGCATCGACTCATGACCGAAAAATATGGCAACAGTGTCCAGATCGTTATCGATGATGCAGCAGTAACGCAGATGCGTTTTATCATACCGTTTCTTGCCGCCCCTGAGAGAAAGAACCGTTGCGGCAATTCCGTACTTATCAAACTGAATCAGGCCGGAACCTTTACTGAGACATGCCTGGCAACAGAGATCGTTCTAGGTCTTGCTGATGTTGGCCGGGTTGAAAAGTTCCTGGCCGCCAGAAAGGATCTTGATGGTGTGCTCCGACACCTCAAAGGCCTTGGTGTAGGCAGCCTCAAAGAAGCAATCAGTAACATCAAGAAAGGCGGATTCACCGCATTCTTTTCTCACCGCTCTACAGAAGGCACATCCGAATTCTTGCCTTATATGCCGCTCATGTACGGTTCAGTATCACGCAAACTCTGGTTTAAGGCCGGCGCGCCAAACGGAGAGCGGAACCTTCAGAACTATAATCCGTTGATCAGGGCAGAAGAAGAGATGCGTGAAAAGAAGATCAAGACTGTCGTCACAGGATTCAAAGGATTGCCGGACGAGGTGAGGATCCCTGGTCTAAAATAGGCGATGCTGGATATGGGGGTGAACCGGTAGAAGAGGTTTGTCACATGATGGATTTAAAGAAGCTTTTTCACTTGATAACATTTGTGAGCATAGCCCTCTGAAAGGGCTTTGTCACATGCATCACTTAGAGGTTGGTCGGTATTTATGGTCAAATGGATTTCCGGAGAAAGTTCCGCAATTTGCTCAAAGTCGGCCAGCATTTCTGTAAAATGCTCAATGCGGGCGTCTGAGAGACTTGATGCTGTCTTCCTTTGGCCAAGTCTCGAACGCATTGTCTCTTCTTTGCAAAGGCATTGCACAAAAATAAGATTCGCGTCCAGATCTGTTGCCAGCAGCCGGGCCTCATCTCGCCACTTGCGATATGCAAAAGTGGCATCCAGAATCACCGAATCCCCTCCTCTGAGTGTTTCCTGGGCCAAGGCCAGCAATTGAGCATATACGCGATGACGCATTCCAGGCCGGTAAAGGCCATGACCAAAGGGGACAACCTGCTCGTGAGCATGAGCTTGTTTTTCCTTTCGAATACGATCGGATTGAAATACAGAAATCGATAGCGCTTTTGACACTTGCGCGGCAAGGGAAGATTTCCCGGTAGCGGGCAAGCCACAGAAGATCCACAGGGTTGGCCGGCTGAACTGGATGGCATATTGATAGGCCTGATGCATATAACGCATTGCCTCCTCCTTCAAAAACTCACGTTTGCCGATTTCCGCCTCTTTTAGGCCAAGACAGGAGACTTTCAGTCTCACTATGGCTCGATATGCCGCATAGAAATCGAGTAAAGCATAGAGTTCGGGATCATCGGCATGGTACACATAGGCGGCCAAAAAGGCCAAGCTCCACTCTAAATGGCCGAGATGTTCCAAGTCCATGTGAAGAAAGGCAAGGTCCACCACCGCATCCCCGCATCGGAAACGATCGTTGAATTCAATACAGTCAATGATTTGAAGGCCTCGATAGAAATAGACATGATCGGCACGTAAATCACCATGGCCATCACGAATACGGCCTGTTTCTACACGACGATCGAACAGATGCTGCCGATCCTCAAGAAAAGAGCGGCTGACCTGGCAAATGAATTCCCATCTCTCATGTTCCAGTATGTCCGACACAAAGGGCTCCAGCTGCCTGAAGTTCTCTTCCATATTGAATGCAATTACGTCTCTTTGACCGTAGTAATCGATCTGAGAACTGCGGTTGCTCCTCTCATAAAAGGCAGCCAGGGTTTGTCCCAGTTTCTCCATATGAAACCGGCGAATCTTGTCTTTTCTCAGGAGTTCCCTGAGACTGACCGCATCCGGCAGTTGTCTCATTTTGACAGCATACTCCACTACTGGCCCATTCTCCTCAAGAGAGAAACGACCATCATCGCTTTGGTAGATCTTGGTCACTTCCTGGTAGACGTCTTGGGTCAGTCTTCGGTTCAGGGAGACTTCGCGTTCACAAAAACGGCGCCGGTCGGCCATGTCGCGAAAATCGAGAAAACCGAAATTAACCGGTTTCTTGAGCTTGTATACCCATCTTCCAGTCAGAAATACAGAGGAAATATGGGTGTCACGGCGTTCAAGGAGAAAAACCGTATGAGGATAAAAGGAGGGATCAGCCATTGCCTGGCAAAGGGCTTCAAAACTTTTCAATGCATCCATGTTATCAGACCTTAACATAAAATAATTATCACACAGAGAGCGTGCAAGGGCCAGCGGTTATGACCGGCTTGCTCCCCGCAAGCCCCGTCCTTTTAGGACGGGGTCGAGGGGAGCTATACAAAAACTGTTTTTCTTCCTTACCGGGAAGCCCCGCCCTTCAGGGCGAGAGAGGCTTCACTCAGGTGTTGATAGAAATGGCAGGCTCTGATACAAGGCCATAAACCGTATCAGTAATAATATCATAATGTAACCCCAGTGATGGAGGAACCATGGTAACCAGAGAAGGCTTAGCGAACAAATTGGAGGACTTGGCACGCCTGGTGCCCGGCATCGCAAGTTATCAGGACAAGGAACGACGCCGGGACGCGGACAAAAGGTTACGTAGCACGCTTGCCGATCGTCTCGATTCGGCCAGAAGGGCTGTGGAAGATCTCATTGCCAAAATGCAAGCAGGGGCCCACTTTGATCAATTGGACACATTGGGTGTCATCGAGCGTAAGCTCCATCAGGCAGCCGACTCTATCAGGTTTGCAAGCTACGGTTATTCTGCGGTCTTTGACGCCGTTAAGATCGACGAGGCCAAACTCGACGCCCTGTATACCTTTGACATTGATCTGGCAGAATTGGTGTCGGCCGTCCAAGAGGCAGCCGAAGGGTTAAGAACAGCTCCCCTTGAGAGTGTCCAAGCGGGTACGCTGGCCCCTCTGAAAGAGCAAATCGCCATCTTCAATGATAAAATCCAGCAGAGAGCCACCCTTTTTCGATAGCGATGGTCTTTAGCGTATCAGATTGAAAAGGCACGATTTTTGTATATTGTTGACAGCACAGCCTTATTCAAGGGGCTAGAAAACTTCATCCACACAGGAGGTCATTATGGCTGTGTTCTTGGAAGTCATCGAGTGTTTTGATGAAACCGGAGATGTCATGGTCCACCGTATCCCTGAAGAGGGTTCCGGAGAGATTAAGATGGGCGCACAACTCATTGTCAGGGAAAACCAAGCAGCTGTCTTCTTCCGTGACGGCAAGGCCTATGACCTCTTTGGCCCCGGGCGCCATACCCTTTCCACCCTCAACCT
>CAZCWQ010000025.1:0-30938 GCA_964502365.1 uncultured Desulfobacterales bacterium | reverse complement strand
GCCGTGGGAAGTACTACATGTTGCGGTTGCCTCTTGTGACTTTAAAGTGTCGATGCCACAACTTCCATTCGGGAACCAAAAAAGTCCCGTTAAGGTTTCTCTTGTGTATCACAAAAATATCGGAACCCCAATTTGTTGGAGGGATTGCAGCTATGCTAAATTAAGGATTTTTGAGAGTGGTGCACACATATCTGACAGAGTATTAATACTCTAAAGGACTGCTATGAGGCTAGTTTCAGCAGCGTTAGCTTGATCAGGAGGTTCACCAAGGAGGGGCGCTATCCATGATTTCGATTTTTTTAACATAATTACCTACCTCCTCAAGCTTCGTCACTTTTGAGAAATCCTCAAAAGTGACATAGATGTACTTTGGGGGCACTTTATCAGCATCTTCGTCAAACACAGTAATTTCGAAACAGTGTTCTCCGGGAGGAAAGGTCTCCGTTTGGTGTTTAGGACTCAGATAATACTTAAGGAGAAGTTTGCCAATTCTCTTGTCTTTGCTGAAGCTCCCAAGGGAAAAGTAAAAGGGAACATTGGGAACCAGATCTCTTGCTAACTCCCGCTCTAAATCCCTCGTGCTAAGCGGGATGACCCATTTAAGAGGGATAGCCATCCATTTCTTTTCACGATTCCAACAGCCATCTCCGCCTTTATGGCCTACTTTTGTCAAATGAACTTGGGTTCTGTTGGCGGTTCTTTTGCCCTTGTTTGTGAGTTCGAAATCGATGAAAAGGCCTTTATAGCTTTCAAATTTTCCATTTGCTTCCAGAACGTGATCTTTCCGTTCCAGCAAGTATGGGGATGTAGACTCAAACAACCTCATTTCAAAGACTGGCTGCATCACATAATTTCTTATTTCTTGATGCCAGACAGCCCAGATAATATTGAGGATTGCAGCTACAGCAGCAACGGCTATCCAGTTTCCCTTGACGCACCCCGCACCGACCAGAAACAGAAAAACAGTTGCTACCGCCGCAACTATGGCGCTAGTTGCTACTGATAGCGAGCACAACTTGGCAACTAGCGCAAAAATAAACAGAAAGGCACCCAAGGCGATCAAGAAACTTATCAGATTCGAAGTATTCATACTCTCACCCATTTCTCCCAAAAAGTATTCCCTCATTTATTGAGTGCTGCCTGTTGCTTTAATTATCCTTCAGAGACATCTTGCCACGATCACGGCTCAGGAAATAGCTAGCCTCAAGCAAGGTTTTTTTTGAATATCACAAAAATTTTGGGGTTTCAATTTGTTGAGTGGATTGCAGCAATCAGTGTTGGGAACTTTCCGATCACGGGAGAGATGTATGACAGATCTCTATTCTTGGGACAGATGGCACGTATGCAAGATATGGGCAGATATTGAATGCCCACGCATAGTGAGCCAAGAGGCTGGATGAGAAATGAGGAGCCAATCGGATAACAAGGGAAGTGAACTGAGTCGGAACTATTGGATAGTTTAAAGGCAGCTTCCCGATGAAACCGCTTTGGACAGGTTGGCAGAGATTGAGAATCCATCGCCGTCGCCTGAAGCCGTATGAACATAGTCTATCTTAACAGGTTTGACTTTTTCAAACAGCTGCTTGTCTATCAAGAACGCAAGCCCTCGATCATGAAAGGTTTCATCGTTTTCTTGAGGCTTATCTAGAGTCATGCGTAAAGTTGGCTTACCACACGAACTGGGAAACAGCTTGAGCCTAATCGGGGGAATCTCTTCCTTATCTTTTTGAAATTCCCTAATCATCTCGTTTGCCTTTTCAGTAACTTGAAACATTATTTCCTCCTTCGGGCATTTTAACTGGCCAGTGATTTCTTCTATTTCGGCCTTCGTTACTTCGTCCTTCATTCTCATCCCCATTCATTCCGGGGAGGTGGTTCATTTCTTCAGTTTCTTGGCGATATAGATTCGAAGAGGACACTTACAAAGGTAAGTATTCACAAAACTAATTGAGAACGTACAGTCGCTCGGATCTTCTTCCAAGCACTCAAGAAACGATTCTGATCCAACATCTTTTGCCTTGCAAAGAACCTCAAATCCAGACCAGCAGCACTTAAAACGCTTTGGACATTTCATCTCCCCGATGATTTCTTTAAGTTCTTTCTCGTATTCTTGTTCCACAAGACTTCTCCACAACGTTGGAGTTGTCAAAAAAAAACGAAACGGCAGCATCGGAGTCAGTGTCGGTGCCTCATCCTAAAATTTAATAGAAACAAGGTCACGTTTATTTGCGCTCCAGAGCGGACACTACAGCCCCCTGGGCAGCGTTGATGCTTAGCCTGCCTGTATTTACGACAAGATCGTAATACTTGGGATCAGCTATATCTGCATGGAAATACTTTCTTGTGAAGGCCCTGCGGTCAGATTCCGTCCTCAGTACTCGGCGCCTGGCCTCTTCCACAGAAACATCGAAATTGTTGGCTACATTTGTCACTCTTACTTCAAGGGGTGCAAAAATCCGCACACTGAACCTCTGTTCAGGTGGAAGAATGAAGGTTGCCCCCCTGCCAACTACCACAGCCCGGCCGTGCTTTCCTATGGCACCAACAACTTTCATAAGGTGCTTCAGATACTGGTCAGGCCACAGATGGCGTTCGTTAACAAGCTCAGATATCCAGTCTTCAAGAACAGAAAGTCGTTTTTCGTCCAAGGTTGCGAGTACTCTGCTGCTGATATCAGCACTTTCAGCCATCTTCTGAATAATCTCACGGTGAAAAAGGTCATATCCTAGACGCTCGGCGATCCGCTCAGCTACAATACGTCCTCCGCTTCCAGGCTCCCTCGAAATGGTTATGACAGGGATACGGTCTTCTTCTTTCTTCTTCTCGGTGCGCAACATTTCCCACTTTCTCACCTGTTCATCGATGATTTGGTTTATCGATCGCTTCGTTTTCATAATGCCCCCTTATTGCATCTTATCCTAAGTTTCTAATGGTTAAAACTTCCCGGCCCTTTTTCAAGTCTCCTCCCGTTACTCTTGTTCATTCTCCGAATAGAGACACATCATTAATGGACGGAAAGCAAAACCATCTCTGGTGCGGCCCTTGCTCTTGAGACTAGCTCGTACATCCTGTCGCCATCTTTTGGCTGCCCGGTTTATTCCACAAATCCGTGAAAAAAGATTTCGTACTCAGTTTTTCCCCCAAGCAAGGCATCCAGCTTGCTCTGAACTTCGTTTCTTTCTTCGGTCGCCGCCCATTTTTTCCAGTCATCAGACGACTGCCAGGTGCTAATTACCAAGAACTCCTCAGGCTTACCAAGTCTCCTTAACGTTTCTCCAGAAATATAGCCTGGTTGGTCCAAAGCAAGGTTTCTCAATGCTCTGAAAAGACGTATGGCGTCTTTAAGTCTGTCTTGTGGAACAGTTCGTTTGATCAGAACTTTGATGGCCATCTTCTCCTCCCTTTGTTGTGGATATCCGGAGGTCTCGATCCAAAAGGATAACCATGCAAAATAAGGTTAAACAAAGCTGTCAATTCAGACTGTTATATAAGAGCATATTCCGTGCTAGGTGAATAGTAAATGGGGTGAATACCGTATTTTTTGGATAAAAGGACTGTAATTCCCAAATTGGACTAAGGAGATACAGAAAGGAGGGATGCCCAGATCTGTCTTGAGTGAGGAATACGGCATGGGTGAACGGTTGGTAAAGAATACACGGAACGCTAACTGCCACTATATCTTGTGGCTGTCAACTATGTGAAAGGATTTGCGATGTATTGCCAAACTTTTGCCTTGAAAACAACAGGTTACGGCCTAGATCTCTACAGTAAATCGAAAAAAATGTCAAGGATGGGCGGTACTTGGGACCAGGAATGGTAAATTCCTTCAGGTTTTCGGAGAAAATCTAAAACAAATTCGGTCTGTAAGTCTGGGGGCATTCGTGCAGAGCGTGCCTAACTCCCAAGCCCCACATAATTGAAGATTCCCCGAAGCAAGCTGCGGGGAATGCGCTCGCTTCCGCGGTTCAAGTGTTCAGGCAAAGCTCAGCATGTTCCTGGTGCAGCCATTTGCCCACCTCTAATTTGAATTCCCTAACTGTGCGCAGGAGATCTTCTGCTTCTTTTTCGGAGATCGTACCGGCGGCATCATACTCACTGACGTTTCGCTTTCTCCGACAATTGTCAAGATAAATGGAAATAGTCGAGAAACGCTCGCCCATGACCAGAGGAAGCGCCTGGATCACACGGTAATGCTTGCTTTCGCCTCTACCGGCACGGTATCCGCCGGCGTACAAAACAAGTGTAGCAAGTTGGAGTGCTGCATTGTATGCTATGTTGAATCTCCAATCCGATGAGACTTCTGATCGTGCCGCATCGCGGAGATCGCGCTCAATCAATGCAAGGATGTTTGCAGCCTCGTTTGGGCTCGTTTTGTGAGGACGAAGCCGGCCGTTCTGTGCCCAGCGTTCAAGACTCATCTTCGGGTCCGATAATCGTCATTCTGGGACCTTCGATCACTTGCGACACGAAATGATCCTTTTCCTGTAGCCTGCGCCTATATTCAACGGGTGAGAATTGAGACACATTGATGGAGCGGCCGATCTCATTTTGCACTGGGCCGAGTAGCTCAGCTAGCCTCACCCCGGCCAATTCACTCACAACAAGCAGATCGATGTCGCTTTGATTCCCGTAGTCATCAGTAGCAAATGAACCAAAGACAAAGGCCAGCTCAATCTTCTCTTTCACAGGGTTGAGGGCAGCCTTGAACACCTCTGTAAGGCCCACTGTCTTTAGGAAAATGCTTTTGATCTCTCCAAGGATTGGACACTGTGGATCGAGTTGATAGCGGTGTTGGTTGCCCGAAACTTCCCTCTTAAGTATTCCACCTGAAAGGAGGTTTTTCAGCTCTTTCTCCACCCCTCTGGGAGAAAACCCCGTGCGTCTGCTCATTTCATTTATATGGAACGAACTTTCAGGGTTGAGTGTTAGAATCCTCAGGACCTCAATACGGATTTTTGAGGACATCAGGGCCTGGATGCTGGGCATTTGAGACCACCTATATACCTTGAGTATATGATCATATACCTTGAGTATATGATCCGAGCTCTTTTGTCAAGAGGCGTGGGACATTACTTGGTCTCCCAGTCAGATGTCTGTGTCAGTTTCAGCCAGCTGCAATCTGGTCAGTCCGATGGAGGAAATCCTGCCCTGTCTGCACCCATCTGCGCAGGTCGGCGGCTAACAGCCTATTTTTCAATTGTTTTAGTAACTTATACGGATCTTTTATCATGAATAAGGGCCCAAGTAAAGCTTGGCACCCGGCAAAGCTCGTTTCTCGGTTTTCCCATAACATAGAGATTGTGATAGATGAGGTCACACCCTCCCTTGACATCGGCCAAAATTTGGATATGAATGGATCAACTCCAATCAAAGACGGAGCGCGAAAAGAAAGCGCATTCACCACAAGAGCTTTGCACAACCTCGTATCGCTGTTTCATATGAGGTTTTTTACCCATCTACGGGCTTGCTCACTAAATCGCAAGAACTCGGCCTAACGGCCTCAAACAGCATGCGATTTGCCCACTGGCATGGGCCGTTTGCTTCGTCCGGATGGGTGCCCCAAAAACCTCATAATTGTCGCTTTCCGAGGTTATGCTCTCACTATGACAACTCACTGAGACCTGAAGAAAGGTAGGGGAGAAAAGCAAACAATCTAATAAAGGAGCCATTGTGAAGAGACTGCTGATATGTTTTGCTGCGGCATTGGTCGTTTTGAGCGCCAGCTTTCTCGGTTGTTCAAAAGATGAAGGGGTGGAACAAGACAAAGGCAAGATTGAAAAAATGACGGATCATGCAGCAGATATAGCTGTGGAAAAGATCCGAACCCCTATAGACCAAGCACGGTCCGTCAAGGATTCGGAAGAATCAAGGATGAGCGGCCTTGACAAGACTTTGAAAGAACAGTGAGCTGACCTGAACATCGAGGGTTTTGGCCCAAAAAGAATCTAAGACACTTGCTGTTGACCTCAAATGCCCGTGAATGGTATGGTCAAAAAAATCATGCGGGACCTTTTCAAAAAGTACGAGAAGAAAATCGAGAAGTGACTTTATAAAGGCCCATATGTCAAAGTTCTTGACCTTCCTCCTTCAACTCGCTGTCTTACTGGCGCTTATATACTTCCTTGTTCGGTTTGTGTTTAGATCATAGACAGTCTTGCAAACCACAATCGCCCCGTGCTGCAAGGCATAGGCGTTGCGTTGGCTACCTACCTATTTCGTAACACTTTACGTGTATGAAAAACCTCCGGGTACTGATACCTTGTCTTTCGTTCAGAGCCTCGCGGGCTGGTCTTTTCTGCGACTTACCTCCGGGGGATGCCTTGCCCCCTCCGCATTCCCCTCGACAAGCTCGGGGCTGCGGTCTCCCCCAGAGATAAGTCGCGAAAAGACGGTGCCCTACCGGCAGTCACTCCAGAAAAGGTATCAGCACCCTTCGTGGCCATTTAGAACACTTCCATAAGACTAAACTGTTACTCTTTTTCCAGTATCTTTTGCGCCTCGTGCCGGCAAACCCGGGCAAAGTCTTCCGGATAATGATTGATTATCCAACGCTGTTGAAATTCACTGAAGCCGCCTGGAGACTGGGGATGCTTTGGAAGAAAGCAGTAGATGAGTCGCTGATCGTGGTCTGGATCGTCGAACCTCTTGGATATTTCAAAGGCAGTAATCATTTCTGCACCCAGACATTCTAATGCCTTCATAGCGACCAGTATGGCGCGGTCAAGGGAATCCCGAGTTTTGGCGTCTGCCTCAACAATATTTCCGCACCTTTTCTTTGTCATGATCTGGACTTCTCCTTGGGAACGCTGGGCTTTAGGGACAAAAGCGATTACGTTTTCATCTTGGCAAAATATTAGATCACTTTCTTTGTCAGGTCGGCCGTCCAGGCGCCTATTGCTTCGAATGGCTTTAAGGTATGTTTCAAAGAAATCCTTATCGGTCTTTTCTTTATACTCCCCAGCGAATTGAGCTACCAGGTCTCCTTGGGCATAGGCGCCGACAGTGCCCTCAGCCAATTCGTTCTCACCACCTCTAAATACATCCACAGACGCAGGCACCAGGGCAAACTGTTGGTGTATTTGTTGGTGTGAGGCATTCAATCTGTGGCCCGATGGCGACAAATCAAAACCAAAGTTTTGGCCCCAGATCGTGGCGTTGAACGGCAGACTGCGGCCCTGTTTGTTAAGTTGTTCTATTTTATGAGCCAGCGACACTCGCAGACCTTCCAGTTCGGTTCTTGTCAAGGATCGCCTCTTGGCCGGAACGGCTATACCTGCTTCTGTAGCCAGTTGGACGTATATCCTTTGGTAGTAGAGATGGCGCAGGCCTTCCACGTCCTGACTCGTAAGCGACTCAACCTTATAGCGGATGGCGTCTTGGGCCATGTTCGCTGCGTAGTGCCCCCAAGGGATATAGCTGTTTTCTCGCAGGTATTCCCAAATGTGTGCTCCTCCCTGCGAATATTCCCCGACAATCGGGCTGCTTCCCTGCACGCCTGGAACCAAAACCATCTTCTGTTTGTATGCGTCAGGAAGAAATGGATTGTTAGACACGACATCAAAAAGGTGAATGTCTGAAATGGCCGGGAGTAGTGCGCGACCCTTTGTTTTTTCATAGGCCATTCCCGAAGGCACTGAAGTACTTGTTTCATACACAAATCGACAAGACAGTCTGGCCAGTTTTGCAAGTACTTGTGGGTCGGTAGATGTTTTTGCCAAAGCCAGGAGTAATGCACGCGGCAGACGTCCAACAGCCACCTCCTCCATGTGGTGAGGTTGTTGCTTTAATACAGACTCAGGACAGCACTCTTCTTCGCCTTTGAAGGGATTGGCGTTTTGTATCATCCGGTCAGCATTTGATGCGACAATATAAGTGGTCCCCATAAAAGGAAAGGCGTTAGGAATCTCGAAAACCCAGGTTGCGGAGGAAACACGCACATTGTTTCCAGGGAAGTTATCCGCATTACCTACCTCTGTCTGGTCAGAGTCATGTCCGAGGGTCGCGATATAATCGTTTTCCCGCAGATTAAGAGCGGCGAAGCTGGGTTTATGGATACCGTAAATGAACTCACCTGAAGGTGCAACACAGGTCCTGGGAAAATTTTTGTTCATACAATTTCCTTTCTAATGGCAAGAGCAGTCAGGATCTTCATCCCGTGTGGGCAAATATCAGTTGATTAAATGAGTGTCAATTTGATTTGACCCAATATTCCGAGTGCGACAGTCCAACGCCGGTGGTTACGTTCTTGAGAGATAAGACACATGTCTCAACGGGCTGTTGCCCAAATAAAAATCCTTTGAGCAGTTCATTGAAGCAAGCAGGCAGCATTGTTGACTTTGTTGAGCAGATGTGATGCAGTCCGGTGCGGAGTGTGACAGGTGATAATGGTGGAATCTCGCGATGAAAGACCAAGGATTGTTCTGACAACAGATGTGAACGGAACAACCACGCCACATAATACCTTTGGCGAACTTGTTAGAGCTGATGGATTATTTGGTGAAATGAAGAAACTGGTGAAAGCTTACACCTCCGGAAGCTGCAAGTTTTCTCATGTGCTGCCGAGGATGAAGCATCTGGCTGCCGGCGTTGACCGTAAGCGCCTTGAGGTGTATGCCCGCGAAATGCCGCTGTATACAGGCGTCAATACAACTTTTGACGAGCTTACTCAATCTGAGAATGTGGATGCAAGAGTCGCTCTTTCTACAACCGGCTTTGCCGGACTGATGGCTTTGGTGAACAAATTTCGTCACAGCTTTTTGTTAATCGTGGCAGCATCACCTGTCCTTGGCCACTTGCTGAGCCAAGAAGAAGGATCGTGTTTGATCAGGCCAATCACCGACGAGGAAGAAAAAGTGCATGTGCTGGATGATCTCGCAGATTCACACAGGCCGAACAGGCATCTTCTGTTTCACATCGGGGATACCATGGGGGATTTTCCGGCAATAAAACACGCAGCAGAACTGGGCGGCATAGGCATCGCTTTTAATCCAAACAAACCGCTGAAGGTCAGGATTTCCAGTGTTTCAAGAAGTCTAAGGAGAAGAATTTGTGAAATCGATTTTCTACCCGGTGAGCAACCCGATTACACCAGGGCAGGAGACGTAATTAGAGAGCAGGTCTGGAAAGTGCTCAGGATACAGCCTTAAAAAGCTGGCTTATGAGCAATTAATGATATTGTTCGATCTCCTCGTCTTCTGAAATAGATTCACTTAGGTCGGTTGAAATGGTTTCAACCATATCCGAATATGAAGACTGGAGTGCATGAGCAAAAACTTCCTCGGGCTCATATGTCGGCTCCTCGACCACCGGGGACTCGGCAACCGTATCGATATATTCCTCTGTCTTTTGCAACATGTCGTCTGTTCCATGTGAGGCATTGTGCTCCTGGTCCGTTTTCATGATTTCGAAACGCATAACCTCCTCGGCCAATTTTGCGTAATCTTTGTGGCCAATGGCATGCTTATCGTAATCTCCGACAGGCAAGCCGTAATCCACCGTTTCTCTAAGACGAATGTTGTAACGAATTACCGTGCCGAAAACATCGTCCCCGAACTGTTCTTTAACCTTCTTCAGCACACGTCTGGAGTATCGAGTTCTGCTGTCATACATCGTAACAAGGGCACGGGATTTTATGACATGGCCACATGTATCCTTAAGCAGGAGAATGATATCTGTCAGTTTGGCAACACCACGAAGAGAAAAAAGACTCATGTCGATTGGGATAATCGCCTCATCACAGGCACGAAGGGCATTAAAGCAAAGGTGCCCAATGCTTGGCGGACAGTCGATGACAATATAATCATACGGTTGCTTGAGTGCCTGGATAGCCGTCAAGAGTCTGTTTTCCCTGCCATCTATTCCTGCAAGTTCTTGCTCGATTGCACTAAGAGTTACGTTGGAGGGAGCAACATCAAAGTTGTCTTTGATAGATACAACGACATCTTGAATCCCCATCCGCTCGCTATGGCTGGGCGTCATCACATCATACATGCTTTTCTCGTGATCGGAATTTACGTTCAATCCCATGCTGGCGTGTGACTGAGGATCAAAATCAATGAGGAGAACTTTTTGCCCATTCAACGATAAACAAGATGAAAGGTTGATGGCTGTTGTTGTCTTACCACACCCTCCTTTTTGATTGGCAACTGCAATGACTCTCATAAGCCCCTCCTTTTTATGATTTTCGCAGAACTTATTCCATTTACACGCTCCAAAGATTACTTCACTAACAAAGGAACAACCACCCGTCAAGAAAAAAATACCATATATTGTACTCTACGGCCGGATAACCACTGTTTATTGTATGTTAAGGGTCATAGCGGGGTCAGGTTCAGCGGGAAGGTGCTGCAAGTAGGCGACATTGTGGGCAAAGTTGCTGTTTTCTCAGATAAGTCCGACTCCGCATCTCTTTGTCATGGGGAGGAGGACACGATTTGCAAGTGGATCGAGAAAAGGAAATATTTCTTGCAATACCATGCTAATTGATCAATCTTTTGTCCACGGTCCGAGGTTCGACCTATCGAATGAATTCCGTAATCAACAAACTGGAAAGCCAAATGACTTGGCATAGAGATTACGCAACCCAAAGCAGGAGGTCAGAGTGAAATGAAAGCAATGGTATTAAATCGGATCTGCAGCTTGAAGGAAAATAAAACGCCTTTGGCGCTGGTGGATCTCCCGGTTCCTGCTCCGAAAGACAAGGACATTTTGGTAAAAGTGTCGGCTTGCGGGGTTTGTCATACCGAGCTGGATGAGATTGAAGGAAGGACTCCCCCACCGGAGTTCCCAGTGGTTTTGGGCCATCAAGCTGTTGGTACAGTACAGGAAACCGGCAGCAAGGCAAGTGAATTCAAGATGGGAGATAGGGTGGGAATAGCATGGATTTATTCGGCTTGCGGGAGATGCAAGTTTTGCCTCAAAGGTAATGAAAATTTGTGTGAAGATTTCAAGGCGACTGGCAGAGATGCAAATGGAGGGTATGCACACTATATGACCGTTTCAGAGGATTTTGCGTTTAGAATTCCCAATGTGTACTCTGATTCCGAGGCGGCCCCCCTTTTGTGCGCTGGCGCAATCGGCTACCGATCTCTAAGGCTAACCGGGCTCCAGGATGGACAGAACTTAGGACTTACCGGATTCGGGGCTGCGGCTCACCTTGTCATTAAGATGGCAAGACACAAATACCCGCACGCCAAGGTTTTCGTTTTTGCCAGAAGCGAAAAGGAAAGAGATTTTGCCAAAGAACTTGGCGCTGTCTGGACGGGTAAGGCCGAAGATGGATCACCCGAAAAACTTGATTGCGTGATTGACACGACGCCGGCCTGGAAGCCGGTAGTTGAAGCTCTGAAAAACCTGGAAGCTGGAGGAAGATTGGTCATAAATGCAATCCGCAAAGAAGAAGCAGACAAGGACTATCTCTTGAAATTGGATTACCCTGCCGACCTTTGGCTTGAAAAGGAGATAAAGAGCGTAGCCAATGTGGCTAAGAGAGATGTCAGTGAGTTTTTGGAACTGGCCGCTGAAATTCCTATAAAGCCTGAAGTTCAGGAATTCACCTTGGAAGAGGCAAACAAGGCGTTAATTGAGCTTAAGGAGAGAAAAATCCGTGGAGCAAAGGTTTTGAGGATTTAGGACAAAATAGTGTTCGGTGGAATAGGCATATGAGCTCAGGGTCTTGGTAACACTTTTTAAGGGCTTGTAAGAAGCTTCAGATTCCCGGTAAGTTTTTTCGATGTATAACCCTAAAGCTCAGAGCCAGGGTCAATTGCTAAAGTGTTAATACGAGTGGATCAAGAGGAAATGACACAATGGATAAGACAAGGCTCGTGATTGTGGGCGGTGTTGCCGCAGGGGCTTCAGCCGCAGCAAAGGCGCGCCGGTGCAATGAAGACGCGGAGATCATAGTGTTTGAAATGGGGGCTGATATTTCTTATGCTACCTGCGGTCTGCCCTACTATCTTTCCGGCATCATACCGAAAAGGGAACAACTACTGGTTACCAGTGCGCGGTTTTTCAAACAGCGCTTCAATGTGGACGTCAGAACCCGTCACGAAGTCCTTCGGATCGATCGCAGTGCCCAGGAAATTCTTGTGAGAAACCTTGCTACCGGCGGTGTCTCACAACAAGCCTATGACCGACTCATAGTGGCCACTGGTGCAACTGCCATTATTCCCCCACTTCCTGGTGTAGATCTTCCATTTGTTTTTACCTTAAAGACCCTGGAAGATACCGACCGCATCTATGCATACCTGAAAAACAAGAATCCGCAGAATGCTGTGGTGATTGGGGGGGGTCTGATCGGCATGGAGGCAGTCGAAAACCTTTCCCACAGAAAAACCGCGGTTTCCGTGGTGGAATTTATGCCTCAGGTACTCTCCTTTCTGGACCCGGAAATGGCAGAGGTGGTACACCGACACTTACGGCAAAAGGGCGTCAATATTTTCACGTCTGAGCAAGTGAGTGCGATTGAGGAAAGAGGAGGCCGGGGGTGGGTGCGTACCAGCCAAGGCAGGCAGTTACCAGCTGATCTAATAATTGTGTCCGTGGGGATAAGGCCCAACACAAAATTGGCAAAGGATGCCGGTCTTCACATAGGGCCGAGTGGAGGCATCACGGTGGACGAATTCATGCGAACCAGTGATCCTAACATTTTTGCCGCCGGCGACTGCGTTGAAAGCATGAATTTGGTAACCGGAAAGCCTGCTGTCTTCCCCATGGGATCCGCTGCCAACAAGCAGGGACGAGCCGCAGGAGCGAACGCCATGGGGCGACGTATTGCCGTAAAGGGTTTTACCGGGACAGTGATCGTACAAGTCTTCGACTTGGCTGTGGCAAAAACCGGGCTTTCAGAAAACGAGGCAGTCTCGGAAGGTTTTTCTCCGCTTGCCACTTATGTGCTTTCCGAAGACCATGCCGACTACTATCCTGGGGCCAAGGGGCTTCGGATTAAGACGGTTGCCGACAAAGACACCGGACGTCTTCTGGGCGCCCAAGTGATCGGAGAAAAGGGAGTTGACAAACGGATCGACGTGATGGCAACGGCTATTTACAATCGTATGACCCTGGAGGATCTACTGCAACTAGACCTTGCCTATGCCCCACCCTATTCTGCTGCCAGAGATCCAGTGATTGTCGCAGGAGCCGTCGGTCAGAATTTCTATGCGGGAGATTGGATTCCGATAACACCTGCCGAGCTTCACCACTATATGGAAAGAGGAGGTGATTTTGTCCTTGTTGATACACGAACTCCGCATGAGTTGAAAAAAACAGGGATTATTCCAGGGGCCAGCCACATCCCCATCGATGACCTTCGGGATCGGATCAGTGACCTGGACCCGGATAAGGAAACGATACTTTATTGTGCGGTGGGATTGCGATCCTATGTGGGAAATCGCCTACTTGCCATGAAAGGCTTCAAAAAAGTCAGGACCCTAACAGGTGGCATCCATAGCTGGATCTATCCAAAGGAAAAATACCCGAACTGAATGTCCGGCGGCTTCGTAAAGAGTTCATCTGCCGTTCGACAAGCTCACGGCCCTGAGCAAAGCCGAAGGGCGGCGTTGCGCTTCATCCCGTCTATGTTGACGTCATTGGCCAGATATTTATCCATGGCGGTATTGCATTGGCTGACGGCGACGAACATTGAATGCACAAGAAATAACTAATAGGTGGAGGGGTAATATCTTTTTACTGAGCCTAGATTGTTGTAATTTCGGACACTTTGCATTCCATGGTAATCACTTCCTCAACTATCATTTGAAGGTATTTCTTATTTGGATCGTCATTAGGCAACCTTTCATTGACTCTCCGAGCAAATCCGCCAACTGCCGTCAGTGGATTTCTCAGGTCATGGGCTACCCTATTTGCCATTTTTCCAAGCGCCGCAAGCCTTTCAGCTTCCACTAATTGTTCGTTCTTGTGCCTCAACTCCTCGGTTCTCTCTTGAACCTTTTTTTCGAGCTCCAAGTTGAACCTTTCCAATTCGTCGTTAGCTTTACGCAAGGCCTCCTCAGCCTGCTTGCGCTCTGTAATGTCCTGTACTAGCCCGTCATAGGACAATAGCCTTCCCTGACTGTCAAAGTTGAGGACGGGTGTATTCCTCACCCAACGAGTGGCACCATCTCTTCGGATAATCCGGTGTTCTAGGGCTGGAACCTTCTCGCCTGATAGGGTACGTGAGGCCTGTTCTTGCACCGCTTCACGGTCTTGTTCATGTACCATCTGTATCCACAAATAAGGGTTCTCCTTGAAATGCTTGGCCGTGTAACCAGTAACTGCAACGCAGGCAGGCCCGTGGGTTGTCTCGACGGGGCACCTGTCTTGCACAGTCACAGTGTAAATGTAGTCTGTGATAGCTTCTGTGATGCGGCGGTACCTATCCTCACTCTCTCGAAGCTCCTTCTCTGCCTTCTTGGCTTCTGTGATGTCCAATGCGGTGAAAGTCACGTCAGCCGTAGGATCACTGGGATCGATGGAGGTAGAACTCAACAGCACATTGATCACCTTCCCGTCCTTACGCTTCCAGCGGGTTTCCACACTTCCGGTTCCCTTCTCACGGATCTGCGCGTATTTCTCTCGTCCAACATAGTCGAAATCTTCGTCGGTCGGGTAGAGCATCCGCGCGCTTTGTCCCACCAGTTCATCCCGGGAATACCCGGTCATTTCACAAATGCGGTCATTAACCCGTGTTAGTACACGACTGCTAACCATGCCGATGCCTGTTGGGGCGGCCCTGAAGATACTCTTCAACGTATCTTCCCTATCAAGCAGGGCCTCCTCAGCCTGCTTTCGTTGTGTGATGTCGAGTGCAAGCGATATAGCCCCCACTATATTTGCGTCATCGCCATGGAGGAGGGAGTTATTCCATTCACAGGTTATTATTTTGCCACCCTTGGTAAGATTGTCATTGACTGATTGACTCGGAAGCTTACCCTTAAGCAGTCTGTCCACGATATTTTCGACTTGAGGTCGATCCTTGTCGGGAATAAGAAAATCAAAAAAGTCGGAGCCGATAACCTCATCCTTGGACCAGCCAAAGACCTTTTCTGCTTTCTTATTCCAGTCAGTAACGCGGGTGTCCAGATCCCAAACGACAAAAGCCAAAGGTGCAGTGTCGTACACGTTGCGAAAAAGCTCCTCGCGCTTGCGCAATGCCTCCTCGGTCAGCTTCCGCTCTGTGGTCACTTGAAAGTACACTGAAATGCCATCCTCTTGAGGGTAGACTTTAACCTCGTACCAGTTTTCATAGGGCTTTACATCAAAGTATGTTTCGAACAAAAGTGGGGTCTTTTCGTTTATTCCCTGAGTGTATTTTTCTTCGAAGATTGATCCCTTCATCTGGGGGAAAGCTTCGAAGAGATTCTGGCCGAGAACCTGCCAGCTTTGTCGGGCGAGGAGCCTCTCGGCGGCCTTATTGAAGTAAGTGATGACAAACTTTTCATCCACTGAGAAGAAACCGTCACTTATACTTTCAAATATGTCTAGAAGTTGAATATTGGATCGCTCTAGCAACTTCTTCGCGTGACCTTGTTCATGAACCTGCTTCTCCAGATCCTCGACCCTTTGTTGGAGTTCTTCGTACGTTGTTTCACCAGTCATTAGAATGTCCTCCAATGAAAAACACAAAAGGCGGAGCACTTGATAACCCCGCCTCTATCCTTGTGGAAACAGACTTTGAGTGCGTGCTGCCATCAAAAATGGCCCGCATAGCTTAGCTATTTTCCTACAAATTCGCCATTCTGAAATCTACCGACCAATTCCTTACCATCGGCAGAGGTCAAGGTCCCTTCCCCGTGAATCTTATTGTCCTTAAACTGGCCGATATACTTGATGCCATTAGGACGAACCAAAGTTCCCTGTCCGTTCAACATGTTGTTTTTGAACTCGCCCACGTATTTTGCTCCGTCAGCTGAGCTTAAAGTTCCCTTTCCTTCCATTTTGCCATCTCTAAACTGACCAATGTACTTGTCCCCATTGGGATAGACGAAAACCCCCTTGCCATTAGTGCAATCTCCTTTTACGCACTCACCAAAAGTTGTCCCGGGGCAAAAACAAAATGTCAAAAGCAGGAACGCGCATGTTGCAAATCTCATCTCTTTTCCCTCCTTTTCCGCGCCTGATACCTGGCAGCTTACTGACCAATCGGAATAATGACAATATTTACTCTTCTATTCATTGCGTCATTTGAAGAAATAGGTTGGGACTCTCCAAAACCGATAGTCTGTATCCGTCTTGAATCTACCCCTCTTTGTACCAAGGCGTTCTTGACCGCTTCGGCTCGCCTTCCGGACAACTCTTGATTGTAAGCCTCTGAACCTGTTGAGTCCGTGTGTCCTTCAACCCTGATTGTCGTCTGGGGATACCTGTTCAGCACATCGGCCACCCTGCCAATCTCCGCATACGCACCCGGCTTCAGGCTTGAGGAATCGAAATCGAACAACACTTCAGACTTGAAGGTGGCAGTCAAAATGTCATGTGTCCTCTGGATGCTCGCTGCCTCACTTGCTGCCATGGTCGCCCTCAATTCTCGCTCTTGTCTGTCCATATAGGCTCCGATTTGATGACCGGCAAGGCCGCCAACAGCGGCACCGATTCCTGCTCCCAGAAGAGTAGCTTCTGTATGTCTACCGATTACTTGTCCCAGAATCGCCCCGGTTGCAGCCCCTATCACGACTCCGGTTTTTGCACCCCTTTCTTGTTGTGTCAGTCCTGCGCATGAAAGAAGGCACGCAGCTAAGACCGCACTCGCGATGATAGAAACTAAACTCTTCATGACCTACCCCCTCTTTGTGTGGTTGATGGCTCTGTTTTTGTGCTCATAATTGTCGTTTTCCGAGGTTATGCAAAGATCTTTACTCCAGATGGTACCTCTCATAAATAATGACGAAAATCAATAGGATTAAGTTTGTATTTTAACCAAAAATTGACCGTGCATGAGGGTTACCTTACATTTATCACAACTCGTTGGCATTGTCATAGTCCCTCTTTCTGTGTTACGGGAGGGTGACGTGGGGGACTGGTATGAGGAGTAAGCGGAAAGGCTCAGCTGCCCGCAAAAAGAGTCCGGCCTGTACGCGAAAAATTGACCTGGCTTATGGGCCGTCATGTAGCCGCTTTCACTACGGGAGAGATTGACTATGATAGGATCCAAGGATGAATGTATCGTATTGGCAGGCGATATCGGTGGGACCAAGACAAACCTGGGCCTCTTCCTTAAAGGGAAAAGACGTCCTCTGGTAAGAGCTTTTGAGACTTACTCCAGCACAGAAGCGCCAAATCTGGAATACATCATAGATCAGTTTCTTGAAAGGCACCAGGTTTCTATTGCTGGCGCATGCTTTGGTATTGCTGGCCCAGTAAAAAATGGTCGCTGCAAAATTACCAATCTGCCGTGGGATGTGTCTGAAAGAAAACTGAAGAATCGCTTCGGGTGGGATCGGACTGGCCTGATCAATGACTTGACTGCTACCGCGCACGCTGTTCCCTTGCTGACCAAGAAAGAATTGTTTCCCCTGAACCACGTAAAGACAGCAAAAAGGGAGAACCTGGGGCTAATTGCGCCTGGCACTGGCCTCGGTATGGCCCTGCTGGCTTGCAGAGACGGAGATTATATCCCCTTGCCTTCCGAGGGGGGACATAGTGATTTTGCTCCAAAAGATGAAGCTGAGGTAGCCTTGTGGCAATATCTTCACCAGCGAGTTGGCCACGTGAGTGCAGAGAGGGTATTATCAGGACCTGGCCTATTCATCATATACTGCTGGCTGAAATTTACCGGCCAGGGCACGGAGCCCTTATGGCTGGCCGAAAAGATGAACAGAGACGATCCCTCAAAGGTAATCTCAGAGGCGGCCCTTGTGGAAAAAGAGCCCTTGTGCGTGAAAGCCCTCGATCTGTTCGTGTCAATATTTGGGGCCGTTGCCGGGAACCTGGCCTTAACCGGATTCACAACTGGGGGCATTTACCTGGGAGGTGGAATCCCCCCCAGAATTTTACCCAAACTAAAGGAAAATATCTTCATGAAGGCATTCACGGACAAGGGAAGATTTAAAGGATTGCTTAAGCAGATCCGTGTTCAGGTCATCATTAACGATAAGGCTGCCCTTCTGGGGGCGGCACAGTGTGCCTTGCGCCTATGCGGTGAGCGATTTATCTCGAAGCATCGATAAATGCCTCGACACCGATCATGGCGCTCAGTTAGGGTATGAGTTTACGGTGCACAATACCAGGCCGGGGGCATCTACATCACATCCTTGTCGCTCTGCTCCACGGCCCGATTAATCTCTGCTTTAAGCTGAGGCGGCAATCCCGGAATGTCAACACTCAAAAACCCTCGCACAATGGTAGCTGTAGCCTCATCTTCACTCAGGCCACGTGACATGAGGTACAAAATCTCTTCTTGGGCGATCTTGCCCACAGCTGCTTCGTGGGACATCTCCACACCGTCGACCTTGCCTTCCAGCTCGGGTATGGCATGAATCGATCCGCCATTTAAGATCAACCCCCTGCATTCCAGGTGGGCCTTAATACCAGGGACTTCGCCCACCAGGTCTCCGCGGGCAATAATATTTGCGCCATTTGTGATAGCTCGGGCAATGATCTCGGCTCGGGTCTCCGGCCCTCTCAAAAAGATGCGGCCGCCCACATCCATCTCGGTGCCAGGGCTACCTACCAGGAGACTGTAGTAACGGGCCACAGCCCCCTTTCCAACCAGGTAGGTGACAGGATACATCTGAAGCGACTGCACCGGCGTCATGGATATGTAATTGTTGAGAAAAAGGCCACCCTCATCAACCTGTCCTACGGACCTGGGCCTCACCATCATCTCCTTGGCCCAATGGTGAATCATGGTAAAGCTGAGCTTGGCGTTCTTCTTAACATAGAACTCCGATATGCCGACATGGAGCCCTCGTCTCATGTGGGCTGCCGTGGCACAGCCTGTAATGATATGAAGCTCTGATCCTTCTTCGGCGACAATAATGTTATGCACATTCTGGCTTAGGCCTTCCTTTTCCAGGTACAAACAGGCTTGCACAGGATAGGTCACCTTGCTACCGGCAAGGGCCCTGATTGCGTAACCGTTGTGTAACTCAAGCTGGGTTCTAGCTGTATACTTGTCCGTATCCACGGCCGCCAGTTTCCAGTAGTAGTTCTCTACCCAGTTGTTCTGCTTCAAGGCTTCCTTGATCGGTATCACTTCAAGGCCGTCCTGCTTAGACAGTGCATGGATTACGCTTGTGTCCTTTTGCACGAAGGTGCCGGATCTCTCCTTTTCCTGGGCATCTACCCCGGCCCTGAGCATCTGCCTTTTGTCTTCATCAGATAGCTTGACAAGATCGTCCACGTAATCATGGGCAACAGGCCCTGAGTCAAAGGTATTAAGATCAATGTCTAGCCCTAGGGCTGCCTTCTTATCCTTGGCCTGTAAGGCTTTGGCGTCTAAATCGCGCATCTTATACACTCTCCATATCCCACTTCGCTGATACATTTGAAGATCTCACTCGGGTTACTCGCACAAGTCAACACACCCTTGTAAAGGACTTGGCCTTTGTCCGCTGTAACGTAATCCAAGATGAACCCCGTGTGCGTGATAATAAGACCCATCTTGGTGCGTTCTGTGCGCCGTTCCTTCTGTGTCTTCTGGGTATTCGACTTAAAATCCCGTTCCAACAATTCGCTGATGGTCTTTCCTATAAGAGAAATATTCTCCAGGTCCACACCTGACTCCGGCTCGTCAAAGAGCAGCAGGTCTGGATCCTGGGCCATTAACTGCAACAACTCAGAGCGCTTGATCTCACCGCCGGAAAACCCCGCGTTGATATCCCGCTCAAGGAACTCCGAGAAGTTCAGCTTCGTGGCCAAACTGTCAGTGTCAACTCCGCCCTTAGCACAGATTTCAACCATCTGCCTTGTCTTTACACCATTGATGGTGGGAGGCCTCTGGTACGACATGCCAAGGCCAAGCTGTGCCCTCTCGTTAACAGGCATGTGGGTAATGTCTTGTCCCTTAAAGACGATCTTTCCGCCTGTGACCTTGTACTGGGGGTAACCCATGATTGTCATGAGCAGAGACGTCTTGCCGGACCCGTTGGGGCCAAACAGGATATGCGTCTCCCCATGGCGAACCTCCAGATCAATGTGTTTGAGGATCTCCTTGTTGCCGACTTTGACCTGCAAATCTTCAATTTGTAGCATTTTTTTCTCCTAAGAGGTAACGGTTTCGCAAAAGACTTATTACGATTTCATCAAGAGGTGTCCGCCCACAAACAGCTCTTTTTCCGGTTGCACTAGATGATAATCATTCCGGCTCCTTATTTCAAGTTCTAGCCGGAAAGCGCTGCCTTGATCACAGCTTCGTTCGGCACAACTTGGTCCCATACCTGTAGCACCTGCTGGTCACGCACTAGGATGAAACGGGGTATGTCACCTTCGGCTAGCAAACGCCAGAAGACGTCTTCCGCGACTTGTCCAATCGGAAAAGTGGGTTGAAATTCTTCAGTGAATCTCAGGCACTCAGGTTCCTCACTTGTGCACAAGGCAACTACGCCGTGAAGGTCTCCTGCCTCGGCCAATATGTTGAGCTGTGGCACGGCTTCCTGGCAGTGCCCACAGTCCGTGCTCATCAGTACTATCAGGTAAGTTCCATGTCTCAAATCAATGTGGTCCAGGCCATGAATCCGCAAGTCACTGAGTCCGGTACCAAGGCTCTTTGGCTCTACGCGCTTGATTCCTGGGATGGAAAAGCCAAAGGCAAGCGGCAGCACCAATCCGATCAAACAAGCACCGATCACAGTCCATGCCTTGGCGTGCGTCTGTGGCATCTGCAAACGCCCGTGGCCTACCCATGCTATGACTGTTGCAGCCAGCAGGACTAAGTTTCCGAGTGCTGCCTGTCCTGGAGAGTGCTTCATCCACGCACCGAAGCACCCACAATGTTCTGTTGTGCCTGACAACCAGGCAAAGGTGGTCGCCCCTATAAAGACGAGAAACAGTATTGCTGTTAATGACAGGATGAGTCTTGGGCGATAGAAAACCAACAACCCTACCCCGAGCGTACATTCCAGGGGGATCAGACCCCAGGCTGTAAGGGCCACTACGACGCGTTGGGATATGATACCGTACTGTCCGATCTGCCTGATGAAAAGCTCCATGTCCATGGCCTTTAACAAAGCGGCTGCAAACAAAACAAGGCCTAAGGCGACAGCAAACAGGCGGGATATAGAGAAAATCCAGGGACGTGCTTCGGCCCCCCTTTGTTTGGTGCTACTATTCATAATTACCTCTACAGAGACGACACCGCCAGATCTGATCTTGCATTGAGACTTATGGCCAGACCGACATCAGATCTCCGGCTTATTGAATGGGCAATACATATAACACTCTGGTTCCATCCTGCAACAGATAAGGCTGCCACAATCAGGAGGGACAAGCTACAGTCTAACCAATGCCAGCGCGCCCAGACAAAAAAGGTTTGACAATTATGTGGCTACCGTCCGTGGTGATTGTGGTGGCACCACTCTGATCTGTGCGAAACACGTGACAGCCCATGCTCTCATAACGATCGAGAATCTTGCGGTGAGGAAATCCGAAGATGTTCTTCCAGCCTGCTGATATGACAGCTATATTAGGATCCACATATTTGAGAAACTCGTGGGTACTGGAGCTTTTACTCCCATGGTGGGGGACCAGAATCACGTCACTCTTAAGGCTGCTGCCTGCCAAAGCAACAAGTTCGGCTTCTGCCTCAGCTTCAATATCTCCGGGAAAGAGAAATGAAACACTTCCAAACGTGACCTTCACAACAAGAGAGTTACTATTTGTAGTGCGCCATACATCGCGTGTTTTTCGTTCCAAGAAGTTGCCCGGAGGGTAAAGCACCTGGAATCGAACCCCATTGATTGTCTTCGGTCTTGACAGTTCTTCCAACTCCACTATGCGGATGTCTTTTTTGGAGATAATGTCCAGAAAGTCTTGGTATTGCTGGTTGGGCACATACTCTCCGTTCATCCAGACTTCCCGAACATTGAAGTGTTTGGCAATAAACAAAAGCCCGTTCAAGTGGTCCGAGTTTGGATGAGAAAGCACAATGATCTCCACGGTGGCAATCCTTTTGCGCCACAAGAAGGGTGCCACAATCCTTTTTCCCACGTCAAAACGGTTGTCGTAGAACCCGCCACCATCCATAAGCATGCATGGCCCACCAGGAAGTTCAACAAGGGCTGAGTTGCCCTGCCCAACATCAAGCATGCTGATTTGTAAGTTCCGATGACCAAACCGTTTATTTGCCCACCAGGCTGCATCCGCTGAAAGAAATAATGCAACACTAATCAGCGCTACCCTTGTCAGACGGGATTTTCTAAACTTAAAAAGTGCCCATGCCAGCGCGTAGTAAAGGGCAATCTCGATTAGGGTGGGGGTTACGGTCTTTACTGCAGCAAAAGGAAACCTCGAAAACAAGACCGCCACGTTCAGGCCGCCTTGCATGACCGTCATTGCCGCCTTCATGGTCCAAAAGGCCGCTGTTGGCGCAAGGGGCAGGAGCAACGCTGCCACCAGTCCGAGGGGTACGACCACAAACCCGACGAGAGGGACCATAAGGCAATTAGAAAAGAGTCCGATAAGGGATATCTGGTTAAAATAGTAAAGGCTTATGGGCAAAGTTCCCAGAATGGCCGCCGCAGAGACCAGCAAAAATAAAGCAAGCCTCTTCAACACCTTACGAGGGCCCCGTCTGAGTTGTGAAACAAAGGGCAGGTTTTTCAACATGTAGAGTATGGCAAAGACGGCGACAAAAGACAGCTGAAAGGAGACTTCCACAAGGGATGATGGGCTGATAATAAGGATGACAAGGGCAGCTACAGCAAGGGTGTTGACCGGGTCGTGTTCCCGTTCCAAGAGCACTGCGACAAGAAAGACCATCACCATAATCACAGCACGTTGGGTGGCAGGTGACATGCCGGCCAAGAAACCGTAAAGCAGAACCGGCGCAGCTCCCATAAGGGCAGCCCCCCGTGTGACCCAGGCAGCCAAGAGAATCCTTTGAGATCGTGCCAAGATATAGCGGAAGCCAAGAAAGGCCAGGGTGGCCACCATACCGATGTGGAGCCCTGAGATCGCCAGGAGGTGGCCAATCCCGATCCGGTTGAATACCTCCCGAGTTTCAGGAGAGATCTCACTTCGATCCCCGATAATGAGGGCCTTCATCACGCCACTCGGCTCCTGCGGACCAACCCTTTCAATCAGGCTGCAGACCCCTTCCCTCGAACGACTGATAGCCTGACGAAGCCAACTGGTCGTTGTTGAATGGAGCTTGACCAAATGCTCTTGTCTTGAAACATACGCCGAAGTCCTTATCCCCCTGAAAAGCATGTATCGCCGGTAATCAAAGCCGCCTGGGTTGTTGAAATTTCGGATCTCCTTGAGCCTTGCCAGACAGCCAATGCGGTCGCCTAAATGAACATTTTCAACATGTCCCCGTACTGTTACACGAATGGCCCCGGTGACCGGATAAGATTTCTGCCTCCTTGTAAGCGACTCGGTCGTCAGGATGAAACGTGTCCGGTCGGCAAGGTGCTGTGGACGGTCCCGCACTGTGCCTATAACATGCCAAGTTTCGTCATCAACAAAGTGCGAGACATGGTTGGCAGGCAGCCTTGGTGCCATCCAATCCTGGAGACTCCAGTAGCCGAGGACAAAGAAGAGAATGATGGGTAGCAGACAAACCTTTCGGTCCTTTAAGACAAGTAGGATGGAGGCAAGAAGGACAACACAGACCGCCGGGAAGATGAAGGTCAGACCAGGAAGATAAAGGTCCGTAGTAATTCCGCACATCAGGGCTAGCAGGACGGGGATTAGGGGGCGGGCATATACCTGTGGAGGATCTCCAGCATGCATAAGGCCAAATTGCGCTTTAGTCCGTTAGTGATACGATTCCTGTGTTTTCTGGCGCTAGAATTTACCGACAACTACTATCCTTGCCTCCGCCAAATCTTGGCACCTAATTGAGACAATTTCTTTTCAATCGCCTCGTATCCCCGGTCTATGTGATAGACGCGTGAAATCTCGGTGGTATTTTTTGCTACCAGACCGGCGAGGATCAGAGATGCGCTGGCCCTCAGATCTGTGGCCATGACAGGGGCACCCGTCAGGGGGTTGCCGCCCCGAATCACGGCAGTATTACCGGAGACCTTAATGTCAGCACCCATCCGGTGGAGTTCGCTGACATGAATGAACCGGTTTTCAAAAATAGTCTCAGAGATAATACTCAGGCCGGGGGCCAGACACATGAGAGTCATAAACTGGGCCTGCATATCGGTAGGAAACCCGGGGTATGGGACGGTCTTGGCATCCACGCTCGAAATGGCCCCATTGCTGACGACCCGGAGACTATCAGTCTCCCCCTCAACCCTGATACCCGCCTGTCGCACCTTATGGGTAACGGCTGCAAGGTGGCCCGGTTCACACCCTCTGATTGTGATGTCGCCTCCAGTTACGCCGGCGGCAACCATGAAAGTGCCTGCCTCTATCCTGTCCGGGATGACGGTAAGCGACGTGGGCTTTAGCATATCCACGCCGGTGATTGTCATTACCGGGGTTCCTGCCCCTGTTATAAGGGCTCCCATTTGATTCAAGGCCTCGGCCAGTGCCACAACCTCGGGCTCACGGGCCGCATTACGCAGGATGGTCACGCCATGGGCCAACACAGCCGCCATCATCAGGTTCTCCGTACCCGTTACGGTCACGATGTCAAAATAGATATCAGTCCCATTGAGCGATGGAGCCTGCGCATCGATGTAGCCATGCTCAAGGGAAATATCTGCTCCCATTTGCTGCAGCCCTTTGAGGTGCAGGTTAATGGGACGAGCGCCGATAGCGCATCCTCCTGGTAGAGAGACTCGCGCCCGCCCGAGTCGAGCGAGCAAAGGCCCCAAGACCAAGATCGAAGCACGCATGGTCTTGACCAGGTCATAAGGGGCTTCATGACTGTTAAGGCTGGCGGTATTGACCTTAACCTCGTTTCCCTCAGTTTCCACCTGAGCGCCAAGGTCTGTCAGTAGTCTCTTAATGGTCCTGATGTCTCTCAGGTCAGGCACGTTATGATAGACGTTCCAGCCCTCGGCAAGGAGGCTGGAGACCAACATGGGAAGAGCTGCATTTTTTGCCCCGCTTATGGTAACCGTCCCCTCTAAACGGTGGCCCCCCTCAACTATGATCTTTTCCATCCGTTCTCCTCCTCAGTAATAAACAAAATGCCCGAATACTCAGGGTGACTGATCATATGTTATCAGATATAGGTGTATAACAGAATGGTCAAGCAGGTTAGTGAGATTCCCTTCCCCGACCATTCAGCCACAGACTCGATCTCAACCAATCTTGCACAAAAACGTTGACAGTACAAAATCAAAATATCACAGTTAACATACAGAGGGCCCCTGTATTCATGGCAAATAACATCGAGGTGCGATTTTGTACAACGCGGCTTTGCCGCTTGTGAAAGAAGATTCCTGCATTATCAAGTTAGACTGGGTAAAATACGGCAATGAGAACCAAGACAAGCTGCTTCAATACCGGGACTTTCGTAGATTATGTGCGTGCCAAGAACCCGGAGAACTTACACTTTCTTTGGGTGCCCTTGCAAGGGCAGGTCGAAGAAGGGGAAGATCCGGAGCCTTTTCTAACTGATCCGAAAAATTTTGTCAGCATCGATATATATAGGCAGATCATGGAGCAAACCAGGAAGGCCACTTCGGACGAAATGGCCGTGTACAAAGCAGCATTTGGACACGGCCGCAAGAAAGAACTCGGTCGCGTACAGCCAGGATTCTTCCAAACCATCTTTGGCCTGAAGCATGCCATTCGGAAGGCCCAAAAGGTATACGGTAATTTTCCGGCCGCCAAGAGGACAGAAATTGTCTCGGTTTCGGACGCTCACCTGGTGGTTCGCCTCCACTGGGCTTCTGACTTAACGCTGAGCCGCGACTTTTGTCTCTTTGCCAAAGGCAAATACCAGGCAATGCCCACCATGTTTCATTTTTCACCTGCCAGGTTATGGGAAAGAACGTGCTTTTTCCAAGGTGGGCCGTACTGTGAATACCAGCTTTGGTGGGACAAAAAGCATGTAGAAAAACACGCTGATCACGATCAGATCGCAGAGACTGCTGCCGGTTTTGAGACAGGAGGAAAGTCCGGGGACAACCAGGCAACAGTACAAGAGATGGAACCAATTGCCACACCTTCTAACGGCGTTGTTAAGAAATTTAACACACTTTTCACTGGTATTCAGGGCCGACTCTCTTTGATGCTTGCCGACATTGACTCTTGCCACCCTTATTTTGAACACCTTAAGGGGATAGAGGGTATGATCAAGAAGGGAGCGGATCTGACAAACCAACTCTTGGGCTCTACGAAAGAGACCAGGGGCCATATCAAGACGGCTTACCCGAATCAGGAAAAAGGGGCACGACAAAAGAAATTGTCTGAAAGGCTGTTGAAGGGGACAGAGACTGTCCTCGTTGTGGAGGACGAGGAGATGCTCCTTGATGTCAGCCGGCAAATGCTTATGGCCATTGGGTATGAGGTGATGGTGGCTAGAACAGGCAAAGAAGCTATTGACATCTATGACAAAAAAAAGGACGACATTGATATGGTGATCCTTGATATGGTCATGCCGGACATGAGCGGCGGGGAAGCTTATGACAGATTAAAGGAAGTCAAGCCGGATATCAAGGTTCTACTTTCAAGCGGATATGGCTTAGAGGACGAAGCAAGACAGACACTGGCACGGGGTTGCAATGGGTTTATCCAAAAGCCATTTTCTATAAAGCAACTGTCTGAGAAGATAAGGGATATTCTGGATGACCGTGTTCATCCCATCCCCTGAGGCGATAGTAATCAGCAAGCATCTGTCGGAGCTCACCCTCTGCTATGCAGTGCCCGTTTTTAAGGGCCTCTTTGTGTAGGCGTCCGGGAAGCCTGTCGTCTTCTGGTCTCAGCCCTTCTTGGATGTTGAATTGTCGAACAGTATTGGAGATGTTTGCACTTATACCCTTGAGAGTCGCCTCATCGGCCTTCAGGCCTGTAACCCCTTTTACCATATTACACAAGGATTCCCAGGGGTAAAGGTCGCGATAAAAACGGCACAGGATAAGAGTATCAAAGAGGGTGAGGCGATCTTCAAGGTCCACAAACATGGCTGCCTTGCCTTCAATGGCACTAGGATCGATCATACCCGAGAGTTCGGGCTTGTAAAAAGTAGCCCTCAGGTGGCAGGCACCCCGGTCCGAAGTAGCGTATCCCAGGCCCATCCCTTTGAGAACCCTGGGGTCATAGCCGGCAGGTTCCAGGCCCTTTACGTGAACCGCAATGTCTTCAAGGTCCCACTCTCTGGCAGCCGCCTTGATCCCTCGGGCGAGGAGGTCTCCCACGCCCCTCCGATAGGCAATCTTTTCCAAAAGCCCTGCAATGGCATCCACCTGTCCATAGTCAATAGAGTCGTCAATTTTTCCCCTGCGGGCTGCTTCTATGGTCAGCCCACAAAGATTGCCGGCGCTGATTGTATCCATGCCAAGGCGGTCACAGATATCATTGAGGTATATAATATCCTCGATGTTGTCGATCTCGCAAAGCCCACCAAAGGCGTATATGGTCTCATATTCAGGCCCTTCGATCTTGAGGCCCTCGTGCCGTCCCTGCCTGACAGTAGTCATGCGTCCGCAGGCCATAAAGCACTTGAGGCATGCCCGGGGTCTGACCTCGCATCGCTGGTGGAGGGCTTCGGCGCTGATGGATGTCCACTTTTCAAAAACCCCTTCCGACCAGTACCGGGTAGGAAAACCTCCTGCCTCGTTCATGATCCTGACCATCATGGGTGTGCCCTTGCTCTTGTACGCCTGAACCTGCGGATGCCCTTTAGACTCTTGGGCCAGGTATTTTGCAAATGCCGCGATAGCCCTCCTATCGGCCACTTTCCGCCTGAAGTTCCCACGAAACAAAACGGCCTTAAGCCCTTTGCTTCCCATGATGGCTCCGACACCAGTCCGGCCAGCCGATCGCCAGTAGTCGTTCTCTATAACCGAAAAACAGACACGGTTTTCCCCAGCCGGCCCTATGACCACAGCGCCGGTACGAAGCGACCTGTCGCCTGTGGTGCAGAACCTCCTGACAACCTCATCTTCTGTCCGGTGAGTGTCCATTCCCCATATGTCCCCAGCCTCATGGAACACTGCCCCCTGAGGGTCAACCGCAAGTACCGTGGGCTCTTTGCTTGTCCCCTTGATGATGACTGCATCATATCCGGCAGCATCCATCGCTTCAGGAACGCGCCCACCAGCATAAGATTCGGAATAAAAACCGGTCTGGGAGGACTTGGTGAAGACGCCGTACCTGGAGGAGCCCCAGACCAGGCTCCCGCATATGGGTCCTGTAGCAAAGATCAAGTGGTTCTCTGGACTGAAAGGATCTACCCTTCTCGGATTCAGCTTGGCCAGAAGATAGGAACCGAGACCCTTTCCACCCAGAAATGTTCGCAGGATCTCCTCTTCAATGCTTTCAACAGAAAAACTCTGGCGCGTCAAATCCGCTACCAGAGCCCGACCGTAGAATCCGTATATCTCCATCCTCGATATCTCTTGTCAATGCAGGCGTAAGAAACTTCTTGGCAATTCAGTGCCGGAATTTCTACTCTGCCTCGATCTCGGCAATATCCAGTTCCTTTCCAGATATGATTTCAGCCGCTACTCCGCCACATTGAGGACACAGAAATATGCTGGCTTCTATGTCAAATTCTATGTTGCACTTGTCGCATCGCCCCTTAGCGGGCACCACCTCTATCTTCAGTTCAGCGCCTTGTGCCATCGTTCCCTCTGAGACCACTTCAAAGGCAAAGGTCAGGGCGTCGGGAACACACGCGGAAAGCTCGCCGACTCGAACATGCACCCGGATAACGCGGGAAACCCCATGCTTCTTGGTTTCGTCTTGGAGAATTTTTAGGAGACCTTGGGCAATGGAGACCTCATGCATTATTCCACGAATCCCTCCTCGATGGCAATCTCGCCCTCCCGGCGCAACTGAGCAAGCCATTGATCCATAAGTTGCTGACTTTTTTGGGAGATGATGCCTGACTTGATCTCCGATTTCTTGGCTTCAAACTCCTTTGGGTCAGCCCCCTGTCGTTCTTTAAGGCGTATCACATAGTAGCCTTGTTTCCCCTTGATCACTGCCTCGGGCAAAGCTTTTGAAGGGCTTAACAAGAAAGCGGCATCCATGATCTGCGGTTCAGAGCCGATTCCAGGAATCGAACCGAAGCGTTTGAAAAGGCCCGTACTTTTTGCATCCAGTTTATGATTCTTGGCTTGTGTTTCAAAATCATTGCCGGTGTTTAAGGCTTTCAAGAATTCCTCAGCGTCCTTTCTTGCCAGTTCGTCTCGTTTGAACCCGACCAGGTCATTACTTACCTTGATTTCCACAGCCTCCAATTTGGGAATCTCGGCCGGCTTCCTGTCAATCACTTCAAGGATGTAGTAGCCGTCTGCCAGTTCCAGAGGCTCGTTCACCTCATCGTTGCCTAGGTCAAAAGCAACGTCCGCAAATTTTTTTGCCTCCTTGATCCCCTTTAAATGATCACTGCGTGCAAAAAACTCCGTCTCAATTATCTCGACCTTAAAGCTCGACTCCGCATCAGCTATGTGACCGGCAGCGTAACTGGCGTCATACATCTCTTCTGCCCGATCATAGGCGAGGGTTCTAGCCCCCTCTTTTACCAGCTTGCTGCGAATCTCGTCTTTTACATCTGCCAGAACAGGCTCTTTGGCCTCCTGGACCTGTTCGACGTTAATAAGATGCCAACCAAAACGTGTCTTGACAGGCTCGCTGATCTCACCAGGCTTCATGGCAAAGGCAGCCTCAGAGAACGGCTTTACCATACGCTCTTTTGTAAAGAATCCAAGCTCTCCCCCTTTGCTCTTGGTGCCTGGATCATCAGAATACTGCTCGGCCAGCTTGGCGAAGTCAGCGCCGGCCCTTGCCTCCTTTAACACCTGCAAGGCCTTGTTGCGCACCTTGTCGAGTGTTTCCTTATTGGCATCCTGCTCCGTCCTGAAAAGGATATGGCGGGCTCGGACCTTCTTTGGTGTGGCATAGGCGTTCTTGTTGAGATCAAAATATTCACTGATCTCTTCTTCCGTGATCTTTATTTGGGATTCAAAATCCTTGAATCCGAATCGGGCATACCTGACCTTCACCTTGGGGGGCATCTCGTACGCATCCTTATGTTCCGAAAAGTAGCTCTCCACGTCCTCTAGTGTCACCTTGACGTCCTTGTACGATGACGGCTTGAAGGGCACATAGTCAAGGTTTACCTTTTCCTCACGCCACATGAAGGTATCCAGTGCTTCCGAATCTGATACCTTAACACTGCCTAAAACAAACCCTTGTATCTTCTCCACAATCAGGTCTCCCCTTACGCTCGCCTCAAACATCTCTGGTGTCATCCTGTTGGCAGCCAGTATTCTTTGGTATAGCCTGGGATCAAACCGACCGTTGTGTTGAAAGGCCGCCATCTTCTGGATGGTCCTTACCAGTTCCTCCTTGGTTACGTGCAGGCCGAGCTGGTTGGCCTTTTGGAAGAGAAGCCTGCGGTTGATCAGTTGGTTCACGGCCTGCCTCTTCAGACCGAGGGTCTTGAGGAGCTTTTCATCCAGGCTGCTGCTAAACTGTCTGCGGTACTGATCCATCAACCTGTCATAAGCATCGCGGTACTGCTCCAAGGTAATGACCTCACCGTTGACAACTGCGACGCGGTTTTTTCTTTGAGCCCTAAAGTTCCAGCCGTACCAGAAAATAAAAACCACGATTATGGCACCGAGGGCCACCTTAATCAGCCAGGAACCGGCATGTTTCCTCATTAAATACAGCATAAATACCTCGCAACCTTGATGCTGAAATAC
>CAZCWQ010000024.1:25655-30965 GCA_964502365.1 uncultured Desulfobacterales bacterium | reverse complement strand
CAAAGCCTCGAAAGACGGAAGATCATATTGAAATACTGCCGTGGGAGATATTCTTTAAACAGCTTTGGGGCGGGGAGATCCTTTGACATTGTGCAACCACCCAGTGCAATTTCTACATCAGCCTCCCCTAAAACATTTCGCGCTCTGCACTGACGTCCTGTAACTCCCCGGCTAACCTAGCCCTTGTAAAGTCCGATCAGATTTGCTACATAAGGACTCAAAGCTGTTTCAAAATGCCGGATGCGAGTTCGGCATTGTTTACCATACAAAACCCGATCCCATTTCACATTTTACAGCCCTTTGCCGGTTAGCAAGTCAGTCGCACGAGGGCAGGTATTGGTGCGGAAGGAGAAGCTGGACAAACTCCTGAACTGAAGTCCAAATGTGACGGATCTCGCGTCAGGCCGTTTACTATATCCAACCCGTTTTTAATTGAGCATTATAGGTTTTCGCCCTGTGTCCGTTCTAATTTGAAAGCTATAAAAGAGGGGCTAAAGGTTATACACTCATGACTACGTCTATAGGAGGATGTTGAACGCCGTGGTTCATGTTGCTTTCGGTGGCGGAGGACCCAGAGAGATCAAATATCTCTTCATTGACAGTGGCTATTTTCGTAAGCTCGTAGAAAAGTTCGGTTCGGAATTCTTTGGCACGCCTGACTTGCCTTTGGATTATTCCAGATTGTCTCAAGGATACACAAAAGTGTTCTATTACGATTGCCTGCCACCACGTCATAAGGATGAGCCAGATGATGACTATCAAAGACGGGTGGAACCAGATGAGAAGCGCTTTCTACAACTTGGGCTTCAAGACCGTTGGCACGTGATTAAAGGTGTCATTGCAGGCACGGGTAATCGTGCGCGCCAAAAGCAAGTGGACATTCAGATCGCGGTGGATATGCTTACACACTCTTACCGGCGGAATATGGACCGAATAGCATTCTTAGCAGGAGACCAAGACTTCAAGCCATTGGTCGATGCTGTGGTTCGAGAAGGGATGTTTATTCAATTGTGGTATGAAAAGACGTCGGCAAGCGACGAACTTATTCTTGCGGCGGACGCTCGCCGCCCACTTGACATTTACGCAGTACATGCTTTTCTAGATCCACGGTTTCAAAATGACCACCCTCTTCCCCAAAGGTCGTCACAAGGCAAAGACACCCGAGGTGGTACCCTTGTTGAAAATGGCAATGGGCCATATGGTCTCGTTGAGTTGTTTAAGACGCCAGATGGTTATCTCATCATACATGACGACATCCATAACGAAGCCCATTACATACACACATATCACCATGAACCTAAATTGTTAAAGAAAGTCTACGAAGCAGTCTCTGGGCCAGTAGTTTGGTCTGATTCGAAGTAACTTCTGCAATTCTCTTAACGTCGGAGCGGAACCATTTTGATTTGATGATATGGAGACGAATATGGCTCTAACTAAACACAACGTTGAACAGATGGCCCGGGGCTACTTGATGTACCAACTGGCCAAACGCGGTTACAATATGCAAATCACTGATAGCCGCTTTCCCGTTGTTGATATGCTGGCGGTGAGTCCATCAGGAAAACATTTCGGCGTTGATGTCAAAGGACAGCGAACCAAGAGTTTCTGGCGGTTTACCGGAAAAGAGCCAAGAAAAGATTTGTTCTATGTCTTCGTGCATGTTCCTGAAGAAGGTACGCCAAGAGTATTTATCCTGGATAGCGAAACTGCCATGGAGATGTGGAAAGATTACAAGAACAAAGCCAAGGCGAGAGGTACCAAACACAATATATGGGGAGTAAATTGGACAACGCCTCACCCATATGAGAACAGGTTTGATTTACTCCCTGAATGATATTTCCGGATTTAAATGCAATAAACCGGCTAAAATATGCATTACAACCCCGTGGATTGATATGATTTGCATATGAAATCTGGAAAAATCAGAATGATGTCATAATGGCAAGATAGTTGTGATGTGGGATGAGTGGGCGTGACTATAGATGTCCAGTAGAGAGCTTGCCATATAATCCGAATTATCCTCCAATAATGTAGCCTAGCTTTTCGGCCGTACAAATTAGAGTTATATGGAGGGAATTGAACAAGATAGGAAAATTTTATTCCCCATTTTGACCTACTTTATGTCTGATGAAGATCTACTTCGACTCAAAAGACTTAATTAATATCCTTGAAAAGTCCGATCCATGCTCTGCAGACGATCTTGAAAACATTTTGAGAAAGAATGAGCATGAAATTGTACTATCTCTTATAACCATCTCAGAAATTTCAGAACCTCTTCTTCACAAAAATGCCAAGACAATTGTCACACGCTTACTGAATCGTATTGAAGATATGCCGCATTCGTTTCTTCACTCTTCATGTATACCTCGCTTGGAGCTAAAAGAAGCGATTCAGGCATTCTCCGACGGTCGTGAATATCGAAACATTAATCCTTATGTAAATCGGTTTGATGAAACAGTTGATCTCTATGCCAAGCCACCGACAAGTATCTACTTAAATTACTCTATATCTGAAACGGTGTGGGATCTTTATTATGTTGGTGAACTAGGCGGTCTAGATCGCTTTGCTGAAAAGTTGAGGCAAGTATTTGCCCTTGATAGGAAAGTGTCGAAAAAGTCAAATTTGAAGGACAACTTCATCAAAACGGTTGAGCGCAATTTATCCCTTCATAAGATAGAAGTACCTTCTGAGGGCGTTGAAGCTCTCGCAAGCTGGATATACGAGAAACCTACTCGGTGTCCCTCAGAAAGGCTTGGCTATGAAGTGTTCCATAAAATAGTAAAGAATATTACAGATGTTCCTGAAGACTCAGACATGGAAGATTTCCTTCATTTGGGATGCATACCTTATGTAGACCTAATGACAGCTGACCGCCGTTTTTATGGCTACATATCACAAGCATCTAATGGCCTTGGATTAGATTATGATACCAAAATTGCCAAGACTGCAGGGGACATTTTACAACTCATATGATATACTGTGCTGAATTCTATGGCTTAAAATAATCGTCATATAACATGGCGCTTAACAGGGACACCATAGACCTCGCACATTAGCCTCGAAGTTATACATATCAGGAGGTACACATGACAGTGGTTATTTCATATAGCCAAACCATTTGGCCATATCTCCGAGAACATATTGACTTTTTGATTTCACGTCGAAAACGTTTAAAAAGAAGCGACAAGAAGGTTCGTATCGGCATCAACCTTTCAATAATACTTATGGCAGCATGCTATATCGAAGGAAAACTTGAAAGCGATATTAAAGAATTAGTCAAACATCGCAGAGGTGTGTTGCGTGAAATTAATGTTAAGAAGTTTTATCATAGAAGGATTTATAATACCTTTCTTAATAATATTGAAAAACTTTTGACGGCTCGGATTGAACGGACTACTGGAATAGAAAACTTTCAAACTGTTTACGGCTTACTTTCATATAGAAATACTCCATTGAAATTTCAGGCATATCCAAATTGGGAAGGCATTAAAGTTCTGTTTAACTTAAGAAATGTATTAGCACATGGACGGGAGGTTACAGCTGAACGAATTTCAGGTTTTTGGTTAGATGTTGATTGGAAAGATGAATTTATGGGGGGCTACAAAATTGCAGAAGCCTATTTGTACAAAAAGAAACTTACTACGATAAAGTTTATCAAGAAAGGTTCTATAGATCATCTTTTTACCAACAAGATAGCAGACCATTTTTATTCGATTTCCAAGAACTTCTTAAAATACCATTCAAAAATAATTGATCAAGAAAAAAAGAAATTTGACATCATGGACATGGAAGCGTTTAGGTTAGCTGTCAAAGGTCTTGCAGACGGCAGCGTAAAGAAGCGGCTAATGGACGCCGTTATTTCAAAAGATAAAGATAACAGTGACGTATAAACATTTTTGGATTCCCAATACAGATTGTAGCTACCTGCAATCATGGTAAGCTTTTGAAAAAGCGCACTTTTTTCGGTTCCCAAAAGCAAGCTTTATTTTCTTCAATTTGAGTCACCCTCCTTGACAAAAAGTGCGATATACATTAAAAATGGAAACATAAGCCAGTGATTTGTAGGATAAAACTCGTGGCAAGAGATAGCTATAATCCAGCCTCTTTAGGTTGACCTACAATATCCTGTGTAATCCCTGGCTTCTGCTAACGCCCAAAGGCATCCCTTCTTCCAATCCGCCATATCGGGTATAATAAGAGCATTAAGAGCAAGCCTGCTGAAATCAGTCAGGTTTTTCGTACCTCCCCCTTGACTATGACGGAGCTTTGTGGTATAAGACACGTGCTAATAGGTAAATGAGAGGAAAGGGAAATCATGAAGACTAAGCTTTCAATCATGGTGCTGTTAGGCGCATGGCTTTTGCTATGGACCTCAGTCCCCACTCAGGCTATCCCTATTTTGCAGGTATATAGTCCCGGGGCCGATGCGGGAGACATGGGTTCAGACTTGGACACATGGTTTACTGACATCAGCGATCCCTTTGATGTGTGGGTTATTGGGGCTTACAAGGACGACGTAACTAATATCGAAAACGGCAGGCTGGTAATCTCTGTGCCAGAGGGGGAGACAGGATTAATCACCTTTAATGACATTGTTCAAGACCCTTTACCTGCATTGGTTGGTTCCTACGATACAAAATCCCAGTTTGGTGCAGACAGTCTCAACAATCATTATCCCTTTCAAGATAACGTCTCTGACTTCTTAGTATATGACATCTGGGACTTTGGCAATAGCGAGGGACCCCTCTATGATTATAATGCAAGTGGATCAGGCACCATCACGCTGACAAGTACCTACGGTGAAATAAAGCAATATCAGATCTCATCTGATGGATACAGCATGCTTCATATTGACGTCATAGCTGATGTAACAGTAAGGGACGCCGTCACCTCTTCTTTGGAAATAAATCCGGGTTCACACGATCTTTCAGCTGTTCCAGAACCCGCAACCATACTCCTGCTTGGCACTGGATTAGTCGGCATTAGTCTGTTTGGAAGAAAGAAGTTCAAGAAGTAATCAATATTCAGTATCAAACATGAAAGGCGGAGTCACAAACGGCTCCGCTTTTCTTTTGACACAACATGTTGTGGTATCTCCTAAACATCCAAAAGTTACACTATCTGCGATCCCTCCAACAAATTGAGTTTCCGATATTTTTGTGATATTCAAAAGAAACCTTGCTGCGAACTAGCCATTTCCTGAGGCATAATCGTGGAAAGTAATCAAGACAAATCCTTGACAGACACTTTAGCCCTTGTATTTAAAAGAGATCTGCCATCCCAAAACTAATCATTAAGAGGACACATCCG
>CAZCWQ010000024.1:13335-25555 GCA_964502365.1 uncultured Desulfobacterales bacterium | reverse complement strand
GGGACGTCCGTGACATTTGGACTTCAGTTCAGGAGTTTGTCCAACTCTCAACTCTAACACTCAAACCAACTCGACTCTGACAGCATATTGCTGGAACGAGACGGCCGTCTTCATTGATCCGGTTCTCAACTTGCATCAGATGGACATGATTCGAGGGATGATCTGCCTGAAAAAATCCCGCGACCATACGAGCAGGGCACGCCGGTCCACAATGAAAGGGGCGACTTCCCGGCGCGCTTGTTCCACATCGAGGTCATCTACGGCTTGCCGCAAGAGGTGCTGGAGTCTGTCGGGAGTCAGCGGTTCGTCATCCCGGTAATCGCCGGACTGACGCATCCTGGATTCGAGGTGGCTGATCCGAACCTCAGGATACCTGCCCGCGTACCATACCAGGTCGTACCAGTCCCGTCCCTTCACGCGCGTCTTCCACTTCCGGCAAAGGATTGCGTGGAGCTTCCCGGCGAAAAGGTCCGGCAAGCTGTACACTCGAACGGAAAAGGGAATGGGCTGCAGCACGTACTGAGTTTCCGTTTCGAACCCGCCTGGCGGGTCGGTGTCCACTTCGAGTCTGATCTTGAGATTCTTCGCAGGATGCAGATCGCGGAGCAGCTCCTGGGCGGCCTCAATAACAATCAACTGCCTGTACGTGTTTGTCTTCAGAAAAGCCGATTCAATCGCGCTTGCCTGCGTCTTCCGGGGGCTTTCAAACTCCACGTGGAACCCGAAGCTGGTGATTTCTCGAAGCAGAGCATCGCCATAGGCTTTCAGCGAGAACGACTCATCAGGCTTGAGCAGCGAGAAGTCCAAGTCCTCGGAGTATCGATCCAGCCCATGCAAGACCCGAAGCGCGGTGCCGCCATAGAACGCAGCATGCTCGAAGAACTTGGAACGCCAGAGTCCGAGCAGAGCTACATCCTGCAGGATTTCCCTGAGGGCGTTGACATAGTCGTCGCGGCTACGGCATTCGTAGCGGTCCAGCATGCTGCGGATTGCGTCATGCATGACGGGCCTCCTCCAAGCGCTTCAAGTACCGAACCAGGTTGTTGATCTTGGCCGAATCATATGCCGTGGCAATGACCTGCAATCGGGAGTAGTCAAACTTGCTAAGGAATTGCCGGTCGATGCGAAGATCGTCGGTGAGATATGCATCATAATCGGATAAGCGGAGTCCGCTGAACCGCTTGTCAGTCCAGACCTTGTCCGCTAAGGCCTTTTCGGGGGAGGCCATCAGGAAAGGCGTCTTGCCGGCCGTTTCGAGGATGGCCCCTACAGCATAACGGGGGCCGTTCAGCATGCGGTAGGAAAAGGTACCGAAGGGCGTATCGAAATCACGCGAACGGCGGGTGGTCACCGAGGTGACGGTCTCCACCCGCTCAGGGATCAGACCGTGATGGCTCAGGGCATACTCAAGGCTGACATACGACGGCCCATAGATCAGGTTGGCCAGATATTCGCGGCTGAGCGGTTTCTTGCGAAAGGCCTCACCGAAACAGTACAGCCCCTTCTTGACCCTCACGATCGTCCCGCTGGCCAGCAGTCTGGTAATTCTGTCCCGAGGCTTGCGGTATCCTGCTAACGCGTCCAGCAGGACCTGGTAGTCAAATATCTCGCCGCCAACGTTCCGCCGCATTTGCGCAATGGCGTTCAACGGATTTCACCTCAATTGAAATCATAGTATGTCCATGAAACGTGGACATAGTACACAATAAATTGGCAATGGTCAAGTGCTTCTTTGGGGTCGCCAGCCACGAGACATCACAACGGAAAACGTCAGAATTTTTGGCAAATAAAGCTCCCCGCAGCCCGCGAAGCACTGCCGTCAGGCAGAACCTGCGGGGAATGCGCTCGCTGTTGCGGTTCAAAGAAAAACGGATGTTGTGAAAAAAACATTGCCATTTCCAACAAAACCTGTATTATGCGTAGTTGACTGCGTAACATTTTGGCGGGACTGTTCCCGGAAACAGGTATTGACACATCCTGCCAATGAGTCTTCATCGATCACTCACTAACCCTCCCTTGCTCTCAGCAATCCAGTGAAATTGCGGTGGCACGACTGGTTGGCGACGACGATGCATTTATGCCAGTCCATCATCAGTGCTGCTGCCGAATATCGCATTCAGGCCATATGGTTGGCCTGCGGCTGGCACTGTAACCCCTAACCCGAACATTTCATGAAATTTTTCGATAGAATCAAGTATGTGATGCAATATCAAAAGCTTGAGATCTAGGAATGCTGCAATTCCTTGGTAACACTTTGTACCATCAGGAATTCAGGAGAAGATATCGAAAGATTTCACCTTTCAGGCGAGCACGTTTCTATCTCGGAACGGCCACCGCACGTGGACTTGGGCCGACATTGCAGCCTTGGGTTGAGCGAAGTTGAAGTCTTTCGCTTTTCCCCGGTTCGCAGCAGCTCTTGTCGCATTGCGGAAACCACCCGTTTCTGAATCGGAAACAGAAGGAAACGATTATGTCTTTTAAGAACTTGAAGTTAGCTTCGCCCATCCTGAAAGCCCTTGACCGATGCGGGTATGTAGTCCCTACGCCGATCCAGGCCCGGTCTATCCCAAAAATCCTGGCCAGCCAGGATGTTATAGCCTCTGCCCGGACCGGCACCGGCAAGCCCGCAGGCGAGGTGGACGAGGTGAGCGATGGACCAGAAGCTGATTAGAAACATTGCGATCATCGCCCATGTTGATCACGGCAAAACCACGCTCGTGGACCAGTTTTTCAGGCAGAGCGGCATGTTTCGGGACAACCAGCCCGTGACCGAACGGCTCATGGACTCCATGGACCTGGAGCGGGAACGCGGCATTACCATAGCCTCTAAGAACGGTTCTTTCCGGTACCGGGACTACGTGATCAATATCATTGACACCCCGGGGCATGCTGATTTCGGCGGCCAGGTTGAGCGGGTGCTGCGCATGGCGGACGGCTGCCTGCTCCTGGTAGATGCCCAGGAAGGCCCCATGCCGCAGACCTGTTTCGTGCTGAAAAAGGCCCTGGCCACCCCTCTTCCGGTCCTGGTCGTGATCAACAAGATTGACAAGCCCGCTGCCCGGCCACACTGGGCCCTGGACCAGGTATTCGATCTTTTCGTTAAGCTGGAGGCCCCGGACGAACTACTCGATTTCGCGGTGGTCTTTGCCTCGGCCAAAGCAGGGTATGCCCTTGACGAGCCGGACGACCCTGTTGACGGTGTTTCCATGGTGCCGCTATTTGAAAAGATCATCGCCCATATCCCGCCGCCGCCCGGTGACCCGCAGGCCGTGCTCCAGCTTCAGGTGAACACCATTGATTACTCGCCTTATCTGGGCAAGCTCGGCATCGGCAGGGTGGTAAACGGGTGCATTAACATCAATCAAAATATCGCTGTGGCAAAGCGCGACCACAGCCTGGTGCCGGCCCGCATCACCAAGATATTCCGGTTTGAGCGCGACCAGAAAGTCCCGATCGAGGCGGCCGGCACCGGGGAAATTGTGGCCGTGGCTGGCATGGACGACATCACCGTGGGCGTTACTTTCACCGACCCTGACGATCCCAGGCCCCTGCCGCTGATCAATATCGATCCGCCCACCGTCGCGATGCATTTCATCCCCAACGATTCTCCCTTTGCCGGCCAGGAGAGCAAATTCGTCACCTCCCGCCAGCTGGAGGAACGCCTGTTCCGGGAGACCCTGGCTGATGTCGCCCTCGGTGTGGAATCTCTGGGAGCCGGAGCGGGTTTCAAGGTCTCCGGCCGTGGGGAGCTGCACCTTTCAATCCTCATCGAAAAGATGCGGCGCGAGGGATACGAATTCCAGGTAACCCGGCCCCAGGTCATCATGAAGGAAGAAGACGGCCAACTGCAGGAGCCTTACGAGGAATTGACCATTGATGTGGACGAACAGTATCGGGGACCGGTCATTGAAAAGCTGGGCAGGCTGAAAGGGCAGATGCTGGAGATGAACCGCTACAACGAGATGATCCGGCTGGTCTATAAGGTCCCGACCCGTGGACTTATCGGTTTCCGCAGCGAATTTCTTACCGACACCAAGGGTATGGGCGTGATGAACTACGTCTTTGCCGGCTACGGCCCCTTTGCCGGCGAGATCGTGAATCGCAGCAACGGAGCGCTTGTGGTCAAGCAGGCCTGCACCACGGTGGCCTACGCTCTGTTCAACCTGCAGGAGCGGGGTCGCCTCTTTCTGGGCCCAGGGGTCAAGGTCTACGCCGGCCAGATCATCGGTGAGCATTGCCGGACCGGCGACCTGGTGGTGAACCCGGCCAAGGGCAAGAAGTTGACTAACATGCGGGCTGCGGGATCGGATGAAAACGTCATCCTCACCCCGCCGCATCGCCTGAGCCTTGAGGACTGCATTGCCTTTATCAACGATGATGAACTGGTGGAGGTGACCCCGGCCGCCATCCGTCTGCGTGAGCGGAACGGATCAGAAGGGAAAACCCGGGGACGAAGATGCCCGGGAAATTTGATGGTTTCGTAAAAAGTCAATAATAGACGGGCATCGCAAAAAGTCCATCTGCAAGGCGGAATCTAACGCCCTTTACTTTTCCAGTTTCTCGCCCAAGGTCATCTATATTTATCATTTACCGCTTCTGGTGTTATGCCCGGCTCGCTTTCTTCTTTCGACCATAGGCTGCTCTTTCATATCAAAACCTATCTCAGCCATTTTTCTGGGCAAAATCTTCCATGAAATCTACCAGGGCCTTCACCGCCTCCATGGAGGTGGAATTATAGATGGAGGCCCGGCACCCCCCCACTGAGCGGTGCCCCTTGAGCCCACCCATGCCTTTGTCCACGGCCTGCTGGATAAACTGTTTTTCCAGTTCCTCACTTGGAAGGCGGAAGGTTACATTCATGAGGGAGCGGCTTTCCTTTTCGGCAGTGCCTGCATAAAAGCCTGTTTTGTCAATGGCCTGGTAAAGAAGGTCTGCCTTCTGCTGGTTCAGTCTTTCCATGTTGTGAAGTCCGCCTATGGTCTCTTCCAGCCATTTTAGCACCAGTTGAATCGTGTAGATGGCAAAACACGGCGGGGTGTTGAACATAGAATTTTTTTCCGCGAAAGTCGTGTACTTGAGCATTGTAGGAAGGTTTTCAGGCACACGTTCCAGCATATCCTGGCGTATGATGACCAGAGTGGCGCCAGCAGGCCCGAGGTTCTTTTGAGCCCCGGCATAAATTAAGCCGAAAGCAGAAGGATCAAAAGTCCTGCTCATGATGTCTGAAGACATATCACTGATCAGAGGGACCCCTGACGTGTCAGGGAAAGATGCCCACTGGGTTCCCTTGATGGTGTTGTTTGACGTGATGTGCGCGTAGGCTGCATCTTTGCTGAAAGAGATGCTTTTTGGAATATAGGAAAAATTCTTGTCTTCCGAGGAAGCAACGACCTTGATCATTTTTCCCTGAATCCTAGCCTCCTTGATCGCCTTGGTAGCCCAGGTGCCCGTGTTGACATAATCGGCTGACCGGCCTTCAGACAATAAGTTCATCGGAATCATGCAAAACTGCATGCTTGCCCCGCCTTGCAAGAAAAGCACTTGAAAGCGCCTGTCCAGCCCAAGGAGCCTTCTAACACGGGTGACCGCGTCTTCAATAACGTCATCAAACCATTTTGATCGATGGCTTACCTCAGTAATCGACATGCCTGAGCCTTGGAAATCCAGAAACTCTGCTTGGATCTCCTCCAAGACCGACAAGGGAAGAGCCGCAGGCCCTGCGTTGAAGTTATAGATTCTTCCTTTCATTTCAACCTCCTAGCTTCTGCAGTGAAGCTACAAAGAAAAGCCTGTAGGTGTCAAGGGGAAAACCATAGGTAGGACATCATTCTCTTGACAAGGCGTCTGTTTTGAAAGTAAGAAGACCCCAATCTGGATAGACCGGAAATACAAAGCACGAAGGGGAATCAAAATTGAAGGTCCTGGTAAGTGATAAGCTTGCAGATGCCGGCATTGAGATGTTTAATAAAGCGGACGGTATTGACCTTGACGTGAAACTTGGTCTGGCGCCAGAGGAATTAACGGCGATCATAGGCGATTACGAGGCACTGGTCATAAGGAGTGCTACGAAGGTAACCAAGGAAACCATTAATGCAGCCTCGCGACTGAAAGTGATAGGTCGGGCCGGTATCGGGCTTGACAATGTGGATATCCCGGCGGCCACCAAGCGGGGTATAGTGGTAATGAACACGCCGGAAGGAAACATTGTGACCACGGCCGAGCATACTATCGCCATGATGCTTGCCCTTTCGCGGAAAATCCCCCAGGGGACTGCGTCTTTGAAAGGGGGTCTGTGGGAAAAGAAAAAGCTACAGGGCAAAGAGATCTTTAACAAAATCTTAGGGGTCATAGGCCACGGCCGGATCGGAAGCATCGTGGCTGACCGGGCCAATGGGCTCAAGATGCAAGTTATTGTACACGACCCATATGCCAATAGGGAATTTATAGAGCGAGCCGGTTTTGAACTGGTCTCGTTTGAAGAGCTTTGCAAGCGCTCGGATTACATCACGATTCACGTGCCCAAGATGAAAGAGACCATTGGGCTTATCAACAAGGAGGCCTTCGATCAGATGAAGCCCGGGGTGATGCTTATCAACTGCGCCCGGGGCGGTATCGTGAACGAAAAGGACCTGGCCGAGGCCCTCGAGTCCGGACAAGTAGGTGGTGCCGCCCTTGATGTCTTTGAGACTGAACCCCCGGGCCACTCGCCGCTTTTCAAGTTCGACAACGTCATTTGCACACCACACCTAGGCGCGTCTACGGTCGAGGCCCAGACCAATGTGGCTGTTGCTGTGGCTGAACAGATTATCCGTTATCTACAGACCGAAACGATCATCAATGCGGTCAATGTCCCGTCCGTGACCGGTGAATTGTTAGCCAAACTCCGGCCCTATTTAACCCTGGCAGAGCGAATGGGTTGTTTGCAGGCCCAGCTCGCTAAAGGGGCCATGAAGGCGGTAACAATCAAGTATTCTGGAAATTTCTTGGGCCTTGACATGACCCCTGTTACCGCGGCTGCCTTAAAGGGGCTGCTCACCCCGTTTATGAAGGACGAGGTCAACTTCGTCAATGCCCCTGTGATCGCTAAGGAACGGGGCATTAAGATCATGGAATCCCGCAGTATGGAGACCGAAGACTTTACCAACATGATTACCATTGAAGCGAGAACTGCTGAGGAGTCAAACACGGTTTCAGGGACCATATTCGGCAAGCATGATGCAAGGATTGTCAGAATCAACACCTTCAGATTAGAAGTCATTCCCGAAGGTCACCTTCTCCTTATCCAAAACGTGGATCAGCCAGGCGCGATCGGCAGCATCGGAACCGTGCTCGGAAAACACAGCGTCAATATTGCTCGGATGCACGTGGGTCAGGACAAGGATGGTGGCCGAAACGTGATCTTTCTTGATACAGATACGCCCACGCCGCCCGAGGCCCTGGAGGAACTGCGAGCCCTGCCGTTAATCAAATCAGTAACCCCCCTGGAAATGTAATTGTGGACTATGATCTGCCGGGACACACCCACGCATCTTGACAACATGAGGTAAGGAATTTATAAATAAAAAGTTAAGTGAATTTTTCTCGTAACTGTTCAGCAGGCGTGCGAAAATTCGCATGGTGGAGGAAACTATGGCAGAAGAAGAAAAGGGATTCGTTATAAAGGACAAGCGAACGTTCTCGTCGGAGACCGGAGAACCAGCACCCGAGGCGAAACCGGAAGCTAAGGAGAAAAAGGGGCCAGAAGCAAAAGAAGAGGCCGCCAAAACCGAGGAAAAGCCCGCTTCTGAGGAAGAGATCCAGCTTCCTGAAGTTAATTTTTCAACGTTTGTTTTTTCTCTCAGTTCATCGGCCCTGCTCCATTTCGGTGAAGTACCAGATCCTTCAACGGGCTTGAAAAAGAAGAGTCTCCCCATGGCCAAACATACTATTGATATCTTGGGAATGCTGGAAGAAAAGACAAAGGGAAACCTTACTGATGATGAAGGGCAGCTATTGAAAAACATTCTCTATGACTTGAGGATGCGCTATGTAAAGGAAAACGCATAGATTGTGACCGAGATACGGGAGGAAAAGTGCAGATGAATTCATTTAGACCGGCCAAGACCGGCACCCGGCGTCTGGCCATTGTACTGCTGACGTTGGTTGCTATTGTCGCGGGCATGGTCCTTGCCACAGGTTTTGATTTCTCCAAAGAGACCTCTGCCTCAAGCCCGACTCCAACCGTCATGGTGCCAAGCAGTTTTACGGAGACGGCAAACGCGGTGAGTCCGGCCGTAGTCAATATTCGAACCGAAAAGGTCATAAAAGGAGGCGGACCGACCTTTAGACATTTTCAGAGTCCTTTTGGAAAAGACGACCCGTTTCACGATTTCTTTGAAAGGTTTTTCGGAGACACACCCCGCCGAGAATTCAAGGAGCGGAGCCTTGGGTCGGGTTTTGTCATTGACAAGGAGGGACACATCGTCACCAACAATCATGTGGTGGAAAATGCAGACAAGATTAAGGTTAAATTGAAAAACGGCAAGGAATACAATGCTGAGATCGTTGGGCGGGATCCGAAGACCGACATTGCCTTGGTCAAGGCCGAAGGGTTGAAGGATAACGAAACGGTTAAGTTGGGTGACTCAGACGATCTGAAAGTGGGTGAGTGGGTGGTGGCCATCGGAAGTCCTTTTGGACTGGAACACACTGTCACAGCAGGCATTGTCAGCGCCAAGGGCCGTGTTATAGGCTCCGGGCCCTATGATGATTTCATCCAGACCGATGCCTCTATAAACCCTGGGAATAGCGGCGGGCCCTTGGTCAACATGAACGGACAGGTAGTCGGCATCAATACGGCCATTGTGTCCAGGGGCGGCGGTAATGTGGGGATCGGCTTTGCCATTCCAGTTAATTTGGCCCGCGGCATTATTGAGCAACTCAAGACCTCCGGCTCAGTAACCCGAGGCTGGTTGGGTGTGAGCATCCAAGACATTACGCCGGAACTTGCTGAATACTATGGCCTCAAAGACAGTACGGGTGCCTTTGTTGGTGAGGTGTTCAAGGGAGACCCGGCTGACAAGGCAGGCATTAAGGCAAAGGACGTCATCATTGCAGTGGATGGCAAAGAGATCAAGAATAGCAGAGACCTGTCTCGAACCATTGCAGAAGTCCCAGTGGGCAAAAAAATCACTGTCAAGGTGCTTCGAGACGGAAAGGAACGCACCTTCCGTATCAAGGTCGCCAAACGGACTGATGAGAAAGAAACCCTTGCCATGAGAGGTGGCAATGAAGAAACGGAACTGGGCATGACGGTGTCTTCCCTGACCCCGGAACTGGCCAGACAGTTCAGCCTCCCTGAGAGTGAAGGGGTTGTGGTTGTTGCCGTGGAAGAGGGCGGTCCGGCTGACAGGGCCGAAGTGCAGGAAGGAGACGTCATCGTCGAGATAGATCACAAGCCAGTAAGGTCCCTTGAGGACTATCATGAGCATATGAGAGAGGTGAAAAAAGCTGATAAGGTTTCCCTTCTGGTCAGGAGGAGAGCAGGATTCGTTGCCCTGAACGTCATCAAATAGATTACGCGGCTGAGCCCGGTGAGCCGGTTCTAAAACGCCCGAACCGGACAGCAACAAAGCCGGATGAACGGGCAGTATGAATAAACTGGTCATACCATCACCTGCTAAGATCAACCTTTTTCTTAAGGTAACCGGCAAACGGGCGGATGGATACCATGACCTCGTAACCCTCATATGCCGTGTCGACCTCTATGACACGGTTATACTGTCCTTTGATCAACCTTTCATAAGCGTCCACTGCGCCCATCCCAAGGTCCCGGAAGGAAAAACCAATTTGGCCTACAAGGCGGCCGCCCTTTTCTTCGACCCCCTGTCAAAATCCGACGGCGTGGCCATCTTCATCGAAAAAAAGATCCCCGTGGCCGCAGGTCTAGGTGGTGGAAGCAGCAACGCCGCTGCCGTGCTAATGGGACTCAACCAACATTACGGCTTTCCTCTGAGCAACAAGGTACTCATGGAGCTGGGGCTAAAGGTGGGTGCAGACGTCCCGTTCTTTCTGTTCAAACACACGGCAGTAGCCAGGGGGATTGGAGGGAATTTAGAGCCATTTGACAGGATGCCACCGCTGTCAGCCGTGCTGGTTTGTCCAAGACTTCACATATCCACAGCGTGGGTCTACGAACACCTAAATTTGCGATTGACAAATTGTGAAGAAAATTATAACGTTTCTTCGCTTTTGGAGGACTCTTCCAAGCCCAAGGGCTTTTTGTGTAATGATTTAGAGCAAGTAGCTGTCAAGAAATTTCCGGAGATTAATACCATCAAAGAGGTCCTCCTCGATCTTGGTGCTCAAGTGGCAATCATGTCCGGGAGTGGTCCTGCTGTCTTTGGGCTGTTTCAAGGTGTGCAACAAGCCGCACCGGCCCTTGACAAGATTAAGCAACAAGGACGGTGGGACTGTTTTTTAGTAAATTTGTTGATCCCTTGATGACCATGCTGGGGTGTCGTCAAGTGGTAAGACACAGGATTTTGGTTCCTGCATACGGAGGTTCGAATCCTCCCACCCCAGCCATCTTGACCATATGTTCTCGAAGCAAATGTATGTACTATCGGGTTATCTGGAAACCTGCCACCTTTGGAGCGTTAGTGATGCATAGCCTTGTAGTCTTTTCTGGCAACTCCAATCCTGAACTGGCCAAGAGTGTTTGCCGTCACATAGGAATCAAACAGGGAGAGGCTAAGGTCAAGACATTCAGTGATGGTGAGATCCAGATAGAGATCAGTGAAAATGTGCGGGATAAGGACGTTTTTGTCTTGCAGTCCACGTGCGCTCCAGTGAATGACCATCTGGTGGAGCTGCTGATGATGCTCGATGCGTTCAAGCGCTCATCAGCTAAGCGTATCTCAGCGGTCATACCCTATTACGGCTATGCCCGGCAGGACAAGAAGGTTGCACCACGCGTGCCGATTGGCGCAAGGCTGGTGGCAGACCTAGTCACGGTCGCCGGTGCCAATCGGATTATCACGATGGACCTTCACGCCGGCCAAATACAGGGATTTTTTGACATTCCAGTGGACCACCTCTTTGCAGCACCTGTGCTTTTGGACCACATCAAGAGGGAGTTGATGAACGATGCAGTCATAGTCTCCCCGGACGCTGGGGGTGTGGAGAGGGCCAGGGCATTTGCCAAGCGTCTTCATACTCAACTGGCCATTATCGACAAACGGCGTGAGGCCCCCAATAGAGCCCAGGCCATGAATGTAGTTGGCAATGTGCAAGGAAAGAAAGCTGTCATATTAGATGATATGGTCGATACTGCGGGAACCCTCACCCAGGCAGCTTTGGCCTTGAAGGACCACGGTGCATCTGAAATCCATGCGTGTTGCGCCCACGCCGTGCTGTCGGGTCCGGCCGTGGATCGCATTACCGAATCAGAGATCAAGACCCTAGTGGTGACCGATACCAACCCTTTGAGCGAAAGGGCAAAGGGATGTAAGAAGATCCGCGTACTGTCCGTAGCTAAACTCTTGGCCGAGGCGATCCACCGCTCCCACACGGGCAGCTCTGTGAGCTCGCTCTTTGTGTGACAGACAAATCTAAGGAGGAAACTTTCATTGGAAATATTTGAGCTTAGAGCAAGTCAACGAAAAAGTACCGGAAAGGGGCACTCTCGCAGACTCAGGAGTCGAGGTCTGCTTCCGGCAGTGCTGTATGGTCCTAAGACAGAGTCGATACCCCTCACTATATCTATACTAGACCTGGAAAATATCTATAAGGAAAGCAAAAGCGAACATGTTGTCTTGAATCTGATTATCGAAAATGGTGGCAGCCAAGAAAAGACTGCCATGATAAAAGAGACGCAGACCTCTCCAGTGACCAGCCAGTACCTTCATGTCGATTTTTATGAAATATCCTTGGAAGAGGAGGTTACGGTCGCCGTTGCCGTTGAGCTTACAGGAAAGTCAAAAGGGGTTGAGCGGGGCGGCTATCTGCAACTGGTTCGACACGAATTGGAAGTATCGTGCCTTCCTGCGGACATACCTGCCAAGATTGAGGCGGATGTCTCCGACCTCGATATTGGGGATTCCCTGCACGTAGAGGATATTGATGTAGGCGAAAACGTAAGACTCTTATATGACACCAATTTTACCGTGGCCGCGGTTGCAGCACCCACTGTGGAAGAGGAAGAGATTCCTGAAGAGGAACTGGAAGAAGCCGAAGAAGC
>CAZCWQ010000024.1:0-13235 GCA_964502365.1 uncultured Desulfobacterales bacterium | reverse complement strand
CCACTGTGGAAGAGGAAGAGATTCCTGAAGAGGAACTGGAAGAAGCCGAAGAAGCTGGAGCTAGAGAGACCGAAGCCACAGACGAAACTGCTGACAAGTAGAATCTAGATGCCTGAGGATCGGTTCCGCCTCATTGTAGGGCTGGGCAACCCGGGGGAAATGTATCGGTTCACCCGCCATAACACGGGGTTTATGGTGGTGGATAGGCTGGCACAGGCCAATAAGATCCCACTCGGCAAACGCAAGTTCAATGCCGTTTTCGGACGGGGCAAAATTGAAGGGCTTCCGGCGATCCTGGCCAAGCCTATGACTTTCATGAATCAGTGTGGGCCGGCAGTGAGAGATCTGGCCCGCTTTTTTCGGTTAGGCACACAGGATATATTGGTCATTCACGATGACATAGATGTTGTATTTGGCAAACTGAAAATAAAGGAGAAAGGAGGGGATGGAGGACATAATGGCGTGAAGTCTTTGATCGGGGCATTGAGAAGCGATGAGTTTACACGCATCCGTGTGGGAATCGGGCGCCCTCAAACCGAGAAAGACATCAGCCCCTACGTGCTGGAAAGATTTGATGCGGAACAGGAAAGACTCCTTTCCGATATCATCTCATCAGCACAGGATGCGGTCGAGACAGTCCTTTTCAAAGGGGTATCAGAGGCGATGAATCGGTTTCATGGTAAGACAATCTCAGAATGCGACATTGGGAGGAGACTATGAGTGCAGTTATGAGTAATGTTGAGCTTTTTTGTACACTGGTTGGTGCGGTAGGTGTTGTTTTCGCGCTGCTGATGGCCGCCACTGTAAAAAGCGCCCCAGCCGGGGACGAGAAAATGAACCAGATCGCTGACGCGGTCAAGGAAGGCGCTATTGCCTATCTTAACCGCCAGCTAAAGACGGTCTTTATTGCTGCTGTCGTGATTATAATCATCATCGGGGCGACCATGGGCATTACCACCGCCATCGGCTTTATTATCGGGGCCACGGCTTCTTACTGTGCAGGCTATATCGGCATGCGGGTATCGGTTATCGCAAACGTGCGCACGGCAGAGGCATCCAAGAAAGGCCTTGCAGCCGGGCTTTCCATGGCCTTTAAGGGCGGAACGGTCACTGGGATGATGGTGGCAGGCCTGGCCCTGACATCCGTGGCAGGCTATTATACACTGACCCATAACATTAAGGCCCTTGTAGCGCTCGGTTTTGGCGGGAGCCTCATCTCCATCTTCGCCCGGCTCGGCGGTGGCATTTTCACCAAGGGCGCGGACGTGGGTGCGGACCTGGTTGGTAAAGTCGAGGCTGGGATCCCTGAAGATGATCCCAGAAACCCCGCCACCATTGCCGACAATGTGGGTGATAATGTGGGCGACTGCGCAGGTATGGCCGCAGACCTCTTTGAGACCTATGCTGTTACAGCCGTAGCTGCCATGCTGCTGGCCCACCTCCTCTTCCCGGAGGCCAAGGTTGGGGCAGGCTTCTATCATAATGCAGTGACCTTCCCGCTGGTGTTGGGCGCTATCTCCATTGTAGCTTCCATTATTGCAAGCTTCTTCGTGAGGCTGGGCACTAGCCAGTACATCATGGGCGCCCTTTACAAGGGGATGTTTGGTTCAGCTATTATAGCTGGTGTCATATTTTACCCTGCTACCAAGAAGATGATGGCGGGATCGGAGATTTCCTTCATGAGCCTTTATCTCTGCACACTGATCGGTCTGGTGCTGACCGTGGGCATAGTGATCGTGACTGAATACTATACTGGTGTTCGGGGCCCGGTTAAGGGGATAGCCCAGGCTTCCACCACAGGGCATGGCACGAATATCATTGCAGGCCTTGCGGTGAGTATGCAGTCCACAGCGATTCCCGTTCTTCTGATCTGTGGCGCCATCTATGCCTCTTTCCACTTGGCAGGCCTTTTTGGGATCGCCTTGGCTGCCATGAGCATGCTGTCCATGACCGGTATGGTCATCGCCATTGACGCCTACGGCCCGATCACAGATAACGCTGGTGGTATCGCAGAGATGGCGGACATGGATGAAAGTGTCCGTGCAGTCACTGATCCCCTGGATGCGGTCGGCAACACCACCAAGGCGGTTACCAAGGGGTATGCCATCGGTTCAGCCGGTCTGGCAGCCCTGGTGCTCTTTGCCGCATATATCCAGGATCTGACTGAGGCGGCCCACGCTGGTGGCGGACAGGGGGCGGAATTGATCTTTAGGCTGAGCGACGTGGACGTGATCGTGGGCCTTTTCCTCGGCGGACTCCTTCCGTATCTGTTTGCCTCTATCGCCATGATGGCGGTGGGAAAAGCCGGAGGCCAGGTAGTCGTTGAAGTAAGGAGGCAATTCCGGGAGATCCCGGGGATCATGGAAGGTACGGCAAAACCGGACTATGCTCGCTGCGTGGATATTGTGACCCGTTTTGCACTGAAAGAGATGATTGTGCCGGCCCTTATCCCGGTGGTTGTGCCGATTATTGTCGGGTTCCTCCTTGGCAAGATTGCCCTTGGGGCCCTGCTGATCGGAAGTATCGTCACAGGCGTATTTGTGGCAATCTCCATGACCACAGGGGGGGCGGCCTGGGACAATGCCAAGAAGCATATCGAAGATGGCCACCTTGGTGGCAAGGGAAGCGATGCCCACAAGGCTGCCGTCACGGGTGACACTGTTGGCGATCCTTACAAAGATACAGCAGGCCCGGCCATCAACCCGATGATCAAGATCTTAAACGTGGTGGCTCTTCTGATGGTGCCGTTCCTGATTTAAGCGCAGCGTACTTGTTTGACTATTTGAGAAGGATTGGTGTGGGAAACCACACCAATCCTTTTTTGTTGTGCGCCCGGCAGGGGCGCCAGTATACAAACACGTGGTTTTCGGTTGATTGTATCACAAGAAGATGCTATACAAAAGGTGTCTACAAAAATGAGAGACGGCGTTAGATAAAATGGGGGCGTATAGCATGTTTAAGATTGGTGACCTGGCAGTATATCCGGCCCACGGCGTGGGACGCATAGAGTCCATAGAGAAGCGGGAGATCTCTGGGGAACAAAAAGATTTCTACATTATGAAGATCCTCGACAACAATATGATTATCATGATCCCCATAGACAATGTGCAGTCAGTAGGGCTGCGGGATATCATCGATATCGGCGAAGTTCCCAGGGTTTACGAGATTATGAAAAAGCGAGACCTGCCCGTGGATAATCAGACCTGGAACCGTCGGTACCGCGAATACATGGAAAAGATTAAGACCGGCTCGGTCTTCGAAGTGGCTGAAGTGCTCAGGGATCTGTATCTCCTCAAGGTTGACAAAAATCTCTCCTTTGGGGAACGCAAAATGCTGGATACTGCTCAAACGCTTCTCCTCAAAGAGCTTTCAATCGCAAAAAAGACCGACGAGAGCGCAATCATGTCGGATATTAGCTCGATATTTGACCTGGAATGACTAGGCAGGAGTGAGTGTTATCAGTTTCACGGCGAGTCGACAAGAAGCAGGTCGCCGGCTTGATACCATTTTAGCAGGAAAGTTTTCTGACCTGTCTCGCTCATATTTGGGCCGATTGATTCGGTCAGGCCACATTACGGTTAATGGCCTGACCAAGAAGTCCGGATATATTCTCAGGTGCAATGACAGTGTCCGGTCTGAAATCCCGGCTCCACAACCTGTCATCTGCAAACCCGAACCGATTCCCCTTTCCATCCTGTACGAAGATCCTGATGTCATTGTGTTGAACAAGCCTTCCGGGCTCGTGGTCCACCCTTCAGCAGGACACCGCACCGGGACCCTTGTCAATGGCTTGCTCTGCCATTGCCGTGACCTGAAAGGCATTGGGGGCGAACTTCGACCCGGCATTGTCCACCGCCTTGACAAGGACACTTCCGGGGTCATGGTTGTGGCGAAAAACGACATGGCCCACGAAGGCCTGAGACGCCAGTTCAAAGAGCGCCGGGTTCAGAAACGATATCTAGCCTTAGTCTATGCAAAGACGAAAACATCGGCCGGTATTATCAACTTGCCGGTGGGCCGTCATATCACAGACCGGAAAAAGATGTCCACAAAGAGTCGCCGGAGGCGATCCGCTGAAACTGAGTGGAAGATCAAGGAGACATTTGCCTGTGCAACACTTCTTGAGCTCGATTTGAAGACTGGACGGACCCACCAGATCCGTGTCCACTGTGCTGCTATGGGTCACCCTGTTGTAGGAGATACCACTTACGGTGGGGAAAAAAGGTGGAAAAACGTGCCGTTAAGGGATGTCCAGCAAATCTTCAGATCTGTCAACAGGCAGATGCTCCACGCCTGGAAGCTCGCCTTTATCCATCCCCGCACCGGTCGATTTATCGGTTTTGAGTCCCCCCTGCCAAGGGACATGGCCTCAGTGCTCGAAGCCCTTCGCACCCTAACCAGCCAAGGAACACAAACTAATTGATGCTATCAGTAGCAACTATTGTCGCGGGTTGACAAACATGCGCGAAACAGATAAGTAACGATCCGTGCGGCATTCGGAGTGTTGCGATCTGCCCGTGAACCGATAGCCATACTCTTAGTCAGTCGCCAGTTACGCATTATTACTTTCCAAATGTTGACCTCGGCTCTCCTCCCGAGAGCCCCTCTCCGTCTGGCACATACACTTTGAGCAGGGTTGTCAGTTTTCCAAAATTGCTCAATCTGGTTCGCAAAACGGCCTTTTTCACGAGACTGAATTGTTATGAAACATATTTCTCTGTTGTGGTCCTGGAATATAGGCGGATCTCATAATGTGGAAGGGAGGTTGACAACTGATGCCCAACATTAAGATCGGTATTGTGGGGGTCGGAAATTGCGCCAGTTCATTGGTACAAGGCATTTACTATTATAGGCATAAGAATAGTGAAGATGCCATAGGTTTGATGCACTGGGACATTGGTGGATACAAGCCCTACGACCTCGAGGTCGTGTCAGCCTTTGACATTGACAAGAGAAAAGTCGGCAAGGACGTGGCAGAAGCCATTTTTGCCGGCCCGAACTGCACCACTGTGTTTTACAACCAAGTTCCAAACATCGGGACTGCCGTAAGAATGGGGAATATTCTGGATGGTTTTTCTGAACATATGCGGGACTACGATGACAAGTACACATTTGTGTTGGCTGATGAGACGGAACCCCGCATGGGAGATGTTGTTCGGGTTCTCAAAGAATCGGGGACACAGGTTCTGTTGAATTACCTTCCAGTCGGATCTGAGAAAGCGGTTCGGTTTTACGCAGAATGCGCCTTAGAGGCAAGGGCTGCTTTCTTGAACAATATGCCCGTGTTCATAGCCAGCGATCCTGCCTGGGCCAAACGATTTGAGGAGAAGAACATTCCTATCATTGGTGACGACATCAAATCCCAGCTCGGAGCGACCATAACCCACCGGATCCTGACCGATCTGTTCAAAAAAAGGGGTGTCAAGCTGGAACGAACCTATCAGCTGAATACGGGCGGCAACACTGACTTTCTAAATATGCTTAATCGCACCCGGCTTCTGTCCAAGAAAGAGTCGAAAACAGAGGCAGTCCAGTCCGTTGCAGCCAGCCGGTTGGCCAGTGAAAATATCCATATTGGCCCCAGTGATTATGTGGCCTGGCAAAAGGACAACAAGATATGCTTTATTCGCATGGAGGGCAGGCTGTTCGGTGATGTGCCGATGAACCTGGAGTTGCGCCTTTCAGTGGAGGATTCTCCCAATTCCGCTGGTGTTGCCATTGATGCCATCCGATGCAGCAAGCTGGCCCAGGACCGGGGTGAGGGAGGCATCCTGTACGGACCAGCGGCATATTTTATGAAACACCCGCCTCGGCAATATACCGACAGCCAGGCCTATAAGATGACCGAGGCCTTTATCAATGGAACCGGGGGGGCGAAGCCGGATGAAATGCTTAATTACCCCACCCAAAAAAGGCGGCAGGCTGTGGCCTAAAAGGAGCTATGGGTTTTTGAAGTAGTCTTTGTATTCCTTAATGTACACCCAGCCCGACCAAACAGTGGCGGCCAATATGACCGACATGATGAGATTGGCCACCGGAGGCAGTGCAAGGCTTACTTCTTGGCTGTAGTCACCAGAGGGAATCATAAAAAGCAGGACACTGCCGCCTATCATCTGCACAAACGTCTTTATTTTCCCCCACCGATTAGCCGGGATAACAGCCCCTGCCTGCTGAGAGGCGATCGCCCTGAGCCCGGTGATCGTGACCTCTCTGCCGACGATGATGATCGCCATCCACGCTGCCACGATCTGATACTTTACCATGACGACAAAAGCGCTCATGGTAAGCAATTTGTCGGCCAAGGGGTCAAGGAAAGTCCCCAGTACACTGATCTCGCTACGGCTTCGAGCAAAGTATCCGTCCAAAGGATCTGTGGCACAGGCTAGCACGAAGATTGAAGCTGCGACAAACCTGGTCCAGGTGGCGTCCGGAATGGTAAATACAATGAAGACCGGGACGAGTATGATCCGCAACAGGGTAATTTTATTGGCGATAGTCATATTTCTTATTCTCGTATTCTTTTCACTCCATTATCATTTTGAGGGTGAGACATTGGGAAGTGCCACATTATATTCCTTGGCTGCACTGGATGAAAAGAGCACTGCCTGGTAGATCTGATCAAAGGGAAAAGACTCACTTCCCACCACATAGTGAGGCGCTTTGGGATCAAAGGCCAGATGGAACCGGTCGGCTTTTTCAAATAGCGGGGTGCCTGGCAAGACGTGGAGGATGCTCATGACGATCCGGGCAGGCCTCAGACCCATGGTGTAAGCCACGGAAGAAACACAACGAAAGAAGTTGTCCCCTGGAAGACCAATAATCAAGTCGCACCACACCTCAATACCGGCTTCTCGCATCAAGCGTACGCCGCGAGAAAACTTGTCGGAATCGAAATAGCGGCCTATTCGCTTTTGAGTCTCTGGAATCGCCGTTTGAGGGCCTGTTTCAACGCTCTGCACACCGGCCCTGACCAGGTTAGTGACCGTTTCTTCATTCACCTGTTCCGTGAATACCTCGATCGTTCTGAGCCTGGTGTTATATTGGTTGGCATCGCGAAGAATCTCAGAGAGCTTGCGCAGGTGTTTGGAGTTTAGGTTAAAGACTGAATCAACAAAGTGGAAGCTTCCGATATTAGGATCCGACATGACTAGCTCCACCTCAGCCTTGACACGCTCGTAAGAAAAAAAACGAAGCTCCTTGTGGCGCCCCGCCTCGTAACAAAAACCGCACCGGAAGGGGCATCCGCGAAATGACTGCAAATAGGTCACACCGTCTCGAGGCGTCAGCACTCCTGTTAGATATGGAGACGGAATCTCATCCAGGTCCTTGATGGGTGGTCGGTCCTTGTTCCTCACCACTTCCCGACCCCGGCGGAAGGAGATCCCTGCAATATGTTCAAGCTCACCCTTTTGAGCAAGATAGTATTTGATCAGATCCAGGAATATTGCTTCTCCTTCATCGTGAACCGCTACGTCTAAAGCCGGGTTTTCTTCGAGATATTTCTCGGCAATGGGACCTACCTCGGGCCCGCCCACCACGATGGGAACAGCAGGCATGATCTGCCTAACAGATCGAGCCAACTCCAACACAGTGCCCATGCTCCAACAGTAGCAGGAAAAACCGATCAAGTGAGGCTTGAACTCGGTGGTGTAATAAAGGGCCTGGCGTACATCGGCTTCTTCGTTGCCGAAGTTCAAGATCTCGATCTCGGTCCTGCGAGAGACCGTGGGATCTTTCAGGGCAAAGGCCTTGATATAACCCAGGGCCAGAGAATCGTGGCCAGCCACATTAAAGGAAATAAGCAGGATTCGGCTCTTACCCCCTGCCATTGATAGACCTCACTTTGAGTAAGTACTTCAGATCTTCCAAGTAAGGCGATGCGGGGACAGCCTGGAATTCTTTCGCACCCTGCTTGCGAACATAGTCTTCGGGCGGCCCATGACACATGTCTACATAAGCGCAACGAATGCAGCCTTTTGGTTTTTTGCCCTTCGAAGCCGCAGGCTGAAGCAAGTCGGCAACATGGGTTTCACAACCTATCATCAAACATGCGGGAAAACCCTCACACACAGACCAGACCCGGTTCAGTGTAGCAACCTTAATGGCATTTGCTACCATACGCGATCCCTCACTTATCGGGATGTCGGACCCAGAGCGGTCGAAAACAATCCGGTCCACACCAAGTGACACAAGCAGAGCAACACAGGGGATCAGTTCTTCAAGACTAGCCCGAGTAACTGCCACACGGGCTGCAACGAAAACGGAACTCCCATACTCTTCAGATGTCGACAGGGCACTAAGATTTCCCAGTCCTTGAAGGGTTTGGTCAAAACTTCCCCTCACGCGTGTAACAGCTTCATGTGTCTCCGGCCTTGAGCCTTGGATTTTTATTTCAAAAAGGCGACACCCGTCTTCCACCAAGGTATTTAGGAAATCCCATTCGGCCAACCTCCGCCCATTGGTAACGAGCTTTATCCGTCTGGCTCCTCGGCTGCGGATAAGGGGAATCAAGGAAAGCAGGTCTTTGTAAAGAGTCGGCTCTCCACCCCACAGCTCAACATTTTCGGGGTCTGTGAGGGCGCCCACTTGACTGATCAGCTCATTTAGGCCACAGGTCCTTTTCTCGTCTCTTACTGGACACACAGTGCAATCGTTGTTGCACTCTGAGCCGAGAAACAGCTTCTCATAGGTAACCATAAAAAAAGGATGGCATAGAATATTGAGGAATGCAAGTTATCGCGGATCAATGATAAAGGTATACGGACTAAACTTTCGGGCTGTCCTGGTTATAACAGGTGAGACAGCATCGCATGCAGCGATTGGCCTCTTTCAGGGCATCTTCTTCTGTTACCGTCAGGTCCACCTCTGCATAGGTATGCTGTCTCTCGTAAGAACCGGGCTCGAGCTCGGGTTGACCAATGCGGCCTTTCTTCTGGATACCCTCAATGCTGTCAAAGATTGTACCTGGTATGTGCCCGGTCATGCGCCTGGAGTCCACACGAAGCCTGGTCTTGGGGAATGCCATTTCCTCGCCCATGAGATACTTGTGTATACCCCTTGCAGCTCGTCTGCCGCCGCCGATGGCTGCGACCAAAAGCCCAGGAGGTCCCGCAGAATCCCCGCTTGAAAATACATAAGGAATGGCAGTCTGATGGGTATCCTGATTGACCACAATCGAACCCTTGAAGGTCTCAATCCTTGATACTGATGCCCCCTCTTCGCCTGCAAAGGAAGAATCCGTACCCTGACCGATTGCCAGGACAAAATTGTCAAGGTCCAGCACGGTTTCAGAGCCCTCGATCGGTACAGGCCTCTGTCGGCCACTGGCATCAGGCTCTCCCAGCTCATTTTTTAGATATTCGATACCCGTGAGGTTTCCTTCGTCATCAGTAATAAACTTAGTGGGAGAACACAGGGTAATGAATTCGATTCCCTCATGACGACAGGCCTCTATTTCCACCGCATTGGCAGGCATCTCCTTGATGGTCCGTCGATAGAGGCAATAGACCTTCTCTGCACCCAAACGAAGACTGGTCCTCAAGGCGTCCATAGCCACGTTGCCGCCACCGATTACCCCCACCCTTTTTCCGATCGGATTCGGTTCTCCCAGCCCTTGTCGTCTAAGATAAATCGTTGCGGGGATGACCCCCTTGACTTTGTCTTCGTCAGGGATGCGCGCCGAAGCATGATTCCAAGCCCCGATAGACATGACAACTGCATCGAAGCCACCACCAACAAGGGATTCGAGATTAAAGTCAACACCAAATTTCATACCTGTCTTGACCTCAATGCCCAGATCCAGAATCCGCTGAATGTCCTGATAAAGGATCTTCTTGGGGAGGCGGTATTCGGGAATTCCGTAATAGATCATGCCTCCAAGCTTAGGCATCCATTCAAATATCTTGACCTGGTGACCGAGACGCCTCAAGAAATAGGCAGCGCTTAAACCGCTGGGCCCACCGCCCACAATGGCTACCTTGTATCCTGTGTCAGGCGCCACAGGGATCTTAACCTGTACGCCCTCATTATATACCCAATCCGAGCAAAACCTTTTCAGTTGGTTGATGGAAACCGGATCATCAGCCAACGCCCTTCGACAGGCATCCTCACAAGGATGAGGGCACACGCGTCCTATAGAAAGCGGCATAGGATTGCGCTCCATGACGGTGAGCCAGGCCTTGTCATATTCCCTGTTTCTAATATGATGGATATACTTGGGAATATCGATCTCGGCAGGGCATGTCTGACGACATGGGGCCAGGCGGTCGGTCGAGAGGTTCATGTGCAGAATCCGTTGAGAGGGTGTGCGCACCTGCATGATCCCCTTGGGACATGCCTTTTGGCAGGCCCCGCAGCCCACACACTTGTCCACGTGAACTACCGGAAACCCCTCAGGTCCCATTTCAAGTGCCCCGAACAGACAGGCCTTGACACAGCTTCCAAAGCCGAGGCAGCCCACAGCGCACTCCTTAGACCCAGCGTACAGCATGGCAGCTGCCCTGCAATCATTAATCCCCATATAATAGTATTTTTCAGCAGCCCGAAATCCACCTGTACAAGTGTTTTGCGAAGTCAACGGCTCGGCCGCTCCGACCTCCATACCCATAATAGGGGCCACCTTCTCCGCGGAGGCTGCTCCCCCCACAACACAGGCATTGACCGGCGCCTTACCTTCCACTATGGCGGCGGCACATGCATCGCAGCCGGTGTAGCCACACCCCCCGCAGTTGGCACCGGCCAGGCATTCTGACACCTCTGCAATGCGTGGGTCCTCCCACACATAAAATACCTTGGAAGCGATCCCCAAAAGAATTCCGGAGATAGCTCCCAAACCCAGCATAAGAAGTAAGGGTCCCAGTAAGGCTTCCAGCATTTTCCTACCTCCGTCTAAATCATCCCCTTAAAGCCTAGGAAAGAAAGGGACATAAACCCTGCCGTAACAAGACCGATCGCAACATCCTGCATCGGCCCAGGTACCCGTCCTATAATGATCCGCTCGCGTATCGCGGCAAAGAGGATCAGCGCCAGCCCAAAGCCTATTGGATAGGCTATGGAAGAAACGAGCATCTCCAAAAAGTTATATTTTTCGTCTATATTGATTATGCAGACTCCAAAAACAGCACAGTTTGTCGTGATCAGCGGGAGATAGATGCCTAAGCCCGCATATAGGGCTGGGATGCTCTTCTTAAGGAAGGTTTCCACAAACTGGACGAGGGCTGCGATTACCAAAATAAATGCAAGAGTTCGGATGTACTCAAGGCCGAATGGCACCAGGATGACCTTATATACAATCCACGTTACGATACCTGCCATCACAAGGACAAAGACTACCCCCATGGCCATGCCAACCGCTGTATCCATCTTCTTGGACGTGCCCAGAAAAGGACAGTTGCCCAAATATTGGATGAGCAGTATATTGTTAACGAGGATAGCGCTTACAGCGAGTAAGATATAGTCTCCCATCTGAATGTCTCCTCTACCTTAATCTGTTACTCTTTCCCAGCCAGGTTCATGATTCCAAGCATCAGTCCCAGGCAGACAAAGGCACCGGGGGCTTCGACCATGAACGTAAAGGGTTGAAACGAAGGGCCGAATACCGCATTGCCATACCATGTACCTGCCCCAAAGATTTCTCGGATCGACCCGAGGGTTCCAAGGGCTATTGTGTATCCAAGACCGATACCAAGGCCGTCGGCAATTGAGTGGGCGAGCCCGTTCTTGGATGCAAATGCCTCAGCGCGCCCCAAGACGATACAGTTTACCACGATCAAGGGGATAAAGATGCCAAGCTTGAGGAAAAGGGGATAGGTAAAGGCCTGCATGGTGAGCTCCACAATCACAACAAATGTCGCGATGACAACAATAAAGCAGGCTATTCTGACCTTGTTTGGTATAATCTTTCGCAGCGCGGAGATAAGAATATTGGAACAAACCAAGACAAAGGTTAAGGCAATACCCATTCCGATGCCGGTATCTACCCCTTTGGTCACCGCCAGTGTGGGACACAGGCCCAGCACAAGCCGAAACGGCGGAATCTCCTTCCATAACCCCTTGGTAAACTCTTGAACAAGGCTGGTTTCGCTCATCTACTGTACTCCCTACTTTGCAAAGGCCTGAACCTTTTCTATGATTTGCGGCTTGAGTCTCTTATAAAAGCTGTCCCCTGCCGTCAACCCTGCACAGACCCCCCTGGATGTAATGGTGGCACCTGATATAGCATCCACCTGTCCGCCGTCTTGCTTCACCTTGATTGGCTCGTTGATGGGCAGGCCCTTAAACTGTGCCCTGAACTTCGGATCATCCTTGGCCCTGGAGCCCAGACCCGGCGTTTCCTTGTGTGTAGTAATACCAATACCAAGCAACTTGTCCGTATTAAGATCAACGCCGGCCATGATACCAATAGGTCCCCCAATACCCTTGCCATAGGCTTCAAAAGCAACCGCGCTTGGTTTGCCGTCAAACACCCCGACAAAAAAAGTCCTCTCCACGTCTCCGTCCTTCAGCTTGAGACGGTCTAAGATGGGATCGTTGGTGCATCCTTCTAAGATTTCCTGGATAGCGGGCCCTTTCACAAATTTCAGCTGCTGGACTTCGATTCTAGCCGCAGTCCCCGACTTGACGAACGCCAGCCCGCCTCCGCAAACAGCAGACAAAATGCCAAGAACCAGTATCATCCTGATGATGTCACGCATTTTCTACCGCCTTTCCGATTGCTTTGGGTCGGATCTTGTCAAGAAGTGGATTAGCAAGATTCATGAGAAGAATGGAAAACGGGATACCGTCCACATACATACCAACATTCCTTATAAGCACCGTCAGAAACCCGGCGCATGCCCCAAATATAAGCATCGGGATAAAGTTTACTGGAGATGAAGAATCTTCGGGTGCCAGGAAAAAGGCTCCAATCAGGGTATAGCCCGTGAGCAGGTGAAACATCGGGCCGGCATATTTGGCTGAATCGGAGAGGTTAAACAAGAGTGCTGTAATAAATACCCCGGCCAAGAACGAGAGCGAGATCTCCCACCGCACATATCCTCTTAAAATAAGATATACACCGCCTATAATGAGTCCGAGCCCGAATGTGGATCCGATGGCCCCTGACTGTCTCCCCATGAAAAGATCGCCCAGACCAAACTTGCCGATCGTGGTTGTGCCGAAATACTTTAGATCTGCCAAGGGATAAGTCATGGCAAAGCTCAGGTCATAATTGCGAAGGGCCTCGTTAAAATCAAAGA
>CAZCWQ010000023.1:0-31047 GCA_964502365.1 uncultured Desulfobacterales bacterium | reverse complement strand
GATCAGGTAACAGCCGATCACAGTGCAGTGCCTCGCAAATATGAATACATAGAGCATACGGCAGATTTGGGCTTCAAGGCCTATGGCGCAACCCAAAATGAGCTGTTTGTCAATGCAGCAGAGGCCCTATTTGAAGTATTGGTATCACTTGAGACCATTCAGCCGAGTAAGGAACGTCTTATAAGGGTGGAAGCTCCAGACCTGGAGGGCTTGATGGTGTCTTGGCTTAGTGAGTTGCTTTACGTGTTCGAAACACAGAACTTGCTGCTCAACAGGTTTCACATAAAGAGTATGAAAAGTGACTCCCTGGAGGCAACGGTGTGCGGGGAAGTGATGGACCCTGCTCGCCATGAGATCAAGACGTGTGTCAAGGCGGTTACGTACCATCAACTCTACGTGACTCGGAGAAGCGGGATTTGGGAGACTCAGGTCTTTCTGGATCTGTGAGACCATTCAAGTAGTTACAAAGATTGATGAACTCGTAAAAAGTCCAAATTAGACGGCAAAGTAAAAAGCTCCAAATTCACAAGGCGCGCACCTCTTTTCAAGCCGTCAGGCGCAATCCTGAGGAATGAGGCGTACCTATAGTACGTCGCAGTGACGAAGGGTGCGGCGTAACATAGAAGTTGGACTTTTTACGAAGTCGTCAAGATTGAAAGGGATCGGCGTTATGGCAAGTAACATAGAGGTCAAAAAGCTTGATGATTTCCGCTGGCTTATTCCAAAGACGGGCAAGATGAGGACCGAGGGGCTTGTCTATGCAGACGAGGCGATGTTGGCCGCTATCAAGAAGGATGCAAGCCTTGAGCAAGTAGCTAATGTGGCTTGTCTTCCCGGCATTGTGGGTCGGTCCTTGGCCATGCCGGACATTCACTGGGGGTATGGGTTTCCCATTGGCGGGGTTGCAGCCTTTGACGTGGATGACGGTATCATCTCACCCGGAGGAGTCGGCTACGATATCAATTGCGGTGTGCGACTACTGCGCTCTGATCTGATATCAGCAGACATAAAGGACCACATACCAAGGCTCGTTGATGCATTATTCAGCAATATCCCTTCAGGTGTGGGGTCGCGGCGCAAGGACCTGAAACTATCAATTCGACAAATGCATGATGCACTCACAATAGGGGCAAGGTGGGCTGTTTCTGGTGGGTATGGGAGCCCAAAGGATCTCGACCACATTGAGGAGGGTGGGTGCATCTCGGGGGGCAATCCAGAATATGTCTCCGAAAAAGCGTATCAAAGAGGCAAGAACCAATTTGGCACCCTCGGTTCAGGAAATCATTTTGTAGAGGTGGGCTTCGTAGAAGAAGTCTACGACGAAGCTGTTGCCCGTGTACTGTCTCTGAGCAAAGGCCAGGTCACTGTGATCGTGCACACTGGCTCGCGGGGCTTAGGGCACCAGATCTGTGACGATTACATCAAGCTACTGCTAAAGGCATCAAGCCGGTACAAGATAGATCTTCCTGACAAGCAGCTTTGCTGTGCGCCAGTCATCTCCAAGGAGGGCCGTCAATACCTTGCAGCCATGGCCTGCGCGGCCAATTTTGCTTTCTGCAATCGCCAACTCATTGCTTATTGGGTCCAGGAGACCTTTCAGGAGGTGCTCGGAATGGGACCAAAGGAGCTTGGGCTCGATCTCGTGTACGACGTCTGTCATAATATGGCGAAGATAGAAACCCACGAGGTGGACGGGAGGCCAAGGAAGTTGTGTGTTCACCGCAAGGGAGCTACCAGGGCGTATCCGGCCCACTCTATCAGCATACCAGAAGATTACAAAGACGTAGGCCAACCCGTCTTGATCCCCGGAGATATGGGCCGGTATTCTTACGTCCTTGTGGGCACAGAGACCGCCTTGAAGGAGACATTCGGCAGCACGTGTCACGGGGCCGGCCGAATGCTCAGCAGGCATCAGGCCAAAAAAGTGGCCAAAGGACGAGCCATTGTCCGGGAGCTTGAAGACCGGGGTATCTTTGTCAGGGGTGCCGGCAAAGGGACCATCTCCGAGGAGATATCTGAGGCTTATAAGGATGTGACCAATGTGGTTGACGTTGTCCACAACGCAGGGATCGGCAGGAAGGTGGTGAGGTTGAAACCCATGGGAGTGATCAAAGGATAAAAAACGTCACATGCTTCCACCTGACGCCAATTGCCCACTTGCACCTCAGTTGTGACAAATGTGTTAAATGCTCTTGACGTGTGTAAGCTTTTCGTGTAGCAAATGCAGGCGAGCTGTTCCGTGTTGGGTTAATCTAAGGTTCTTGGTGATTCCAATTGACGGCTAACGCGCAAATCCCAACATCCTTTTTGCACGGAGAACCCAAAGGTCCAATGCCGAGGCAATGCACTGAGTGCATGTCATTTTATAGGGGCCTGATAAACGGGCTTTTTCTAAGCAGCGTCGTGTGGGGGGGCATAATTTTCATTGTCTGTTGCATAGCCCGCTAGACCATTGCCTCCTGCTGAATCCGGTATTCCTTAATCTTGCCGAGAAGGGTCCTGTAACTGATCTGCAGGCAGGCTGCCGCTTTTTTGCGATTCCAGTTGGTGTAGGAAAGAGCCTCCACAATAGCATTAGTCTCTGCCTTGCGCGCAGCCTTCTTACTTAGCTTCTTCAATGTGCATCTTGCGGCAAGCCGAGACGAACGCCCAGTCATGGTCTCCTTTGGAATCATCGCTCTCTTTCCATTCCCTGCACCCCATGGAGGGGCATAAGCCTTGATCTTTTCATAAAAGATTTCCTCATTTCCTATTGCCGTGATGCTTCGGATAACGTTTTCCAGTTCGCGAACGTTTCCGGCCCAGGTGTATTCGCGGAACTGCTCACGGATGCGGTCGGACAGTGAGGCACATTCTTTGCCAGCACAGACAGCGTATTTCTTTAGGAAATGATCGCACAGCAGGTCGATGTCTTCCTTGCGGTCTCTGAGTGGAGGGACGTTAATAGATATGGGGTTGAGTCTATAGTAGAGGTCTAATCTGAAGCGGCCCTCGGAAACCATTTTGTCAACGTTGGAGTTGGTAGCTGCTAAGATGCGGGCGTCGGTTCTTGTATTAGTGGTGCTTCCCAGTGGGGAAAATTCCTTGTCTTCAAGAACTTGCAGAAACTTGGCCTGCATCGGCAGCGGAATTTCACCAATTTCATCCAAAAGGAGCGTTCCTGAGTGGGCAAGTTTGAACTTACCCGGCTTTTTCTTGTAGGCCCCGGTGAAGGCCCCTTTTTCAAACCCAAACAATTCACTTTCAAGGAGGTTTGACGGCAAACCAGCACTATTGACCTTGATAAACGGTTTGTCTGCTCGGGGTGAAAACCTGTGGATTGCCCGAGCCACTACTTCTTTACCCGTGCCGCTCTCACCGCAAATCAGCACAGTCAAGTCGGATTTGCCCAGCTGCAATATGCGCCGCTTTATCTCCACGATAGCAGGGCTCTGTCCAACAACCATGCTGTCTAGTTCCTTGTAGTCAGGCAACCGGGATTGGCCCACAAGTTTCTCAATAGCCAACTTTAGATCACCGGGCGCAAAATTGCTGGGAAGGAAAAACAGATTGGGATCTGTGGGGATTCTTGCTTGGTCTAACGTCTCTTCTCCATGACGGATGAAAAGGATCGGAAGGCCCTTTTTCTCTTGTTCAACAATTTGGGCAAATACCTCTATCTGTGCTAACCGGATGCTAGAGCCAAGAAGGAGTAAGTCTGGATTATGGCAACGTAAGCTAGCCAAGAAATCGGCTTTTCCTCCCAGGCCACAAGCGCGAAAACCTATATTTTCCACCAGATTTTTCAGATAATCACAGGCGTGCCCATGGTTCTCCACCGTGAGTATCTTTCCTGATTCAATGTGTCCGCTTTGCAGCATTATGCTCCTCAGCAGGGAGGAATTACGTTTACGTTACACCTATGTAGGGCAAGAAGTGTGCCAATAATGAGATGTGAGCCCAACGTGTTGATTTCTAAAAGCTGCTCCTGCTGCCTTTGATTTTGTTTGACGTCGAGCTAATACGCAATGAGACAAAAGATGTCTCATTAGTGTCTCAACTGTGTCTCTAGCGAGACACTTATTGTGGGATAGAATACTTTTCCGAGGGCTTGATCTCAAGGTCTGCCAAGCGACGGTACAAGGTGGCCCTGCTTATTCCAAGGTGGCGGGCAGCAACAGTGCGGTTCCCGTTTGCATTCTTCAGGGCGGCCAGTATGACTTGTCTCTCATCCTCGTACGGGGAGTCAACAGGCAGTTCGGCGTATTTTGCATAGACTATCTCAGGTGGCAGGTCTTCGATATTTATTACCGATTCTTTGCAGTGGAGTGTGGCAAAATCGATTGCACTTTTAAGCTCCCGGACATTTCCTGGCCAACGGTATTGAAGGAGTATCCTCATGGCCTCGTCGCTTACGTCCCTCACAGGTTTCCCAGTCGCTGCACGGCTTTGGGCCAAGAAGGACTCAATAAGCAGGGGCATGTCTTCACGGCGCTCGGTCAGGAGGGGGAGTGTGATCCTTGCAACTCGGATCCGATAAAGCAGGTCAGGCCGAAAATGGCCCTTTTCGGCTTCTTGACTTAAATCACGATGGGTTGATGCCAGGATGCGAACATCTATCTTTCGTGGCTTGGATTCACCAAGTCTTGTTATTTCCTTTTCCTCAAGGACCCGAAGTAGACTCGTTTGCATGTTCTTGGATATGTCGCCGATCTCGTCGAGCAAGATAGTTCCCCTGTTGGCAACCTCAAAAAGACCTTTGTGGTCCTCGACGGCGCCGGTAAAAGCACCTCGCTTGTGACCGAACAGCTGGCTGGTCAGTAATGAATCGGTAAGCCCGGCACAGTTCACGGCGATGAAAGGTCCCTCCTTTCGATGGCTGGAAAAATGTATGGCCCGTGCCACGAGTTCTTTGCCAGTTCCAGTTTCACCCTCAATCAGGACGGTCCAGTCCACTTTGGAGACCTCTTGTATTCTATGGTATATGGACTGCATCTGCTTGCTTCTCCCAACTATGTCATGGAAGCGGGCCTTGTCTTCCAACATCCGCCGCAGATCGTAGATCTCAGACACGTCATAAAGAAACAAGATCTTCCTCTCCGGGTGGGGGGGGTCATCTTGGATTTCGATGTCCATCCAATAGCGCCGTCCATCTTCAAATGCAACTTGAGCGTGCAACCTATCTCGTGCTTTACGATGGCGTCCCAACATCTCCTTGAGCCTAGCCTTGTCATGTGGGTTGAAAGGAAACAACTCTTTCCAATGCTTTCCTATAACAGCCATCTCATTCTTCCCTAAGAGTTCTAAGGCGGTCTGATTCAAGAATGTGACACGGCCATCGGGTTCTATCGTGGTGATTCCCAGACGCAGCATATTCAGTATTGACAGATGATCATCGCGGCCTTTCTTTACCTGCTTGAACATTTCCTCGAGCTTTGATTCTGCACTCTTGAGAGACGTTATGTCCACTAAGGCGGCAACACTTTTCTTGGTCCCAGGGATCATTCCTACCCTATTATAAATATTCTTCATGTTCCCTTGCTTATCGAAAAAGCGGAACTCATACCCTTTTGGCGCGGACGCTTCATTTTGTCGTCTCATGACATGATATTCTTTCATCTTTTCCAGATCTTTCTCGGCAACGTATTCTGTCCATTTCATCCTGCCTTCCACTTCTTCTTTCGAATATCCACTGAGTCTTTCAAACTCTGTGTTGGCCATAGAGATTGTCATATCTGCTTCAATGATTATGGTGGCCGCACCTGTATTTTCAAAAACACTGCGAAACCTTGTTTCAGACTCCCGTAATGCCACCTCTGCCCGCTTTCGGTCTGTTATTTCTCTATATACACTGTCAATCATCTCGTTTGTAACTTTTCTTAGGGCTTCCAACAGCCCCACTTGGGAAGGCCCTTGTACCCGGGCGGTCAGATCGCTTTTTGAGACCCTGTTCAACACGTCGAAGTGCTCAGCAAGGCCTATGGCAAACTCGTGAGAAAGATCAACGATTTCTCCCAGGTTTTCGGCGGTCACGTTGACCATATGTTTCAGTTTAGTGACTAAATCCAGTTCGGAGATCTCGGGTATCCTTACTTCAGGGTCTCCCAAAGAAATCTGTTTCAATGCCGCGAAGACCTCGGACAAGCCCAGGGCCAACTCCATGCTGATGTGTTCCAACTCCCTGTCGCGCCTGTCAACGATGTCCCTGAATTGCGTGATTTGGGCATCTACCAGCTTCAGGGTCTCTTCCATTGAGTCAATATCTATGTTTGCACTAAACATCGCGCAATCAAGGCACATCTCCATCTTTTCCAAAAACTTACCCTGGATTTCGTTTCGACAATGGGTGCCTGATACCAACCAACAATTCAGCTCTTTCAACTTATAAACGGGGCATTCGTTCTCATTACACTCAAAGAACTCCCAGCATTTCACTTTCTTTTTCACCGCTCAAATACTCCTTTTGGCCGCTCGGGCCACTCGAAAGGGGGAGAGTAAATATAATTTCTTGACTTTTCAAAGAGTTATGTTCTATTAATGACTTTATGACCTTTTCACGACGACATATCATATATATCACCTTTTTGGTGGGTGCGGCAATAGTCAGTGGTCTGTGTGTCGGCTTTTTTGTCGCTCTTACGCGGGATCTACCGCAAATCCAAAGCTTGGAGAGTTTTAGACCTGCGGCCATAACTCGTATCTACTCAGCTGACAAGGCACTTCTGGCCGAACTTTTCGCTGAAAAACGCCAGCCCGTACCCCTGAACGTGATGCCTGATAATCTTAAACAGGCCATCATCGCCACAGAAGATAGTAGCTTTTATGAGCATCCTGGGGTGGATCCAAAGGGGGTCCTGCGTGCCATAATCAGGAATATCAAGGCCGCTGATTATGTGGAAGGGGCCAGCACCATTACCCAACAGCTGGCCAAAACCCTTTTTCTCACCCCCAGAAAAACTATCATGCGCAAGCTTAAAGAGGCATTTCTCGCTTTTCAGATTGAACGCCGCTACACAAAAGACGAGATACTGGAACTCTATTTGAATCAGGTCTATTTCGGGAGTGGAGCCTATGGAGTTGAAGCCGCGGCGCAGATCTTTTATGGAAAATCCGTTCATGATCTGACACTTGCTGAATGCGCGCTGATCGCCGGGATGCCCAAGTCACCATCCAGTTACTCGCCACTGGTCAATCAAGCTCTGGCCCTAAAACGGCGGGCCATTGTCTTACAACAAATGGCTCGAAACGGCCTCATCACGGCGGAAGAGCTCAAGGCCGCTAAGGCCTTGCCCCTTAACCTGGCCCAGCAAGCAAAGGCGTTGATCAGTGCGCCCTATTTCGTAGCCTATGTGACCGGTTTCCTGGAAAAAGAGTTGGGTGAGGCGGCATTACATCGCACAGGGCTCACTGTGTACACGACACTCAATTACGATATGCAGACAGCAGCTGAAGAAGCTATAATACGTGGATTGGAACACCTTTACGCCCGTATGAAACGCGCTGGTTTAATTAAGGAGGCCCTTCCTCAGGCAGCCCTGGTCAGTTTGGATGTAAGCCGGGGTGCAATTGTCGCCATGGTCGGAGGCCGCAGTTTTGAAGAAAATCGCTTCAACTGCGCTACCATGGCCCGAAGACAGCCAGGTTCGGCTTTCAAACCGCTGGTGTACGCCCTTGCCGTTGAGAGGGGCTTTGCCCAAAATGACATCCTCTGGGACGCTCCAGTGGCGTTCAGGGGCGCTGAAGAAGGTCAAGAGTGGACACCAAAAAATTTTTCAGGAAAACTCATGGGTGAAATGACCCTTCGGACAGCCCTGGCTCTATCCAAGAACATCCCCTCTGTAAAACTCCTTAACCGACTGGGACCTACGCAGGCTGTCCAGTTCGCATATACGATGGGCATAAACTCGCCCTTGGAGCCGAACCTCTCCCTGGTCCTTGGGACATCCGAGGTTACACTGCTCGAACTGACAGCAGCCTACGCCGTGTTCCCAAACGGGGGTGTATGGAATAGACCATTGGGGATCCTGGAAGTACTGGACAGGGAGGGGCGATCCGTTTGGCGGCCGAAGTTGCAAATGCGACCTGTTGTCAGCCCTGAAACCGCAGCAATCATAACGGACATGCTAAGTGCAGTGGTGTTGGAGGGGACGGGCAAAGCAGCAAGTAGGATTGGCCGGCCCCTGGCCGGCAAGACCGGCACCACGGATGCTTTCAAGGACGCACTGTTTATCGGGTTTTCCCCCACCGTCGTCACAGGTGTTTGGGTCGGCCTTGACCGTCATGGCACGCTCGGTGATTCGGAAACAGGGGCAAAGGCCGCCTTGCCAATATGGATCGATTTTATGGAGCAGGTTCTCCATGGTCGCCCCTGCCTTGACTTTGATTTGCCCAAAGGCGTGGTGAGGGTGCGTATGGACTCCGAATCCGGGCTGCTTGCCTCAGAGGATTGCCCAAATGCAGTGAGTGCTGTGTTCAAGAAGGGCAGGGAACCGAAACAATACTGTAAGCATGCAAGAAGAGACAGGTTCGGAAGACTGTAAATTAGCTCCCTTGTTCCAGAGCAAGAGTCTGGGTCTTTAAGGCTTTTTTAAGCACGTAAAGTGTTATGTTCCAGAAACTTGCGGCGAAGGAGATGGCTTTAGCAGATAGTCCGGCTTGACGTGGCTCATGGATCGAAATATGTTCCCTTTAATCTTCTTGTTGGTCTGGTACAGAGTCTTAAGCATATTCTTGATTTCCAGGCGCTTTGATGTCTTGGCAGTGGGACATGGATTGGGGAAGTCCTGAAATCTGTGATCCTGTGCGAATCGATTGATCGCCTCCTCGTCCACGTGGGCCAACGGCCGGATCACCACCAGCTTCCCTCCAAAAAATGGTTGGCATGGAACCATGGTACTCATCTCGCCGCTATAAAACATGTTTAGGAATAAAGTTTCGATTGTGTCATCCATGTTGTGACCAAGGGCGAGTTTGTTGCAGCCGAGTTCGTCAGCCACCTCAAAGAGTCGTTTTCTTCGAAGACGGGCACAGAGAAAACATGGGTTTTCCCGATTCTTCTCACTGTGGCCTTGTATCCCGTAGTCGGTGTATTCTATTCTCAGGGCATAGCCGTTTTTCTTGCAGTAATCCTCTATGAGACCCGCAGGGCCGCCTTCAAAACCAAGGTCTATATAAACGGCGAGAAAGGAATAGTCTATGGGAATGCGCGACAAACGTTCACGGAGAGCCCACATGAGGGTTAAACTATCTTTGCCGCCAGAGAACCCTATGGCAATGCGGTCTCCGTCCGCTATCATGTCATAGTGATGTATGGCCTGGCCAATAGCACGCCGCATGGCCCTGTCTCTATAATGAGACATGAGGCCTTTTTATGTCTCCTCTTTGTCTTCGGTTTCCTTCTGTTCAATCTGAATTTTGCCTGCAGCGATCTCACGCAAAGCGATGACAATGTCTTCATTCTTAGGCGAGTGGACCAGATATTGGGCCCCTTCCCGCATTTGCCGCACCCGTTTTGCAGCAGCATGAACCAGCATGAAGCGGCTTTGCCCTCGCCTTAAGCAGTCTTCTACGGTAACGCGAGCCATTCAAAAACCTCCTTGTAATAGTAGTGATCAAGACAATTTAATTTCCATCGGCGGAAATTGTTGGACACGGTTGATCATAACCATGAAACTGTTCGTGTCAACCCCTCAACCGAGACCTTTGCATAACCTCGTGTCGCTTTCCAAGGTTATGACAAAGCTCTTTCAAAGAGACCAGGGCCACACGGAGCCTTTTCCTACAAGGCAAGGCGAATCGTGTAGAGGTCCCCGGTTTCCACCACCCGCAGCTGGAGTCTCAGCTCCGTTGCTCCCTTGGCCTCACCAGGAAAGAAAATAAACCCGTGGGCAATAGAATGGGGTACAATGGCCCTATTTTCCAAGGACTTTCCCGCCAGGTCTTCGGAGATTGCGGCCCGCGCCTCTCCCTCTGTGGAGGCAGCTCTTGCCCCACCCATCGTTGCGCCAATGGCAGCGCCCAAGGCCGCCCCTTTCCCGGCGGCCTCTCCCACATTTTGGCCACTAACAATGCCTATGGCTGCCCCCAGTAAGGCCCCTGCTGCGCCAGCTAAAATCCCAGGCTTGGCTCCCGCCTTTGCGATGCGTCCCATATCCGATTTGTTTGTCACACGGTCATAGGCTAGGCTGGAGTCTAAGATCGACCACAGGTTGTTTTCCCCATCGACCAGAAAGGTTTGGGAAGGCTCAATCTCCATGGAATGATCACTTAAATTATCAAAGATGACCTGCACGGGATAGAGTCCAGCGCCTCGAATATCCCACCCAAAGGCCTCCTTGGCCTCTTTTGAATCGTCGTAGGCCTTGGCGGCAATGGTGGCTCCGGCCACCTTGGTGGCATTGGGATAAGCCGCAGGCATCTTAAATGGAACAACCTGCCTCTTGTGGCTCACGCAACCGGCCACAAGAAACAAAATCACGACGCAGCAAGAAAAGAACCTGCAATGTCTTGTCATTACGACCTCCTTCTGGCGCCTGCAAGGCGGAACAGAAATCAACCGGCCCCTATGAGGCCCGGATGTCGATCAGTTCATACTGCCGTTTGCCGCCGGGGGCCTGAACCACTATCTCATCTCCGACCTTCTTTCGGATCATGGCCCGGCCGAGGGGAGAGGAGACCGAGATCCGCCCCTGACTCACATCCGACTCGTCAGGCCCCACGAGCTGGTATTGAACCTGTTCGTCCGTGTCTAAATTTTCTAACACCACCGTGCAACCAAAGACCACGAAATCAGTGTTCACGGTAGTCGGATCGATCACGTCGGCACAGGCAATTTTGTGTTCAAGGTCGATGATTTGCCTTTCAAGGAATGCCTGGCGATCTTTAGCGGCCTCATATTCAGCGTTTTCTGTAAGATCGCCATGGGCCCTAGCCTCCTGAATCGCCTTTATGACCTGCGGTCTCTCGACCACCTTCAGATGTCTTACCTGCTCTTTCAGGGCTTCAAAACCGAATTTCGTGATTGGTATACGTTTCAACGACTTAGCCCCTCCGAGGTTCTGCAAAGGTCTCTCTTCATGTTAGCCACCAAGATAATCTCGCGCCAGAATCTCTGCTATTTGCACCGCATTTGTGGCCGCGCCCTTGCGAATGTTGTCAGACACGACCCACAGATTGATGCCGTTGGCAATGGACTCATCAGCCCTGATACGCCCCACCAACGTGTCATCCTTCCCGGCTGCATCGATAGCCATAGGATAGAGATTCTTAGACGGGTCATCCACCACCTTCACTCCTGGGGCACTATTCAGCAGGGCCCGCACCTCAACCGGGGTAATGGGCTGGCGAGTTTCAATGTTTACCGACTCGGAATGGCTAAAGAAAACCGGCACCCGGACCGTTGTAGCTGTAATGCCTAAGTTGTCATCTTCCAAGATTTTCCGAGTCTCCCAAACCATCTTCATCTCTTCTTTCGTGTAACCGTTTTCCAGAAAGACGTCAATGTGAGGCAGGCAGTTAAAGGCAATCCTATGCGGATAAACCTTTTTCTCTGGCTCAATAAAGTTGAGGATCGCCCTGGCCTGATCATGGAGTTCGTCAATAGCCTTCTTACCTGTGCCTGAAACGGCTTGGTAGGTAGATACCACGATGCGCTTTATGCCGACCTTTCTGTGAATGGGTGCCAGAGCAACGACCATCTGGATCGTGGAGCAGTTAGGATTAGCGATGATGCCCTTCTTCGTATAATTTGCTACAGCATGGGGATTCACCTCAGGAACCACCAGCGGCACATCAGGGTCCATACGCCACGCCGCAGAGTTATCAACCACGACACAGCCGTCTCGGGCAGCAACCGGTGCAAACTCCTGGCTGGTGGCGCCACCGGCAGAAAAGATACCGATATCTGTTCCCTTGAACGAAGACTCGGTCAATTCTTCCACCGGAATTTCCTCGCCCTTGAATCGAAGCTTGCGGCCAACTGACCTGGCCGTTGCCAGCAGTTTCAGGTTCTTTACAGGAAAGTCTCTCGCTTCAAGGCAAGCCACCATTTGGTTTCCCACCGCACCTGTGGCCCCAGCCACAGCCACATTAAGCAATTTGCCCATAGTTCATTCCTCCTCAATATAGTCTACGATCAAGTCTCCGACCTCGGATGTGGAATGTCCCATCTTGCCTGCGGCAGTGCCTCTTAGGTGGCTTCGCAGCACATTCATCACGGCCTTTTCAATCGTCCCGGCCGCCTCGGGCTCTCCAAGGGTTTCAAGCATAAGTTTGGCGGCCAAAATTGCACCAATGGGATTGATGATGTTTTGGCCGGCATACTTAGGCGCAGACCCACCGATTGGCTCGAACATGGAGATGCCTTCAGGATTTATGTTGCCGCCAGCTGCCACACCTATGCCACCCTGGAGCATAGCGCCCAGATCCGTAATAATGTCCCCGAACATGTTCTCGGTGACAATGACGTCAAACCACTCAGGATTTTTGATCATCCACATACACAGAGCATCCACATGGACATAGTCCGTTTCCACATCTGGATATAACTGTGCCACGTCTTTGAACGTGCGTTCCCATAGATCAAACGTATAGGTCAAGACATTGGTCTTTCCGCACAGGGTCAGTTTCTTGGCCCGGTTACGGCTCCTGCAGACCTCAAAGGCGTACCGAATGCAGCGCTCAACACCCTTGCGCGTACTGATGGACTCTTGGATGGCAACCTCATGGGGTGTCCCCCGCCTAAGGATGCCGCCAGCTCCTGCATATAGTCCTTCTGTGTTTTCGCGGACTACGACAAAGTCAATCTCCTCAGGACCTTTATCCCTAATTGGGGTCTCCACGCCAGGATAGAGTTTTATCGGCCGCAGATTAATGTACTGATCCAACTCAAACCTAAGCCTTAGGAGTATCCCCTTTTCTAATATACCAGGTGGTACTTGTGGATCACCAATCGCTCCGAGATATACAGCGTCACAGCATTTGATCGATTCAAAGACCTCGTCAGAAAGGGTTTCCCCTGTCTTCCTGTAATGTTCGGCTCCCAAGGTGAAGCGATGAAAGGCGAGCTTAAAACCGGTCTTTCGGCAAACAGCTTCAAGCACCTTTATTCCTTCGGCAACCACCTCTGGGCCTGTGCCATCGCCTGGGATAACGGCTATGCTGTATTCTCTTGGCATTGTGGCTTTCCTAACTTGCTCGCAGCAGTGAGTAAAACCGCCCCTTTTTTAAGAAGCTAACCCTCGACGGTTTTGTAAAGTCAATTTTGCTCACTCGGTGTTTTCAGCGAGAGCTTTCCGAGTTTATACAAAGCTCTTTCGGCCTTGTTTCTGCTTCAGGACATAGGACATGAGCCCACCGGCTTCTATGAGACCCTGCATAAAGGGGGGAATAGGATTTGCAGAAAAGCGCCTACCGTTCGTATGGTCTATGATCTCGCCCGTATCTTGGTTGACTGATATCCGGTCGCCCCCTGTAATGCCCTCTGACACACCTCGTGCCTCAAAGATTGCAAGCCCCATATTAAAGGCGTTTCTGAAAAAGATCCGGGCAAAGCTTTCAGCTACGACACACGAAATGCCTGCCCCCTTTATGGCCATTGGGGCATGCTCCCGTGAGGAGCCGCAGCCAAAATTTTTGCCTGCCACGATGATATCTCCCGGCTGCACCTTCTCAGAAAAGGTGGGATCCGCGGTCTCCATACAGTGTTTACCGAGTTCCGTACTGTCAGTAGTCACAAGATAAGGCGCAGGGATAATTACGTCAGTATCTACATTGTCGCCAAACTTCCAGACAGTACCCTGAATCGTCATCGTTCGTTTTCCCCTCTACAGTTCCTCTGGGCTCCCGATACGCCCGAGTATGGCCGAGGCTGCTGCCACTGCCGGGTTGGCAAGGTACACTTCGCTGGTTGAATGCCCCATACGTCCCACAAAGTTGCGGTTGGTAGTAGCAACGGCTCGCTCACCAGGCCCTAAGATGCCCATAAAGCCGCCCAAGCAGGGTCCGCACGTAGGGGGGCTGATAATTCCCTTAGCAGCCAAAAAGATCTCCAGAAGACCCTCCTGCATAGCCTGCCGGTAAATGCTCGGTGTGGCCGGTATGACAATCAGGCGCACGTTCTTGTCAATGGTGCGTTCCCTCAGGACGTGGGCCGCCAGGCGCAGGTCTTCAATGCGCCCGTTCGTGCAAGATCCGATCACTGCTTGATCGATGGGGATGGTCCCTGCCTCTGACACAGAGCGTGTATTTCCAGGCAGATGAGGAAAGGCAACCTGAGGTTCAATGACCGACACATCATAATACTTCTCGTCATTGTAAACGGCATCTGGGTCGCTGCGGTAAGATTGAAGAGGCCTCTTCGCTCGCTGGCTGATATAGTCGAGAGTAACCCGGTCGGGTGCAATGATGCCGCTCTTGGCCCCAGCCTCTATGGCCATGTTGGCCATGGTCATTCGATCTGACATGGGCAGTGTCTCTATGGCCTGTCCGACAAATTCCATGGCTTTATACGTGGCCCCGTCAACGCCGATATTGCCAATGGTGTACAGAATCAGATCCTTCCCGGTCACCCACTTTTTCAGCTTACCGGTATACGCAAGCCTGATCGATTCCGGTACCTTAAACCATGCTTCACCTGTGATCATGGCTGCGGCAATGTCTGTACTGCCGACGCCTGTGGCAAAGGCACCCAGAGCTCCGTAAGTGCAAGTGTGGCTATCAGCACCAATGACCACATCCCCGGGCAGTACCAGGCCCTGTTCTGGCAACAGGACGTGTTCAATACCCATTTCACCGAGCTCAAAGAAATACTTGATGCCGTATTTCTTGGCAAACCCGCGCATGACCTGGACTTGCTCGGCTGAGGGGACGTCTTTATTGGGTACAAAATGATCCGGTACCAAGGCGATTCTCTCAGGGTCGAAGACGGTGGATACCCCAGATTTTTCGAACAGCTCCATAGCAATGGGGGCCGTGATGTCATTGGCCAAGGCCAGGTCGATCCGAACGCTGAGCAGTTCTCCTGGCACCACACTTTCACGCCCTGAATGAGCAGCAAGGATTTTTTCCGTAATGGTTTGGGGCATGCCTAGACAGGCTCCTTGGAAGGGATATCGACCCTTTCGCTGGCAACGTTTTCTTCCGTGCCCTTTTTATTACGAAGCCATAGAGTCGTAAAGGGGCCTGAAAGGACATAGGCAAACATGATGAGAAAGAAGGTGACACTCGGCTCTGCTGCAATGACTATGGAAAAAAGGATGACGACCACCAGCATGTTAAATTTCATCCTTCTGAAAAGCGCTGTATGCTTAAAGCTGTAATATTTAACAGTACTCACCATTAAGAATGACAACACATACATCATGACGAGGATGGTCACATGTCGTGTGGCTCCATTGCTTCCAAAACGGTGCAACAGGAGAACTGTTGCCGCTATCATGAAGGCTGCTGCCGGAATCGGCAGGCCGGTGAAATACTCGCTGTTGACACGATCGGCCTGGGTGTTAAATCGTGCCAGCCGGAGAGTGCCGCAGGCAACAAAGAGAAGGGCTGCCAGCCACCCTAATCGACCAAAGGGTTGCAGGGTCCATAGATAGGCAAGGATGCCAGGTGCTACGCCAAATGAGATGGCATCACACAGGGAGTCATATTCAAGGCCGAATCTGCTTACTGTACGGGTGACGCGGGCGATTTTCCCGTCCAGGGCATCGAAGAGGGCGGCTAGCATAATGGCAATGGCACCCTTAACAAAATAGCCCTGTATGACAGCGACAATGGCGTAAAAACCGCAAAAAAGGTTGGCAGAAGTCAGCAGGTTTGGAAGCACATAGATCCCCCGCTGTGAATTTCTCCTCTTGGACTGTCTTTTTCTCTTCATGTCAAATGCCCCAAAATCGATATTCCAGCCAAGACCTTACTACCCACAGACACCGCTGGCTGTGTGTCTGGCGGAAGATAGACATCCAGGCGGGACCCAAAACAGATGATCCCAAAGCGCTCTCCGCGCCTCAAGCGGTCCCCCTTGGATATCCTGCAAACGATGCGTCTTGCAATGAGCCCGGCAACCTGGACGACTATGAGCCTGAATCCGCCATGTGTCTCCAGGCTGACAGTATTGCGTTCATTATCTCTGGAGGCCTTGTCGAGATTAGCAGAAAAAAACCTGCCCGGGTTATAGGAAATGTCCGTCACCATACAATCAGCCGGTATGCGGTTTACGTGGACATTAAACAAGGACATAAAGACACTGATCTTAAGCATTGCCTCCCGGCAAGACTCACTTTCGTTTTCAACTTTGATCTCTACGACCTTGCCGTCAGCTGGGGAGACAACTGCCCCTTCTTCTCGAGAAATTACACGCTCTGGATCCCTGAAGAAAAAACCAAGAAAAAGAGTAACCGCCAAAAAAAATAGAGCCGCAATAATTAGGCCCAAAACAGCCAGATACACGGTTACGAAAACCGACACAGCGATAAGCGGAATGCCCTCTGAAGCCACTGGAAAGGACCTTTTATCCGCAAATCCACGATCTGAAGAAAGACTCATTAAGTTGGTTGCAAATCACATCAATCATGTTTTGACCAAATCGACTGTAGTAATACCTTTTTTCAGTCATTTGTCAACTAACCACACCTTTTTCCAGCTTTATCTCTGCATCCGACTTGCGTATGTAATTGGGCGCGAGTAAAGCGACGTCAACCGTTTCGCCCCGTTCAATCTGCTTCATTCCGATTTGAGCCACCACTGAAGCTCGCAATGTATTTAGATGGGGCGGTACAAATCTGGCCTGAGGGCCTAAAGTTTCTTCAATCATGTTTTTATACATGACAGCACCGTTACCAACAAAAAGACATGGGCCTCTAATTTGTGAAAGCCATTGCTTTGGGTTAACCGCACAATCCGAAACCACTTTCTGCCAATTAGCGTTATGGTGACACCTGTATATTGCTGTGTATACCTCTTCCTTTTTGGCATCCAACATGGGGCAGATCAGGTCGGGAAACCAGGGGAACTGGTGTGCCAGGACATCCAATGTGGAAACGCCGGTCACTGGTTTGCCTGTAGCAAACCCAAGCCCCTTAACGGCACTGATCCCGATGCGTAGTCCTGTAAAACTTCCCGGGCCAATGGTTACTGCAAGTCCATCGCATTCGGCCAAATCTGTCTCGGCCAGACGAAGTGTGGAATCTATGGCAGACATGAGGCGTCTGGCGTGGGTCTTCTGGCTGGTCACCAGGACTTCGGCGACAAGCATGTCGCCCGTCAAAACAGCAATACCTCCGGTCGGAGTCGATGTATCAACCGCGAGAATTCTCATCACTTTGAGTTGGACCTACTGGTTTGCTTCTTGGGGGGTTTTGGATGCAAGCTTAACCTCAAAACTTCGCCCATGCAGCTCACTGGAACGAATGAAAGCTTACGCTTGATGTTAGAGGGGATTTCGGCCAAGTCTTTCTTGTTTTTTTCTGGAACGATGATCTTTCGAATATTCATCCTGAGGGCGGCCAATGCCTTTTCCTTCAGCCCTCCCACAGGAAGTATACGTCCCCGAAGGGTGATTTCCCCTGTCATGGCCACATCTCTGCTTACCGGTCTCCCACTTAAGCTTGAAACAAGGGCCGTAGCCATGGTGACCCCTGCTGAAGGTCCATCCTTGGGAATGGCTCCGGCTGGAACGTGGATGTGGATGTCAAGATCCTGGTAGAAACCAGGCTTGATTCCGAGGCCTTTTGCATGTGACCTGGCATAGGTGAGAGCCGCCTTTGCAGACTCCTGCATGACCTCACCCAGTTGGCCCGTGAGGGTCAATTCCCCTTTGCCTTTCATTGTGGATGCCTCCACGTAGAGAATCTCACCGCCCACTTGCGTCCAGGCAAGCCCGGTGGCCACGCCCACCTCGTGGTGTTCCTGCTCCATTTCAGGCAGATACTTGGGAACACCGAGGTACCAGTGTAGGTTGGCACTGGTCACAGTAAATGTACCTTTTTCTCCTTCTGCCACCTTTCGAGCCACCTTTCGGCATATGGTGCCAATCTCTCGTTCCAAATTTCTGAGACCAGCCTCAAGCGTGTATTGGGATATGATTTTCCGCACCGCTTTGGGGCCGATACTTATTTGACTTGGTGTGATACCATTTTCCTTGATCTGGCGTGGGATCAAGAATTGTTGGGCGATGGCGAGTTTTTCTTCTTCTGAGTATCCAACCAGTTCAATTACTTCCATGCGATCCTTTAAGGCCGATGGGATGGGGTCACTTAGGTTTGCTGTGGTGATAAACATGACCTTTGACAAGTCAAAAGGAAGGTTCAGATAGTGATCACTGAAAGCAACGTTTTGTTCCGGGTCAAGGACCTCCAGAAGGGCCGCGGCCGGATCCCCGCGAAAATCTGCACCGATTTTGTCCACCTCATCCATCATAAACACGGGGTTGTTCGTCCCGCACTGCTTCAAACCCTGTATGATTCGTCCTGGCAGTGCACCAATGTAAGTGCGGCGATGGCCCCGGATTTCTGCCTCGTCCCGAACACCACCTAAAGAGACACGAAAGAACTTCCGGTTCATGGCTCTTGCAATCGATCGACCGAGGGAGGTCTTGCCTACTCCCGGGGGTCCCACAAAACACAGTATGGGGCCTTTCATATTCTTGTTCAGCTTCCGGACGCTCAGGTATTCAAGGATGCGATCCTTCACCTTGTCCAGATCGTAGTGGTCCTCGTCCAGAATTGCCTGGGCCTTTTTCACATCCAGCACATCTTTGGTGGACTTTCTCCACGGAATCTCTACCATCCAGTCGAGGTACGTTCGCACTATGGAGGCTTCTGCGGCATCGGGGTGCATCTGTTCGAGGCGCTTAAGCTGTTTATAGGCCTCCTTCTCCCCCTCTCTGGACATTTTCGACTTTCTTATCTTCTTGTTGTACTCTGAAATCTCCTGTGTCCTTTCGTCAATGTCTCCCAATTCCTTGTGAATGGCCCGCATTTCTTCCCTGAGAAAGTACTCCCGCTGTGTCTTTGATATCTCTTCCCTGGTATGTGACTGAATTTTGGCTTGCATGGCAGAGACTTCCAGCTCTTTGCTCAGGAGTTCATTGACTCGGCGAAGCTTGTGAACTGGATCATTTATCTCGAGAAGCGCTTGGGCATCTTCAATTTTGAGTCTGAGGTTTGAGGCTACGAGGTCGGCTAGTCGGTTCGGCTCGTCTATGCTGTGAAAAATGGCACTCACATCGCTGGTTAACTCACCCCGGAACTCGAGAATCCTCTCGCTCTGTTCACACACATTACGCATCAATGCCTCAGTCTCGAGACTTACTTCCGCTGCTTGCTGCTGCGCAACCTTTTGGATCGTTACGAGATAAAATGGCTTTGTTTTATTGTATTTTGCGACACGTGCTTTTGTCACCCCCTGAACCAACACTCTAGCTCTGCCGTCAGGAAGTTTGAGCATCCGCAGGATCAGGGCCACGGTCCCTACCGCAAAGATTTCCTCAGGCCTCGGGTCTTCAACCGTGGATTCACGCTGGGTGGCAAGAAGAAGGAGTCGGTCTTTTGCCATAGCTGCATCAACGGCCCGTATTGATCTGTCCCTGCCCACAAATAACGGAAGCACCATGTCGTTGAAGACAACGACATCCCTGACAGGAAGAAGAGGAAGGGCCTTAGGGATTTCCAAGGTTTCACCCTGTTCCTGTATTATGCCTACCGAGTGTTCAATGTCTATTTCAGCCACGCGGAGGTTCCTCCCAAGGTGAGACAACAAAAAAAGCAAGGGCTTAGCTCTTGAAAACGCGGGCGATTGTTCGAGTATATTGGTTTCATAAAGCCAAAATGATACCTAACAAATAATAACGGATAATAGACTTTTATGACAACAAAAATCTTGATTTTTCGTCGGTGTGCATATAGTTGTTCTACGTAACTGTTTGTGATTTCCTAGCCTTAAGTGGCAAGGTCTTGAGTTCTGAGTTACCAGGGGCATGGAGGTTTTTTCTGAACTTTTCGAGAAGTTGTGCAAGGGTAGCCTTTGATCGGTAAGATTTTCATCTTTGCCTTCGGCACAGCGGTCGGCAGCTTCCTGAATGTAGCTATTCACCGTCTCCCCCGATCACTTTCCGTGGTCCGTCCCAGATCCATGTGTCCCAGCTGCGGGGCCATGATCGCATTCTATGATAACATTCCTATCCTGAGCTACCTTTGGCTTCGGGGACGATGTCGCCACTGCGGGGCCACAATATCGGTGAGGTATGTTGTGGTAGAGGTTGCAGCCGGCCTGTTTGCAGTTGCCATCCTCACCCGGTATGGTCTCAGCTGGGAAGGCTTTTTTCTATATGCCTTGGTGGCGGCGCTGCTGGTTATTACATTCATAGACATTGATCATCAGATAATTCCGGATGTGATTACATACCCGGGTATTGTCATCGGATTCTTTTCTTCCTTTGTGGTGGGCTACGTCACCTACAAGGAATCCCTGATGGGTATCGTCTTGGGTGGCGGTGTACTCCTTCTGGTTGCCTCTGGGTACTATTTCCTCACCAAGAAAGAGGGCATGGGGGGAGGGGATGTCAAATTATTGGCCATGATAGGTGCCTTTTTGGGCTGGAAGGCGGCCATATTTACGATCTTTGTTGGATCAGCTATTGGAAGCATCCTGGGCATCGCAGTCGCTTTGCGGACACAGGAGGGACGCAAGACAGCGGTTCCCTTTGGCCCCTTTCTTGGTCTGGGCGCCCTTCTTTTCTTGTTTCACGGATCGGAAATCATCGCCTGGTATACGAATTTGATGAGGTAGCAGCCTTGAAGACTTTCAGGCCGGGACTGCGAATGGAGATATTGGTGAGCTTGACCCTCCTTCTGGTCATTGCCATGATCTTAACCAGCTTTGTTATTGCTAGGGTTACGGAACGGGACTTACTTCGATACAAGGCGGCTGACGGCAAGGCAGTGGTACAAAGGATGCAGGCGGAAGTGGACGAGGCGTCAAGAGACCAAAGCCCACCTCCTTTGGAACTGATCAAGGAACACATTCAGCGGGGTGCCGCCTGGATGTCCCCATCCGGGCTCTTCGAGCAAATCGTTGTGAGGGGAAAAGATGGTGCCTTGTGGGCGGGCAACCGGGCTCCGAGTAGACACGTAAGTGCTGACGATTCTGAGATTGCCTCGGTCCTTCGCACGGAAAAAGGCACCGCCCGGATCAGCAGAGACAGGGGCGTGTTTATCATAACATCGCCCCTGTTTGCTGAAGGTCAGTGCATAGCGGCCGTACAAGTGCCTGTTCGCATTGACAGGATGGTACAGGGGCTGAGAAGGTCTCAACAGCTCATCTGGTTTTACATCGGGCTGAATGTCTTGGTGCTGCTAGTCTTTGGAGCCTATCTCCTTTCCAGAATCGTCATTCGGCCCATCAAACGGCTGGTGAAAACAGCGGATCATTTTGAGGACATGGAAGTCTTTTCGCCGGGAACCGATTCCAGCCGCAACGAGATTGCCCACCTGACTATTTCCCTAAATCGTATGCTCAAGCGCCTCGCCGAAAACAAGGAACAGATGGAGACACAGATTCTTTCCCTTGAAAAGGCGAACCAGGAGCTCAAAGAAGCCAGGGAGGAGGTTCTGCGCTCAGAAAAGCTCTCCTCTCTCGGACGGCTTGCTGCTGGTGTGGCCCACGAAGTGGGCAACCCCATTGGATCCATCCTGGGATATACCGATCTGCTAACGGCCCGCATGCAACAAGACGCGGAAGCCGAAGACTATCTGACGCGGATCAAGAAGGAGATCACCAGAATCGACACCATCGTCCGTGAACTCCTTGACTTCTCCAGATCATCTCCCAGCGAGCCCACTTCGGTTGATGTAAATGCCCTGGTTTCTGAGGCTGCTTCTTTTTTTTCTCACCAAAAAGTCATGGCATCAGTCGACCTCGAGACCTCCCTTGGAGAAAACGTGGGAAAGGTGTGGGCCGACCCCGACCAGGTCAAGCAGGTGTTAGTAAACCTTTTGTTCAACGCCTGTGATGCCTTGAACGACGTCGGGAACCTATCGATCGCTACAATGAGAAAATCTTCTCCTGAGGCGGAAAAGGGCGGCTCGGAGCAAAAGCCGGCAGAGGTCATAGAGATTTTGGTTTCAGACACGGGTAAGGGAATTCCGCCCTCTGAGCTTGAGAAGATCTTTGATCCCTTCTACACCACGAAACCCCCTGGCAAGGGGACCGGCCTGGGTCTTCCCATCAGTCTTCGTATTGTTGAATCACTTGGAGGCAGTATCGGCGTAGAGAGCATCGAAGGTGTGGGGACTACCTTCACAATCAGACTGAACCCATGGGAGCCAGAGCATGACAGTTAACAAGGTGATCATCAACCTGGGCGCCTTGAGGCACAATCTCTTTGAAATCAAGAGGTTGGCAGGGCCTGGTGCGCGAGTCATTCCTGTGGTCAAGTCAGATGCCTATGGACACGGGATGATCCCTGTAGCCAAGGCCCTTGAGTCGGCAGGCGTTGACTATTTCGGCGTCTTTGAACTGGACGAAGCGCTGGAGCTCAGGAAGGCAGGCACCAATATTCCGATCTTGGTCATGATGGGTATTACGTCAGACGAAGTGTCAGCTGTTGTGGAAAGCGGGGTCACGACAGCCCTTTTTCAACACGACATTGCAGAAAAAGTCTCTGAGGCAGCCTTGAAACAGAACAAGGTCGCTCCAGTTCATGTGAAGGTAGACACCGGCATGACCCGCCTCGGTGTGCCATGGACAAAGCTGCCCGATTTTTTGCAAGGCCTTTTGCCCCTTAAGGGGCTTCGGCTTGAAGGGATGTTTTCGCATCTTGCAGCGGCTGACGATCCGGAACACCCATTTACCGCCAGGCAAATTCGCACATTTTTGCAAGTTGTTGAAGAGGGAAGACGTCTTGGAGTATGCACTGATGCGGTACATATTGCAAACAGCGGGGCCCTGTTGGGCAAAAGGGGCCTCGATCTCGGTATGGTGCGACCGGGTATACTCCTTTACGGGTCACCGCCAGCCCAGGGCTGGCCGGCCGCTGCTTCTTTTGAGCCTGCCATGACTTTTAAGTCCAGGGTCATTCAGGTAAAAACAGTCCCTGCAGGCACCCCAGTCAGCTACGGCTGTACGTACAAGACTAGCTCAAGGTCCACCATAGCGACTATCCCTGTCGGCTATGATGACGGATACAGCCGCCTGTTTTCAAGCAAAGGAGTAGTCCTCATCCGTGGCAAACGCGTGCCAGTCGTGGGTCGAGTTTGCATGAACCTGACCATGCTAGACGTCACCTCAGTACAGGGTGTATCAGTAGGCGATGAGGTGGTTCTTCTCGGAGTGCAGGGCGAAGAGCGGATCACAGCTGAGGAGCTTGGAGAAAAGATAGGAACCATCAGTTACGAAATTTACTGCAGCATCGGAAAGAGCAACCACCGCACCTACGTTGGCTTGCAAGAAACGTAGAACCTTACCCACCACTGAAGAGTCTTGGAGTGAAGTTCACTTTTCGCTAAACGACCTTGTCCAAGTCCTAGGGAGGTAAGCAATGAAAATCAGCAGGGTCTCTGAGATGAGAGCACTCGACAGGGCTGCCACAGAGCAATTTGGCATCATGGAAGAACTCCTGATGGAAAATGCGGGTGAGGCTCTTTACTTTGTTATATTAAAGGAATTCGGTGTACAGGGAAAGAAATTTGTCGTCCTTTGCGGTATCGGCAACAACGGGGGCGACGGCTTTGTTGTAGCCAGGAAGATTCACTCCAACGGAGGCGCGGTGAAGGTGTTCGTTTTAGGCGACCAGGACAAATTCAAGGGCGCGGCAAAGGTGAATCTCGACATTGTGTCTCGACTGCCCATAGAAATGCGTCAGGCTAAGTCCGCCGAGTTGATCAAAATGGACGCTAAAGATTGCGACGTCATTGTGGACGCCATTTTTGGCACAGGTCTCACAAGGGATGTTGGGGGCTTGTATCGTGATGTCATTGAACTTGTCAATGGGAGTGGAAAGAGGGTGTTTAGTGCTGATATCCCGTCTGGTGTCCAAGGCGATACGGGAAAGGTAAAGGGTGTGGCGGTGAGGGCTGACTACACCGTGGCATTTGGGCTTCCTAAGTTGGGTAATATCCTTTTTCCAGGATATGATTTGTGCGGAAGACTATACGTTACATACATATCCTTTCCTCCGTCCATGTACGAGACGGATTCCATGAAAGTGGAGATCAACTGCCCGCCAAAGCTTCCTCCAAGGGATCAAAATGGGCACAAGGGCAATTTTGGTGAAGTCTTGTTTGTTGCAGGTGCCTCCTGTTACTTTGGGGCGCCCTATTTTGCAGCCTTATCTTTTATGAAAGCTGGTGGGGGATACTCACGCCTTGCTGCACCTGAATCCATGACGCCTTTTATTGCCAACAAGGGAAGCGAGATCGTTGTTGTTCCTCAGAAAGAGACTGCATCAGGAGGCATTTCCCTTGAAAACAAGGGAGCATTGCTGGAACTGGCAGATAAGATGGACATGGTTGTGCTCGGTCCTGGTTTGTCCATGGAGGAGGAGACTCAACAACTGGCCAGGGAATTGGCGAGGGAAATCAACAAACCTCTTCTCGTGGACGGTGACGGCATTACGGCTTTGTGTCGGGACCTGCAAATCATAAAACAAAGGAAGGCACAGACAGTTCTTACTCCTCATTTAGGTGAGATGTCCAGAATAACGGGAATGACGGTGTCGGAAATAGACACCAATAAGATAGATATCCTTCAGCGCACTGCCAAGGAATTGCATGCCACGATCGTCTTAAAGGGTGCTCATTCGCTGATAGGATATCCTGATGAAAGGGTTTTTATCAACATGAGCGGAAACCCAGGCATGGCAACAGCAGGCTCGGGCGATGTCCTCACGGGCACCATCGGTGCCATGATCGGCCTGGGGTTGTCTGTTTGGGATGGGGCGAGAAAGGGTGTGTTCATTCACGGACTTTCCGGAGATTTGGCGGCGGCAGATAAGGGTGAAGATGGAATAACCGCCCAGGACATCCTGGACTACCTGCCGCGGGCCGTAAGGATGGATCGACAAGGCCTGAACACAACACTAAGAGACCGTTACGCAGGGTTGCACATTGTATAGGGACTAACGGTCTGAACTGTCAATGTTTTCGGCATGATTCCTGCAGTCAAAGAGAGGACGGTGTTTTCTAGTATTCTTACGGAGGAGGTTCTGGACAAAGCTTCGGTTCTCGCCTGCCTTCTGGCAAGTGTAGGTGGCAACCGTCAAGGAGGATGCTAGTTGAAAATCTTAATTGCTGAAGACAACATAACCTCCCGCCGACTGTTGGAAACAAGACTGACCAAGTGGGGCTATGAGGTTGTCTCCACAAAAGACGGTGTGCAGGCATGGAAAGTCTTGCAGAAAAAAGACAGTCCCAGGCTTGCTATATTGGACTGGATGATGCCTGAAATGGACGGTGTCCAGGTCTGCCAAAAAGTCCGGAGCCGATCTGAGGAACCTTATGTCTACATCTTGCTGCTCACTGCAAAGGACCAGAAGGAGGATTTGGTTGAAGCGATGAAGGCTGGGGCTGATGATTACATTATTAAGCCCCCTGATTCAGGGGAACTGAAGGTGCGCCTCCGTGCGGGCAGGCGCATCATAGAGTTGCAGGAACAACTCGTCTTAGCGCGAGAAGAACTTCGGGTTCAGGCCACGCGTGATTCCCTTACGGAGTTATGGAACCGTTCAGCGATCCTCGATATCCTGCAGCGGGAACTGGCACGCGCGGCACGTGAAGGAACTTCTGTGGGAATCGCCATGGCTGACCTGGATCACTTCAAGCAGGTCAACGATACCTGCGGGCATAATGCTGGTGACTTCGTGCTTCGTGAAGCGGCTAAGAGGATGGTTTCTTCGTTGCGACGTTATGATGCCGTTGGTCGGTATGGAGGAGAGGAGTTCTTGATTGTGCTTCCTAGTTGTGACAAGCAAGGTGCGCTAAGTGTAGCAGAAAGGTTACGTTCATTCATTTGTGAGAAACCGACGACCATACCTGAGGGGATTGTTCCTGTTACCGTGTCTTTGGGTGTAACCATAGCGTATCCAACGTCACGGATGGACGTGACATCCATCATCCAACTTGCCGACACGGCTCTCTACAAGGCAAAGGCACGTGGGCGTAATCGCGTAGAGTTTGCCAAGCCTAAGACCGCTCCGGAAAGAAGTGCTATGGCGTGAGAGGTTTCAGTGTTCATCTCCATTTTGGTGGGTTTGTACATATTCCTGTGCATTCTTGTCACCTAACTCGGCTGCCTTTGTGAAGTCTTTGAGGGCCTGCTCGTGAGACGCGAGTTTGTAATATGCAAACCCGCGGGCATAATAAGCTGAGGCATCTTTAGAGTTCAGCTCAATGGCGGTGTTGAAGTCGTCCACGGCCCGATCGCAGTTGCCAAGGGCCATAAAGTCTATGCCGCGATTTATATAAGCCTTGGCTTCCTTTGGATTTAGTTCAATGGCCTTAATGCCGTCTTCAATGGCCTGTTTATGGTTGCCGAGTGAGGCATAGGCAATAGCCCGATTGTAGTAGGCTGCTGCATTCTTTGGATCAAATTCGATTGCACTGGTGAAGTCATCAACAGCTTCCTGATAATGTCCGAGACTGTAATTGGCCACTGCTCGGTTATGGTAGGTGAGTGCGTCTTTTGGCTGTAGTTTAAGCGCATTGGTGCAGGCCTCAATATCCTTCCTTAGCTTTGCGGCTTGTTTATCGGCCGAGGCTTCCGCTGTCTTCATGTCCTGAGATGGGACGACGGTTGTGGGAGTGGGCCCTGGTTTCTCTTCTTCTGGTGACGCAAATGGCGGTGATTCTGAACTTGCCACAGCTGAATATCCTTGCCCTCCACGGACAGCCAAGAGACTCAAAGCTTCTTTTGCCGCTTCGGCGACTTCTTTGACTTCCACCGTTTTTCCGTCCCTGAATGTGGTGACCGTTTCTTCGTCTTTTAGTGCCTTGTTCAGGGTTTCCACAGCGCGCCTGTCACCTAGTTTGCCAAGGGCCTTGGCAGCGGCGGTACGCACAAAGACATTTCTATCCGATCCCAGCGCATGAATAAGGGGGGGCACGGCCTGCCGAATCCCCAATCTGCTAAGAGAATCGGCAGCATTTTGACGCACAGCCCAGTGCTCGTCATCCCTCAGGGCCCTCACAAGGGGTTCAAGCGCATTCTTGTCCCTTGTCTGCCCCAAGGTGAATGCTGCCCGGGAACGCTTTGTCCAGTCTGTGCTCTTGTCCTCAAGAGTCTGAACGAGGGGCTCTATGTTGGTGACCTTGCCAGGGACCACTGGGGCTACCCGAAGGCGCCTTGTATCCACAACAGATCCTTGTGAGTTGCGCTGTTGTGTCGCGATAGGAAGAGGCGATTGCCCTGTCATTCTTGCTTTTAGCACGGAGAAAGGCATCAGTAACATGGAACCCATGAAGGCAAACACGACAAGCACTGGCATGACATAACCAAAGGTGCCTGTTGCTATAATAGTTGCCTTTTCCTTTCTTGTGGGTTGAAATGAGATGTCTCCTCTGATGGTCCTCAGGTCTTGGTAGACAAGAAATGTGTAAATAAAGCTGAAAGGTATAAGAAAAAGGGCAAGCAACTGACCCATGATCGGTATCATGGAGACAAGAACTGAGATGAGCCAAATGGCGAGCAATCTCAAGCATACGCCGAACCATCTGCCGCGCACGTATTCTTTACTCTTTAAAAGAGCATCTATACCTTGGACATCTTCGTCAATGAATATAAATGGGGCAAAGAAAAACCAGACAGTGAAAATAATGCCTGGAATAACCAGAAGAAGGTGCGCACCGATTAGGATCAGACCTGTCAAGGTGCCCAGCCATATGTGTGCAATGACCTTGGGCTTGGCCTTTTGAAAGGCCTCTTTTATCCCGCACTCTTGGTCTACAATAGCTGTGAGAAAGGCTAACACAGCCCAGTTTCCAACCCAAACCATGGCCCCTACCGCCAAGAGAGTGCTTATAATGATAATCGGAATTTTGAAATCCGGCATGAACTGCGAAACCACAAATCCAAGGCCGAAAAGTGGTGCAAACGACACGACAGGTAGGAGAGCCGTAGCCAGTCCCACAAGAATCAGGGTCAACATGCGTTCCTTGTATATCTCCCATGCTTTTGCTAACAGGTCTCCGATTCCAGCAAGTTCACTTGACGAATTCTTATCCATGGTGTGACCTCCTGTGTGCTATTTGTAACTTTCTCTCCTGCTTTTCGATACTTATGGTCAGGAACTTTAGGAATCTTTTCGTATTTTTGAGAAAACTTCTGGATTTTGTCGATGTTGAGGTGCTAAGCAGGTAGGAAGGTCCTATGCTCAAGGCACAGGGCAAGGCAATGAACCACCTTGTGCCTTGCGCCTTATGCCTGTGCTTCTTGTTTCTAGATGTGTTAGGTCATTAGGAAGGCTTGTCAATAACATGTACGGACAGGACCTGGAAAGAGAAAGGGCTGTCTTAGAAAATGCCCTCAAGGTTAGACAGTCTGATTTCGCTGCCGCATATCTGGCTGTCCGCGACTTGCATTCACTCGTCAAGGCTCGCCCTCGAGTCACACACTCCGGAACCGTATCGGCCTTGGAAGGGGTTTTGAGGAATTTAAATTTTTCCACTCAAAGCCAATCATTTTTCCTGTATAGGGAAGCAGCTGAAGCACTTGTTTCTATTATTGTGGGCACAATTGGACAACCCCTGGCTGAGCAGGCACTCTTTACCTTGCAGAATCTCCTTGGTGCAACCAACGGGCATTCCCACAGAGCATCTACCGAGGCCTTAGGTTCCCTTCCGCTTTCCATTCGTGGCCCAAGTACAAGCGAAGAGACACTTGGAGACGTCCCACGAGTGAGGTGGCATGACATATTAAAAGGAGCCGGGATTGCGACGCGTGGGGTTCCGACAGTTTTTGGAAGGAGTTTGGTTCTTCCCACTGATATTAAAGAGATTCTGTTGGTGGTCAAATTGGCACCTGGTGAAGTTGCTGCTCGGTGTGTTTATACGGACGCAATATGGATGGAACACCTGGGTTCGGATGAATACTCCTTTCCTGTGAGGTTCAATGTTCCAACGCCCATCAAGATTCAGGGAAGCTACGTATTCATGTTAGAAGACATTCCAGTACAGACGCTGGAAGAAAAAGGTTTTCAACCGGGCTGTTTCGGAATGGGCTTTTTCGCCAATGAGGATTATTTTGCGTATCCCAATGACCATAGAGCAGGCAGGCGACTTACTATGGGTGCGCTCAGGGAGGTTATGTTTAGAAATGCTTGGCTGCTGGGAAGACTCACCTCACTTGGGATTATTCATTGTGCACCGATTCCACTCTTCCATAACAGGGTTCAACAGGACAGAAGAGCAGATCATGGCCTTTATGAGTGGCAGCGAGGAGGAAGGCTCGACAGGTGGCTTGATTCGTGCCGTTATCCGAATTTTGGCCTCACAGGCATCAGGGACTTTGAACACTTTGCCTCTTTCAATGGTGCGGGCCGAGAACTCTACTACCACATTGGAACGCAGATATTGAGCCTGCTGTTGACAACAGGCAGTTATTTTCGCAGTAAAGATATACAAAGAGTCGGATTTGACAGACAGGGCAAGGCAGTGGATGCTCAAGACCTTTTTGATGAGGCGTTTTTTAAAGACCTTCTACAGGGAATCTTTCATAGTTATTATAAAGGGTTTGCAGAAGAAGAATTCAAGGAAGAGGTACCTTGTGATTTCGACCTATTGACCTCACGGATGATAGAAGAGATGGGTGTGGATCGCCATATGGGGGAGGTCTTAAGGGTTGCCGACCAACTGGAAATGTCTGATGAGTCATTCAAAGAGTTCATGAAGACAAGAGGGTGCTCTCAGGATGACATAAAGGCCCTGAAAAGGGGTGTAGAGGATATCACCGTATATACCGGGCCGCATCTGGGTGGCTTCAACGAAAGAATATCAATACCTGAGCTCATTGACTCTGTTGGAGTGATGTCTGCCCTGTGCATTGCCGGCAAGTATAGGACCCAGACCCCGTCTCACTTCCATCATTGATTCTTTGAACCTGCACCAGGTTTGAACTTACTCTTACTCCGTTGCGAGATCTTTATAAACCGATTTAACTTAATCAGATGGACTTTCTGACGCGATCTGTGCCTCTACGAGATCGAGCCACTTCTGATCCGCCAAAACCACAGAGGTTTCGACCTGACGTTCAGGAATCGACCAATATTTCTTTAGTAGCCGATCCTTTTGTATTGGGGTGACCAGTCGGAAGCCATGTTTTTCGTAGAAACGGATCGCCCAAACCGCATCTGCCCAAGTTCCGACCAGAGTGGGACGCGTTGTCTTCTGACGTAATTCTGAGAGCAATCTCGCACCTATGCCTTGATTTCGTCTGGCCGTTCGAATGTAGGAGTGCCTAATTAACGTCACATCTTGAATGTCTTGAATACCCATTACTCCAATTAATTGGCCATCTTCTTCGTAACCCCAAAATTCCACACCTTCATCTATTTCATGCTGGAGCTCATTGTTTGACATATAAGGTTCTTCCCACCGGTCCTCTGGGATGACATCCTTGTATGCTTGTGCCGAATCATTGATTATGGACTGGATGGTCTCAAAATCTATGTTGTTGCATTTTCGGATCATGACTTTTTTCTATGGCGAGACATCTGAAGCCTCTCACCTTGCAGATGCAAGGAATCACCAGTGCATGTGACCGTTCGGTCGCGGGATACGGAGTAAGAAGCAATGAACTACCGGAACAAGGAAAACTGATAAGAACTTCCTTTTAGGCGAGGTGAATATACAAAAAATGCCATTGTATGTCAATGCATAAGGCTGGGCAGCATCCGGAGAGGCCCGCCACGGTGGATGTTCCACATTGGCCCTGGATGGCACTCTGTGCGTGAGTCCCTTCATGATCTTGGTCTAAAGCCTTTTGGCTCGCTCCGTGAGCGTTTTGGGGGACATCTATCGGAGTAATCTCTGGAGGGTGTTGGCATTTTTGATGCCGTAGTTCTCGTAGCAATTGTTGAAGAGA
>CAZCWQ010000022.1:0-31996 GCA_964502365.1 uncultured Desulfobacterales bacterium | reverse complement strand
GCCTCAAACTCTGATCCTGCTATACGATCCAAGCTTTCCATTTGGTCACCATTAAGTTGTCAGTTGTCTCGCCTCACATTCGAGTAAGTTCTCAACAACCAGGGGGGTGAGGTTTTCCATGAATGGTGAAGTTACACATTAGATGTCCAGAGAGCCTTGCACAACCTCGTCTCGCTCTTTGACATGAGGTTTTTGACCCATCTATGGGCTTACTCACTAAATCGCAAGAACTCTCCGCCTTGGGCGGATCAAACAGCTTGCGATTTACCCAGTGAGGTGGGCCGTTCGCTTCGCCCAGATGGGTTCCCAAAAACCTCATAATTGTCGCTTTCCGAGGTTCTGCAAAGCTCTCATCTAAATAGCATATCTGATTTGTAAATCAAGCATGATGTCTCCCTACATTGTCGCCTGATTTTTGCCAACCGCTGTGTGGCCGACACTGAACCGATAGTTGTTGACTGTCCATCAGGCCGATGTTAGAAGACTGACAATCACCATGGATGCCGATACCTTACGACAGCTCTTGGAGTCGGTCGCTTCCGGCAGTATGACAGTGGATGAGGCGGTCAGCAAGCTGAAGCGCCTGCCGTTTGAAGACCTTGCATATGCCAGAGTGGACCATCACCGCCCATTGAGAAAGGGGTTCCCAGAAGTGATCTTTGGGGAGGGGAAATCTCCGGACCATATTCTGGGAATTATCGATGCGATGCTCAAGCAGGGAGACACTGTCATGGTCACTCGCCTCTCCCCAGAAAAAGCCAGGGTTATTACGGAACAATATCCCAAAGCCACCTATCACGGCCAGGCCCGGGTCCTTGTGTATGGTTCAGAGTCGGCAAAGCCTGTTGGCAGCGGACTGATCATCGTGATTGCAGCAGGCACTTCGGACATTCCGGTGGCCGAGGAGGCGGCAATCACCGCAACCACAATGGGCCATCCAGTAAAAACCCTTTACGACGTCGGTGTGTCCGGGATCCATCGTCTGTTGGATCATAGTGAGTCTTGGGTTGAAGCGACTGTGTTTGTGGTAGTAGCCGGTATGGAAGGGGCCCTGCCCAGTGTGGTTGGCGGCTTGGTGGATAAACCGGTAATTGCCGTTCCCACCAGCGTCGGTTATGGGGCAAGTTTTGGCGGAGTTACAGCCCTGCTGGCTATGCTCAACAGCTGTGCCTGCAATGTCAGTGTGGTCAACATAGATAACGGTTTCGGCGCAGGTTATGTTGCCGCCCTGATTAACAGCTTGGCCAGCTCGCGTTGAAACCAAAAAACAACTAAATCCCACGGTCCTTGGCACTTTGATTCGCAAAGAGCCACTTCACGGCAGCCAGCAGATCGTCGGCCACATGATCCGGGGATATGCCGGCTTCTTGGCACAGACGTTCCGTGTGTGCACCGTAGCCGGTGCGAACGAGTAAGACCTTTCCACACCCGGCCCTGCGACCGCACTGAATGTCCTTCAAGCTGTCACCGATCATACAGGTCTCAGCCAACTCCAACCCGTAGTCGGCTTGAGCTTGGTAGACTAAGCCGGGTTCCGGCTTCCGGCAGCCACAGCCATCTTCAGGCAGATGAGGACAATAGTAAACCGCTTCTATATTGCCACCATGGGCAGCGACAGCCTTTGCCATTTTTTCGTGGATCCCTTGGAGTTGCACCTCAGTGACCATCTTTCGATTGATCACCGACTGATTTGAGATGACGATTATACGATATTGGTGAAGGGTCAACAGCCTCAGGGCGTTGAGGCTTCCTGGTAGAAACTCGAACTCGGACCAAGTCTTGACATAGGTGGGGCGGTCCATATTGATGACACCGTCTCTGTCCAAAAAGACAATCTTCAACATGATATAGATCGTTCTCCAATTCTGTATGATTCGCTGAAAGTGGACTCTGCTACTTAAAAAAGAAAACTTCTGCACAATCAAGTTTTTTTTGCCTTGCGTTAATAAATGCTTGACACTCTATTGAATTTAGTCCATATTTTTAAAAAATCGACTGTGGGAAATCGACTACTGTTTAGCCTAGAAGGAGTGAGCTTATGGCCTTGACCAAAGATCAAATTATCAATGAGGTATACTGGAAACTTGGTCTGAGGAAAAATCGCGCGAGGGAAGTAGTAGAGCAACTCTTGGAAATCATGAAGCGTACGCTCGAAAGCGGCGAGGACCTCCTGATTAGTGGTTTTGGGAAGTTCGTGGTTAAGGAAAAGAGGGCCCGGAGAGGTCGCAACCCCCAGACACGGGAAGACCTGCAACTTCGCGCTCGCAGAGTTGCGGTCTTTAAGACTTCTGGCATACTAAGAAAAAAGATTAATTCTTCTTAACGAGCAACGACAATAGCATCCGGAAACCCGTCAGATTCCAGCATCTTTTCATACTTTCTTGCCTGATCCAGGGTTGTACACCTTGCAACGCGAACCCTGTAGAAGGTCCCGTCTGTGCGTTCGTATAAGACGATATGGGTGTCTTTGTAAGTAGACGCAAGTCTGTTTTTCAGCCTTAAGGCGTTTTCTTTGTCCTTGAAGGCACCTACCTGGACCGCGAAATCCCCGACATAGTAATTGGTCGGCACAAGAGTTCGTTTGACCTTCCCCTTGACCGTTGTCTCTTTGGGAACCCCTAAGGCTACGATCTCCACAGGTGCCGTTCCAGGGCCTACCAACCCGATTTTCTTGGCACCCTCATACGACAGGTCAATGATTCGGCCGCGCACGAAGGGCCCTCGGTCGTTTATTCTAACAACCACCTCTTTTCCGTTCCTTAAATTGTGGACCTTCACATAAGTTCCCAGGGGTAAGGTCTTGTGCGCTGCCGTCAATGCGTGCATATCATAAATTTCACTGCTTGATGTTCTGCGGCCGTGAAAGTCTTCCCCGTACCACGATGCAAGCCCTCGCTCGCGAAAACCACGCGCATGTTTAACGGGTTGATACCATTGTTTGCCAATTTTGTATGCTGTAGGATAGCCTGGGAGGGAAGGCGGCTTTTTTTCAGGCCCAGCACAGCTTAGCAAGAAGAACAAGAGGCCAAGGCAAACCGGAAATGGCAAGTTGGAAAGATAAAGCCTTTTTGTTGCAAGACGTATTCGCAATGGTTCAGCACCCGGCCAGCCGTTTTGAGACATTTGAATGACTCCTTTACGGGCTCCTTTACCAAATAGCAACAAATCGCTCCAGCGGCTTAATTGTCCCTTTGCGAGGCTCCGCAAAGGTCTCTCTCTATTACACGTTTTCTTGTATGAAACGAACGGTCTCGCTTGTGGGGGTACCAGGCCCGAAAATAGCCTTTATGCCGGCTTCCTTCAAACTAGGGACATCTTCTTCCGGTATAATTCCGCCACCAATGACCAAAATGTCGCTTGCCCCGGCCTCCCTTAGGAGTTCCATAACCCTGGGAAAGAGGTAATCGTGGGCGCCTGATAGCACGCTCATAGCGATTACATCCACATCTTCCTGGATTGCTGCCTGGACAATCTGTTCCGGGGTCTGGCGAAGGCCTGTGTAGATCACCTCCATGCCGGCATCACGCAAGGCATAGCATATGACTTTAATACCTCGATCATGACCGTCCAATCCTGGTTTCGCCGCCAAAACTCGGATCTTCTTCGCCATTGGTCACCCCGCTCACAGCGTTGACGCGGCCCTGTACTCTCCAAATACCTCCCTCAAGGTGTCACAAGTTTCCCCCAGGGTGGCATAGCATCCCACGGACTCCATAATATATGGCATAAGGTTGTCAGCCCCCTTTGCACAGGCCTTGAGCCTTTCAAGGGCCACGGCTACCTTGGTGTTGTTCCGCTCAGCCTTTAACTTCTCCAGCTTGGCAACCTGTGATTTCCCAACAGCGGGATCTACCCGAAGGAGGGGATCGGTCAGAGATGCTTCCCCTTGCTGAAACTTATTCAAACCAACCACCACCTGGTCCCCTGACTCCACAGCCTGTTGGTAGGCATAAGCGCTTTCCTGGATTTCCTTCTGGATGAATCCTTGTTCAACCGCAGCGACAGCCCCGCCGTTTTCGTCAATCTGGTCAAGATAGGCCTGTGCCTGTTGCTCGATGTCATTAGTGAGGCGTTCAACATAAAATGATCCGCCCAAGGGATCAACGGTGTCGGGTATCCCTGATTCGTATGCGATAATCTGCTGGGTTCTGAGGGCAATCTGTACAGCCTCCTCAGATGGCAGGGAAAACGCCTCATCCATGGAATTAGTATGAAGAGACTGGGTGCCACCAAGGACGGCAGAAAGGGCCTGTAAGGTTACCCTAATGACATTGTTGAGTGGTTGCTGGGCGGTCAGGGCGCAGCCGGCCGTTTGGGTATGAAACCGGAGCACTAGCGACTTGGGCGACTTGGCGTCGAAACGTTCCTTCATGATCCTAGCCCACAGTCGCCGAGCCGCCCTGAACTTGGCGATCTCCTCAAAAAAGTCCATATGGGCATTGAAGAAAAAAGAAAGACGTGGAGCAAACTCATCCACATCGAGACCGGCCTCAAGGGCAGCCCCCACATAGGCGACACCATTGGCTAAGGTAAAAGCCACCTCTTGCACGGCCGTAGCTCCCGCCTCCCTAATGTGGTATCCGCTGATGCTAATGGTGTTCCATGATGGGATGTGTTGGGAACAGAAGCCGAAAATATCGGTGATAATCCGCATGGAAGGTGCCGGCGGAAATATATAAGTCCCTCGGGCAGCGTACTCCTTTAGGATGTCGTTCTGGATGGTGCCCTTCAATTTTTCAACAGAGATCCCTTTTTTGGCGGCCGTCTGCACATACATTGCCAGCACAATGGCGGCCGGTGCATTGATGGTCATGGAAGTGCTGACCTGGTCCAGAGGGATACCGTCAAAGAGGGTTTCCATGTCCATTAGAGAGTCAATGGCCACGCCGACTTTACCGACCTCGCCCTGAGCCAGGGGGTGATCCGAATCATATCCAATTTGTGTGGGCAGATCAAAGGCGACGCTGAGTCCGGTCTGCCCCTGGTCCAGCAGGTACTTGAAGCGTTTGTTAGACTCCTCTGCACTGGCAAAACCTGCATACTGACGCATGGTCCAGAGACGCCCGCGGTACATGGTCGGCTGGACTCCTCGGGTGTAAGGATAATTTCCGGGAAACCCAAGGGACTCCAGGTAGTCTAACTTAGACTCAGAAAGGGGTGTATAGAGCCGCTCTACGGGAATCTTTGAGACGGTTTGAAAGCCTTCCTTACGTTCGGGGTGCTTAGCAACAATTTCCGCCGTCTTTTTGGTCCAGGCAGCAGAAGCCTCTTCAAGCTGTTTTAGCTTCTTGGCGTCATACATAGCATTTGCTCCACGGTGAGATTTTGCACAGCCCCTTTTCGTTTGTTCGTGTGGGCTTTTTGACCCATTATCGGGCTGGCTCACAATGGACGCTCGAACGAGTTGTGCAAGAGCCTCACGGTGAAAGGTTCAGCGATAGGAGAAGGTTCTTCCCGCCTCAAAGCCGGAGACCTTATAGCGGCAAATTATCGTGTTTCTTATGGGGCATGCGATCTTTCTTGTTCTTGAGAGACTCCAGGGCCCTGATCAGTTTGGGGCGCGTTTGTTCAGGCAAAATAATCTCATCAATAAAGCCCCTTTCGGCCGCGCGATACGGACTGGCAAAGACCCTGCGATATTCTTCGATCATTTCGGCCTCCTTCTTTGCAGAGTCATTGGCCGCGCTTATCTCCTTTTTGAAGACTATGTTCACGGCCCCCTCCGGTCCCATGACGGCAATCTCGGCAGAGGGATAAGCAAAATTGATATCCCCCCACAGGTGTTTGCTCGACATCACGATATATGCCCCACCATAGGCCTTGCGCGTAATCACAGTAATCTTGGGCACCACCGCCTCGCAGTAAGCATAGATGAGCTTTGCGCCGTGTTTTATGATACCTCCGAATTCCTGGGCCGTGCCTGGTAGGAATCCAGGTACATCACAAAAAGTAATGAGTGGAATGTTAAAACAATCGCAGAACCGGACAAATCGGGCTCCCTTTATGGAGGCATTGATGTCCAAACACCCGGCAAAGAATAAGGGCTGGTTGCCAACCACGCCCACGGTCATACCGTTCAGGCGAGCAAAGCCGATAATGATATTGGGTGCATACCTCGCCTGCACCTCAAGAAAATAATGATTATCAACCGTAGAATTGATGACCTGATGCATGTCATAAGGATGGCGCGGGTTATCAGGTATAACATCGCGCAGCCCCATATCAATCCGGTTAGGGTCGTCCGTAGGCACAATTTCGGGCGGTTTCTCACGGCAGTTCTGAGGCAGGAAGCTCAAGAGTTCACGAATCATGGCGATGACTTCCTGATCGCCTTTTCCTGAAAAATGGGCCACTCCGCTTGTGGCACTGTGGGTCAGAGCCCCACCCAGTTTCTCTGGAGTTACCTCCTCGTGGGTGACCGCTTTTATGACCTGAGGCCCTGTTATGAACATGTAGCTCGTGTTTTCCACCATGAAGACAAAGTCGGTAAGAGCAGGGGAGTAGACTGCCCCCCCGGCACAGGGGCCCATTATGGCTGATATCTGAGGGATAAGGCCGCTCGATAGTACGTTTCGCATGAATATGTTCCCGTATCCGGCCAGACTGGAGACCCCCTCCTGGATGCGCGCGCCCCCGGAATCGTTCATGCCGATCAGGGGTGCGCCGTTCTTGCGGGCAAGATCCATGACCTTGCAGATCTTCTCACTTACCGCATAGCTAAGAGAACCACCCAAGATAGTGAAATCTTGAGCAAAAAGATAGACCAACCGGCCGTTTATGCGGCCATAGCCCGTTACGACGCCGTCGCCCGAAAACCTCTTTTTGTCCATGCCGAAATCGGTTGCCTGATGAAGGACGAATCTATCCATTTCTTCAAAGCTGTCTTTGTCCAAGAGCCCTTGAATGCGTTCACGGGCGATCAGTTTCCCCTTCTGGTGCTGGGTGTCGATCCGGTTCTGGCCGCCGCCCAGTTTGGCCTCTGCATCTTTTTCAATCAACGCCTGAATTTTGTCTTCCATTCCCATGACGTCATGTCTCCCCAGATAAACAGTTCAGCCCCTTATCCCTAACTGTTCAGCAGGCGCGATGCTTCTTTCCACTCCTGTGTGTCCAAGCCGTTCCAAGAAATACCACACCTGCCGAACAGTTACCCTTATCCTTCATCTATCAGCAACAGGAGTTCACCGGTTGACACCCGGTCGCCTTTCCCTACGCTAAGCTCCCTTACGGTTCCGCCCACAGGGGCAGGAATCTCATTTTCCATTTTCATTGCTTCCATTTTGACTACAGGGGTTCCAGCCACCACTGTGTCCCCGACCGAAACCATGATATCGAGTATAAGCCCGGGCATCGGAGCTACGACTTGGCCGCCAGACGAAAGTGACGCAACAGGTGCCGGATGCGGCTCCGGGGCTGCTGAGGCTGTCACCTGGGCGTTGCTTGCAGGTGGCGATGCCGGGTGAGCAGAAAAAATTGCCTCAGCGGCTTTTTTTACATCGATCTCATACGACTTGCCGTCCACCTTCACTACGGCGCGTTTGCCGTCAAATTTTTCAATGTCTACCTTATAATCCTTTCCTCCAACTGTAAGCTCAAATTTTTTCATGCCTTCTAAAATTCTCCATCCTTTTTCATCTTGACGCGACCCCACTAGATCACGTACGGTGCCCTGGATATTTGGAAACAAATAGACAAAAGGGGGACTCAGCACGAACTGAAGACTCCATGGTGTCGTTTATCATAAAAGTCAAATCTTTCAAGGGAAAAGGGAGGACGGGCTATGCGGTGCAGGTGGTTAATAATGGTGGCATTGGTCATTACGGTGGCTACTGTGGTTCAATCGGCATGTGCGGGGGAGAAGGAAATGACAAAGAAGCCAAATCCCAAGGTGGTCATAGAGACATCTGAAGGTGTTATCAAGATCGAGCTTTGGGCCGAGAAGGCCCCGGAAACGGTTAAGAATTTTCTGCGCTATGTGGACGAGAAGTTCTATGACGGTACGATATTTCATAGGGTTATAGATAATTTCATGATACAGGGCGGGGGCTTTACCGCGGATATGCAGCAGAAAGCAACCCACCAACCGATAAAGAACGAGGCCACGGCTGAGCTGAAAAACGACCGTGGCACAATTGCCATGGCAAGGACACGCGATGTCAACAGCGCTACGTGCCAGTTTTTTATAAACGTCAAAGACAACGGCTTTTTAAACCATACTGATGATACACCAAGGGGTTTCGGATATGCCGTCTTTGGCAAAGTCTTCGAGGGCATGGACGTGGTTGACAGGGTAAAAAAGGTCAAGACCACCACCTCTGGTCGGTTCAGAGATGTTCCCGAAAAGCCCGTGGTTATCAGAAAAGTGAGGCACCTCGAAGAATAATAGTGAGGTCATGGGAAGAGTACCAGTTATACATATGCCTGCTGGAGCGCTCCTATAACATTGCTGTTTAGGTTTCCAGCGCGCATTTCGCGGCCATGGTATCATCTGAGTCGCGACAGCAGTATGATTAACCCTAAGAAAAGCGTCATCATGTCAACCAGTTCCATAGGCTCACGAACCAGTTCCACATTCCGTTCCATGAGCTCACGAACCAGTTCCACATTCCGTTCCACAACAATACCGCAACGTTCCAGAACCAGATTGCCAAGAGTTGTATTTGGTGCATCAGTGGTTTAGACCAACCTAGTATCCATATGTAGAAGATAAATGCCAACCACCACAGAGAGCAACTAATATAGGACCACCAGTCCGTAGGTTTATGGGCCCTTCCATCTTTTTCAAGTTCGCCGATTCTCTTCCCACAATACTGGTAGACGCATCTTACAGCATTAAGTTTATTGGGCGTTCTACAGTAAGGGCACAGTTTTGTTTTAAGGTTTTGTAATTCTCTTTTGTGATGATCCGGCATTACCGTGTATATTCCTTGGGCTTCCCCAATCTTGTTCCATCTACTTATCGTCAAAAACCCTTAAGCACTTAAGCGGCAGATGGGTCAAAAGCCTCATATCAAAAAGCGAGACGAGGTTATGCAAAGCTGTCGTATGCCGCATGTTGTACGGGTGCAATTTGCCCCAGGTTCATGGCGCCTCCTGGTAGCGGGTATATAACGAAAACTGTGATTTCAGGCAGTTAGATACCATGTCACTTGACACTCCGGTCTAACTATTCTATTAGATCAGATAGACAGGATCGTTCGGGATTGATCCACAACCGGGGGATCAATTCAATACTTTGGGAGGTCTGCATGTTGCTAAAAAGGATTTTGATCTTAATGATGTTATTCTTGGGCTTCTGGGGATGCAAAGAGAGTGCGCTGGATGTCACGATCAAGTATGATCAGCTCTATGGGCTGGAAGAAGGTGACAGGGTGGTTTTTGAACAGAATCATATAGGGGAAGTAACAAGGACGTTCTATTCCAAAGATGGCTATTATCTGGTCGATGTGGAGATCAGAAAAGCTTTTGCTAACTCTGCTACTGAGCATTCCAAGTTCTTCATTACAGATGACCCCAGAAACAATGGAAAGAAGGCAATTGAGATAATCCAGACCTGCAAAGGTGGATTACCCCTAGAAGACGGTGCCACGGTTAAAGGCTCGAGCAAAACCTCAGCAGTGTTGACTCCAACGGATGAGAGCTTAGAAAAGAAATTTAAGGACATCAGGACGGAATTCGAACGTTTGCTCGAAGAATTAGCCACTCTTCCAGAGAGCCGGGAGTTCAAGAAGCTTCAACGAGAATTGGAGGGTCTTGCAGAAGAGATGAAGCGCTCCGGCGAGTCGGTGCGGGAAAAGGTAGAACAGGAGTTGTTGCCAAGGCTTAGACAGGAGATTGAAAAGCTTCGAAAACGGTTGCAAAAGTTCGGACGAGAAGAAGAAGCAGAAGAACTGGAAACCCAGTTGGAAAGAATAAGGGACATATAAACAGCTATAATAAAGTCGTCTGGCTGGTTAGTTGCCATTTTCCCAGAACTTGTCTTCCAAGTATTTGGGCCTTACGCTAGCCCCCCACCTATTATCTATGTAGCATCCCCGTTTTTGCCCCGTATTATGCCAGGAATCATCCAGGCTTGAATGCTATGAATATTTTGATAAAATTTATAATAAAATTTATACAAAATATAAAATTTCCAAAGTGAAGTGGGGGCCCTCCAAATCTCAACGCCATCCTTTGGCGGGAACAGCTTAACTAACGCACAAACACCATTACCTTCCAATTAAGGAGGCCCCCACCTCACAACTTTGGCCTTTTCTTTAGACCGCCGCTCCTTCCAAATATATTTGATACGTCACAACTTTGCTTGTCTGCTTTCCGGTAGTGAATCGAACATCCAACTATTGCATGAACTCAGACAAGTTTTTGCTGACGCTAAAACCTGCCGGTTATGCGAGCCGTTACTTATACCTGCTATATCTTTAACTGGATTCCACACCCTTACACCGTTGATGCCTGCTTCGTCCCCGTGATGCCAGTCAAGCCAAGAGTGCTTGTGATATGATTACGATAGTCCTAGGCAAACAGGCCCGCGATACAGCCTGTCATGAGGCAGGCAAGGGTGGCAGCATACAGGGCGCGGAAGCTCACGCCTGCAAGGTCTTTAGCCCTGGCAGGTGCCAGGGCGGAAAACCCTCCTACAAAAATCGCCAATGAGGCAATGTGTGCAAACCCGCAAAGCGCGTAAGAGGCAATAGTAATACTCCGGGCATCCCCTAACACCCCGTTTTGAATGAGCTGATTCAAGTGTTGGTAGGAAACCACCTCTGTGACAATGGTCCTCTCGCCAAGAAGCGTGGCCACGTGTCCTGCATCCTGGATCGGTACCCCCATGATAACAGCTACTGGATAATAGAGGTACTTGAGGATCAATTGGAGAGACAGCCCCATACTAAAGATCTTACTCCCAACGAATCCCAGGAGCCAGTTGCACATGGAGAGTAGTCCGAGGAATGCCAAGAGCAGGGCGACAATACCAACACAGAGTTTCACACCATCATTGGCGCCATGAATAATAGCCTCTATCCAGGTTGCAGACCGGTGATCTCTTTCTGCCTGAACGCTTATCCCCAAGGTTCTGGGTGTCTCGGTTTCAGGTACTGTTAGCTTTGACATGATAATGGCGGCTGGTGCGCTGATAACCGATGCCGAGATCAAGTGACCGGCTATAGATGGAAATTCCGCGTGCAAGAATCCTACATACAGAGCCATTACCGTGGATGCAATGGTACCCATGCCTGCTGTAAGTACAGTACACAGCTCTGACCTAGTCATATCCTCAATATAGGGTCGGATGGTCACGGCGGATTCAACTCCCACAAATATGTTGCTGGAGGCACACAACGACTCTGCTCCACTGATCCGCATCAAATAGGTAAATATCCGGGAGAACACACCGATTAAGGCAGGGATGATCTTCGCGTAATAGAGAAGCGAAACAAGTGATGAGAAAAAAATTATGGACGGCAGCACCTGGAAGGCGAGGATAAAGCCAGGAGACGTCTCTCCTGCAGGACCAGTCTCTCCGGGTGAGAGCGCCATGGGGCCAAACACAAAGTACAATCCCTCTTTGGCAAAGGAGATGACCCTGAGCACAGCATCGTTTAGCCATGAAAAGATGACGACTCCAGCAGGGAGGCGGAAGACAATAAAGGCAAAGGCGCACTGGAAAACAAGGCCCGTGAGTATTAATCTGAAATTGATATTCTTCCTGTCCCTTGTGACTACCCATGCCAGGAACATCAAGATAAAAAGACCAAAGAAGCTGATCAGTCTCAACGGTAGCATCAATCAACGCCTTCCTGTGACCCCAGAAGGGCGACAAGTTTTTCGGCCGCTTCTTCTCTAAGTGTCCCCTTGGCCCTGGCGAGGTCAACCGTGTAAAGGCCCAAGGTTCTGTAAAGCGCAAAGAGCTTGGGGGTATGAGTTCTTATTGCCTCAACGTGTGCTGCGACGGTGTCCACGTCTCCACGTGCGATGGGCCCTGTGAGGGCTTCTGGTATCCCTTTTGCGGCTATATTGTCCAAAGTGCCCTTTATTAAAGGCAAGAGCGCCCTGAAGGACACATCAGGGGGCATTCCGGCTGAGCGATCCAACTCAAGGGCAAGATGCATGAGGGCAACCAGATAGTTGGATGCTGTCACAGCCGCAGCATGGTAGAGGGTTTTTCCCTCAGAGCTGATCTCGACAAGGACGCCCCCCAGGTCTCTCACCAGTTGGCGCACAACAGGCAGAGCTGCATCGTCACCTTCTACACCAAAAAATGACCCGGGCACCAGTTTCTCGGCCTGCTCCACCGAGGCAAAGCTCTGGAGGGGATGAAGGGTTGCAACCATAGCCCCACACTCTTTGGCAGGTGACAGTGTGGCTGATGAAAGGGTGCCACTGCAATGAATAACCACAGAACCTTTTTCAAATCCGTTGTGTTCGGCTATGGTCTCACATGTTGATTGGATCACATCGTCAGGCGTGGTAATAAAGACCACATCAGCATCTGGTGTTATGGCCCATGGCCGATCGGAAAATCGCTCGGCACCGATGATGTTGGCTGCTCTACTTGCTGTTTCAAGACTTCTGGTGGCAACCCCGGTGATTCGGCAGCCTGCCCGTGCAAGCAGTTTTCCTATGGCCGTGCCAACGGCGCCGCAACCTACTATGGCAATTGTCGGTTTCATTATGTGCGACGGTTTCAATCCCCGGCGACAGCTCATACGAAACGTGCATTAACCGGATATACTTGCGGCATTACCTATCAATTTCGACTACTTTTCTCTTTACCTCCGCACCATTTTCCAGCTTGTAGGTCTTTGAAACAACTCTCAGGCGGTTTTGGGCAAATAGCTGAATGCACTCCGGGTAAAGCGCCCACTCAAGCTTCAAGCCCCTTTGTCTCACTGACTCGATCGTATCCTCAGGCCCAATAATAAATGCCTTCTGCCCGATGATAGGCCCGGAGTCTTCCCCGTAGTCCACAAAATGGACCGTGCAGCCTCCTACCTTACAACCGTAACGATAGGTGTCTCCGTAGCCGTCCATGCCCGGAAAAGATGGAAGCAGGGCCGGATGGATGTTCATCATTCTTGGTCTTGACGGGTCGGTGTTGATCCGATCGATGAAGTAGGGTGTAAGCACCCGCATAAAGCCGGCCAGGACCAGAAGGTCAAAGGGATAAGCAGCTATTTCTCTGAGCAATGCGGCCTCTACAATGGCCCGGGTGCAAAAGTATGTTGTCAGCCTGTCTTTGTTTGAGGAAGTCGGTATGAGCCGTTGGGCAGCCAATATTTTCCCCAGGTCAAAATCGTCAGGAACCAGGTCCTCTGGTCTTTGGTCCCGCACCTGTACAAGAATAGCATTGTAATCGACTACAAAAGTTGGAATCCCTTGTTCCTTTGCCTTGTTCAGGCCCAGGGCTTCCGGTGTATCTGAACCCACAAACACGACCCTTCCGTCTATTGTATTCGAGTTGCAGCCGTCAATAATGGCCTGCAAGTTGCTCCCGCCTCCTGAAATCAGGGCTCCAATGCGAATCTTTTCGGTCATGTAAGAATGCTTACCAAGAGTGGCTTAATTCTGTCAATAACGTGAGGGCTTAGCTCTTTGAAAAAAGCACGATTTTTCCAAAATTGTTCAATGTTGTTCGCAAAACGGCCTTTTTTCAGACACGTAAATTGTTACTTGTCAATGGGGGCTCCATTTTTAGCCTTGACTTTGAACCCGTTAAAATCTATTGTTTTTTTATGGAAAGTCACCGTCTTGCACGGCTTCTGCGCATCATTGTCGAAGTCAGAACCCAGCCCGACAAGCCGCCCGAACAGATTGCGAAAGACCTAAGAATCTCCCTGAGGCAGTTCTACTACGACAGGAATCGGTTGGCCGATATGGGGTTCCGATTTTCCAGGGTAAAGGGGCGGTTTACGATTTTTAGCGATCCTGTGGTCACCATAGAGCAGCTGCCGCTAAGTGAGGTATTGGCACTCGTGTTGGCTACTCGCCATTTGTTTGCCACCAAGGACTTTTCCATTGTGCGGCGAGCACTGAGCGGTCTTTACACCATTGTTGAGCAGATGCCGCAGTCACAAAAACAGCTGTTGCACTCCCTTATCCAGAGTGTGATTATTAAAGACGGTTTTGGTTGCAGGCCCGATATACTTGATGACGTCATTCGCGCAGTGGACGAAAAGAGGCGTATTGTGGTTCACTTTTGCTATGGTCTCCGACACAGGCACATGACGCTTGACCCTTTTGGGCTTTGTCTCAGACAGTCCAAGCTTTTCTTGGATGCTTATGCTGTTGGGAAGAAAAAGCGTGCACGATATCGAGTTGCCACTATGGACAAGATCGTATTCACACCGTTTTACGCGCCAGAAGATTCTCACACAGCTTACTGCTGAGAGCATAATATTGTTTAAATAGTGTAACTAATCACTGCATAGCAGGGGTCATGAGGTCTTTTCTTCGGTTCTGAGGCTTCCGGCCTGATCATTTCAAGGAGTTACGCACGGGGGAAGCCAACCCCCTCCCTGTTCCCGCTCTTACGAGCGGGCCAGGGGGTCCCCCATCCATAACTCCCTGAAATGATGAAGGCCTCCCGCCAATCACCTCAGAAAAGACCTCATGACCCCTACCAGATTGCCTGAGATGCAGACTATTTCATGCTCTCAGTAGTAATAGAACCCCAAGGGCAAGGGCTGGATATCGCCATTGTGAGCCGATTGTGATAGCCGCCCTGGCATAATAAGAGGACGAAAAAGGAGCATACATGAGAGAAGTAGTTATTGTAAGTGCAGCGAGGACAGCTATTGGGGCGTTTCAAGGTGCCTTCTCGAATATCTCTGCTACTGAGCTGGGAGCCTATGCGATTGTGGAGGCCATGAAGCGGGCAGGGGTTTCCTCGGATGATGTGGATGAGGTGATCATGGGCAATGTCTTGCCCTGCGGCCTGGGCCAAAACCCTGCCAGGCAAGCGCTGCTCAAGGGGGGCCTTTCCAACGATGTGGAGGCTCTGACAGTAAATAAGGTTTGCGGTTCAGGTTTAAAGTCGATCATGCTGGCTGCACAGGCCATCATGATGAACGATGCGGACGTGATAGTTGCCGGCGGCATGGAAAACATGAACTTGGCACCCTATTTCCTGGAAAAAGCCCGAAAAGGGTATCGAATGGGGAACGGCATCCTTATCGACGCTATGATCCATGACGGTCTGTGGTGTCATGTGAATGACTTCCACATGGGCATGAGTGCCGAGCTTTGTGCTGAAAAGTATGAAGTTACAAGAAAAGATCAGGATGAGTTTGCAGTCAATTCCTATAACAAGGCCTTGAAGGCACAGAGTGAAGGCGCCTTTGATCAGGAAATATTTCCCGTTCAGATTCCCCAAAGAAAAGGTCCTCCCGTCAGCTTTGACAAAGACGAAGTGGTCCGCGAAACCACCATGGAGGCCCTTGCCAAGCTGCCTCCAGCCTTTAAGAAAGGCGGCACTGTTACGGCCGGAAATGCCTCCAAGATCAGTGACGGCGCCGCAGCAACGGTCCTGATGGCCCGCGAAAAGGCTGAGGCAATGAATTTAAGGCCCATGGCCCGTGTGGGAGCGCAATCTTCGGTAGCCATTGACCCAAAATACGTGCTGATAGCACCCATCTATGGTATCCCCAAACTCTTGAACAAGGCAGGGCTTGGCATTGATGATATTGACATCTTTGAAATCAATGAGGCCTTCTCTGCCTCCAGCGTTGCCATCACCAGGACCCTGGGGCTCGATTCCGCCAAGGTCAACATGAGGGGTGGCGCAGTGGCCATGGGTCATCCCATAGGTGCGAGCGGCACAAGGATACTGGTGACCATGCTGTACTTAATGAACGATACCGCTGCAAGGCGCGGGGTGGCGTCATTATGTTTGGGCGGCGGCGAGGCCGTCTGTCTGCTGGTAGAAAGAGATTGAGGAGGTTGTGATGTCTTACAAGACTGTTAAGCTTGAAATATCTGACGCTATTGCAATTCTGACGTTTAATCGACCCAAAGTGCTCAATGCCCTCAGTCTGGAGTTGATCGGAGAATTTCACAAGGCGATTTCAGAAATCGAGATAAGACAAGACGTCAAGGTTCTCATATTAACAGGGGCCGGGAGAGCCTTTGTGGCCGGAGCTGACATACAGGTATTACAAGGACTTGATCCCCTTGGCGCAAAGCAATTTGCCCTATCCGGACAGTGGGCCCTCTTTGCCCTGGAGGCTATGGACATTCCTGTCATTGCCTGCGTAAACGGCTTTGCCCTCGGAGGCGGGTGCGAGATCGCCATGGCCTGTGATTTCATATGTGCCTCAGAAGATGCCAGGCTTGGACAGCCAGAAATCAATCTTGGTCTCATCCCGGGTTTTGGCGGAACCCAGCGACTTGCCCGCCTTGTGGGAAAGGGGCGGGCCAAGGAACTGTGCATGACAGGGCGCATCATTTCTGCCCATGAGGCTTTTGCCATGGGGCTGGTCACTCGCGTCTTTCCAGCAGAGACCCTTATGGACGAGACGCTGAAAATAGCAAAAACAATAGCTGAAAAAGGCCCTGTGTCGCTCAGAGCCGTCAAGCATGTCATAGATAGCGGATTTGATGTGGACCTTAAGAATGCTTGTGCACTGGAGGCAGATGCTTTCTCCATCTGTTTTGCCAGCCCGGACCAGAAGGAGGGAACCACTGCCTTTCTGGAAAAGCGGCCGCCAAAATTCACTGGCAGGCTGGTGGAGACGTAAAGCTTTAGTGTTCTGTAACACTTTGCTGCTTTGAGACATTTGCATAACCTCATACTGAAGAGCGAGACGAGGTTACGCAAATGTCTCGCCTTGAAAAGGGCTGAACCTGTCCGTTTCGTAAAGCTAAACTGATACGTATTGACAGGAAACAAGGAGGTTTCATGCGGTTTGAACTAACCGAAGAGCAACGGATGATACAGGATATGTGTCGCCGCTTTGCGGAAAATGAGATAAAGCCGGTGGCGGCCCGGCTGGATGAAACAAAGGAGCACCCCCAGGAGTTGTGCAACAAGATGGGAGAACTGGGTCTCATGGGCATTGCCATACCAGAAGAATACGGTGGGGCCGGGATGGACTATATCTCCTACATGTTGGCCGTAATTGAAATCTCCAAGGCATGCGCATCAACTGGCGTGATTATGTCTGTGAATAATTCCCTGTACTGTTTTCCCATCAATACATTCGGCAGCCAAGAGCAGAAGCTCAAGTATCTTACCCCGGTGGCAAGCGGCAAGGCGATCGGCTGCTACGCTCTGACCGAAGCAGGGGCGGGCTCAGATCCGGCTTCCATGCGCACAACAGCGAAACCCGATGGGGATAGCTGGGTCATCAACGGGGAGAAGAAATTCATTACAAATGGCAATGTGGCAGACTACTGCGTTGTCGCCGCAGTAACGGACAAGGAAAAGGGTTACAAGGGGATCAGTACTTTTGTCGTAGACTTAAAAAATGCGCCAGGCTTTTCAGTGGGCCGTGTTGAGGACAAAATGGGAATTAAGGCCTCTGGGACCGCAGAACTGGTTTTCAGTGATGCCCGCATCCCAAGAGAAAATCTCATCGGTGAGCTGGGGGCAGGCCTGAGGCAAATGTTGACCACGCTTGATGCAGGTCGCCTCGGGATTGGGGCCCAGGCGATCGGGATCGGCCGAGCGGTCTTAGATGAAGCCCTGGAATATTCAAAGGTGCGCGAACAATTTGGAAAACCGATATGTAAGTTTCAAGCGATACAGTGGAAGCTGGCGGATATGGCGACTCAGCTCGATGCAGCAGAGCTCTTGCTGCTAAGGGCGGCCTGGCTTCAGGATCACGGAAAGCCCTTTGAAAAAGAGTCGGCCATGGCCAAGATGTATGCCTCGGATGTTGCTATGCAGGCTGCTGTGGAAGGTGTTCAAGTCCTTGGCGGATACGGGTACTGCAAGGAGTTTCCTATGGAGCGTCATATGCGTGATGCCAAGATCTGCCAGATCTACGAGGGGACCAACGAGATAATGAGATTAGTAATAGCGCGTAACCTCTTGAAACAGACCAGAGAGAAAAAGTAGCATGATATCGAGATGCTTCCTTCTCTGTTGGGTATTTGGGTACCATATTGATGAAGCCCAGTTCTTTCTTAACGATCACTAAGAACCCCATACAGTTACCGGGGCCAAAATCTGATAGCCGTTGAAGCTTGTGTCGGCCTATTTGTTTCGCACGACGAGAATGAGAATAGATGGGACTTGAGAAGGGGCTCATACAGGTGTACACGGGCGAGGGAAAAGGCAAGACTACGGCAGCCCTGGGGCTCGCGCTTCGTGCCCTGGGCCATGGGCTACGAGTTGTCATGATTCAGTTTTTAAAGGCGGATAACCGAGCCGGCGAACTGGCCATGGCCCGGCGCCTCTCCCCAGACCTGGAGATCAAGCCTATGGGTCGCAAGGGCTTTGTGGACCCTGACAAGCCGGACCGTGAGGACATGGAGCTGGCACGGGCTGCACTAAGGGAAGCCAGGAATGTTGTGGAGAATAGGCTTTGTGATTTGCTCATCTTGGACGAGATCAATGTGGCGGTCTCTATGGGTCTGGTTGCCGAAGATGCCGTGCTGGGGCTTCTGAATAGTAAACCTGAGGATCTGGAGATGATCCTCACAGGGCGAAATGCTCCACGCTCATTCTTGGAAAAGGCCGATCTAGTAACTACCATGGAATGCACAAAGCATTATTTCAACAAGGGCCAGGCCGCTCGGGCTGGTATAGAGCTTTAGGGAATCTCCCATGAGCAGATTGTTTAAGGAAGATGAAATTGCCAAGATAGCAACGGAGAAAAAGGCTTGGCAGAAGCATGTTCAAGAAAAGCTTGCAACTGCCCCTCAGGGTAAAGATTCCTTTACGACAGTGTCGGGAAAGGAGATACGGGAGTTATACACGCCCGTTGATGCGAATGACTTTGACTATACGACAAAGTTAGGTTTTCCTGGACAGTTTCCCTATACCAGGGGGGTGCAAGCCACCATGTATCGGGGCCGGCACTGGACCATGAGGATGTTTGCGGGTCTGGGAAGCGCAGAGGAGACGAACAAGCGGTTTCACCACCTCGTTAGCCGGGGCCAGACAGGGTTGTCCACGGCCTTCGATATGCCGACACTCATGGGTTATGACACCGAGGATGCCAGGGCTTGCGGAGAGTGCGGAAGGTGTGGTGTGGCCATCGACACCTTGAAGGACATGGAAATCCTCTTTGACGGACTGCCGGTGGACAGACTTACCACCTCCATGACTATAAACCCTCCGGCCCCGGTTCTTTGGGCCATGTACATTGCCATGGCAGAAAAAAGAGGGGTTCCCAGGGCAAAGCTGGGCGGCACTATTCAGAATGACATGTTAAAAGAATTTATTGCCCAGAAGACCTTTATGTGCCCGCCAGAGCCCTCCATGCGGCTTATTGTGGACGCCATCGAATTTGGAACCAAGGAGGTCCCCAAGTGGAATACCATAAGCATTAGCGGCTATCACATCCGCGAGGCAGGTTCTACGGCTATCCAGGAGCTTGCCTTCACCCTGGCAGACGGCATAGCCTATGTAGAAGCAGCCCTTGAGCGCGGCCTCGATGTGGATGCGTTTGCCGGCCGCCTGTCCTTCTTTTTCAATTCACACATTGATTTTTTCGAAGAGATAGCCAAATACCGTGCAGCCCGCAGAATGTGGGCGGGCATTATGAAAAACCGGTTCAAGGCAAAATCAGAGCGTTCTATGTGGCTCCGTTTTCATACACAGACAGCAGGCTGCAGCTTGGCCGCTCAACAGCCTTTCAACAATGTGGTTCGCACGGCTGTGGAAGCCCTGGCTGCCGTGCTGGGTGGCACCCAGTCTCTTCATACAAACTCTTTTGATGAGGTGCTTGCCATTCCAACACAAGAGGCTGCCACCATAGCGTTACGAACCCAGCAGATTCTGGCTGAAGAAACCGGTGTGGTCAACACCATAGATCCGCTAGGCGGATCTTACTTTGTGGAATCGCTTACCGATGAGATGGAAGAGGGGGCTTACGAATACATCAACAAGATCGACGCTATGGGCGGCATGCTGAAGGCCGTAGAAAGAAATTATCCGCAGATGGAAATCGCTGATGCTGCGTACAGATTTCAACGGGATTTCGACGAACAGAAAAAGGTCATGGTAGGTGTTAACAAGTATGTAATTGACGAAGAGATTCCGGTTGATATCTACCACGTTGACGAGGCGTTGGAAAAGCGGCAGATTGCCCGGACAAATGAAGTCAAGAACAGCCGAGACCAAAGAAGGGTGCAAGAATGTTTGGAACGACTCGGCGCAGCATGCAGCGGCAATGAGAATGTCATGCCTTATCTCATTGATGCGGCATCGGCCCATGCCACCTTGCAAGAGATGTGTGATGTGTTTAGAAAAGTCTTCGGCACTTACAGGGATCCAGGAACTTTTTGAAAAAGGCAGGAAAAATGAACATTGACGACATTGCCAAGAATTACTAATGACGCGAAAAATCAGAATACTCGTTGCAAAGCCGGGCCTTGACGGCCATGATCGAGGAGCTCGGATTATTGCCAGGGCATTTCGAGACGCGGGCTTTGAGGTCATCTACACCGGTTTGCATCAAACCCCGGAGCAGATTGTCGGCGCAGCCATCCAGGAAGATGTCGATCTGATTGGTCTGAGCAGCCTGGCCGCCGCCCATCTGCATCTGTTTCAGAAAGTTGTCGATCTCCTAAAAGCCCAAGGGGCAGATGATATTATGGTGGTAGGTGGCGGAATCATTCCTGAACAAGACATAGGCAGATTAAAGGCCATGGGTGTTGAAGAAGTGTTCCTTCCTGGCAGTTCCCTGGAGAGCGTTGTGGATTGGGTCCACAACAATGTGAAGCCCCGATGAACAGAACCTGCAAGGAAAGCGGATAGGTCATGGATCTCCAAGGTTTTTGGTCGTTATCTTTGTCAATGCCTGCTGCGCCTTTTTTCTGACATCCCTGTCCGTATCTTTTAGTGCGGCGCGCAGCGGTTCTATGGCACGCATATCATCAATCTCACCCAATGCGTCGACCACATAGCCTCGAACTAATGCATCTTCATCGTGGAGCGCGGAAATCAAGGGCTCCACTGCGCGGAGATCCGCTATCCTGCCCAATGCTATTGCTGCCTGACTGCGCACGTTCCAATATGAGTCCTTCAGCGCACAAACAAGAGGTTCTATTGCATCCGGTTCCGCGATCCACCCTAAGGCCTCTGCCGCACTCATCCTTACATGCGATTCTTCGTTCTTGTCATTCAGGACTTCAATCAGGGGCATTACTGCACGAAGATCCTTGATCCTCCCAAGCGCTTTGACTGCGTGTCTTCGAATGAGCGAGTCCGTATCCTTCAACATGTCAATCAGCGGCCCCACGGCTCGTGGATCCTTTATCTCGCCCAGGGCCTCCACTGCATTTCGCCTCACAAGTGCATCATTGTCCCTAAGCCTAACAATAAGGGGCTTTACCGCAGGCTTGCCGATGCTCGTTAATATCTCAACGGGCTGTTCACCCAGAGGACCGGTATGCGCCAACTCGTATTCTTCATCCATATAGCGCAACACCTTGTCCCTACTCCAGTGAAGGCGTGCTGCTATGTCTTCAATGTTAAGGCCTTTGTCTTGAAGGGACCTCACCCTCAAAAGCTCTGCTTCAGTGCTGGGAATCAGCAAGTAGCCTTTGGCCTGCATGCAACCACGAATGCCTCCGGCATCGTAGGCAACAAATCTGCACGTCTCAAGGTCCGACCTCATTTCAGTGTCCGGGGTGCCTTGCTGAAACCAAACCATATGCAGCGGCTCAAACCGATACGAGACCATGCAGGCACTGCAGGCCGTCAGAAAGATAGTCAATAGGCCTATGGCAAGCAGCTTGCGTGGGGTAGCCATACTGAAAGACCTTTGCAGAAGCTCGCCTCGCTTTTTGATATGAGATTTTTGTCGCTTTCCGAGGTTATGCAAAGATCTCACAGAGATGCGAATCAAGCAAACGAATTTTGTCCCAGGATGGACAAAGGGTGAGCTTTTGGAGGAGAAAAGGGCGGTTGCCGAGCGGGGGCTAACTGCACTTGGAAAATCCACACGATCGACACACCAGGCAGCCCCCCTCGTGTTCCAGAGCCCCACTGCAATCCGGGCAGGCACCCATCATGGTCGGCATGTCTGATGCATCAATATTCGTGTAATGCTTTATTACCTGAGAGATGGCGTCTGGACAGGAAAGGACCATTCCCCCGTTTTGCCAAATAGGTGAAGGGCAGCGGATGCCGGTAAGCTGTTTGATAATGGCTTCTATCTTAACCCCACTCCTGAGCGCCAGGGATATGAGACGTCCAGCAGCCTCAATCTGGGAAGAGGCACATCCACCGGTCTTGCCCATTTGGGCAAAGACCTCACAGATTCCCTCATAGTCTTCATTGATGGTGACATAGAGTTTGCCGCAACCGGTGTTGATCCGCTCCGTAGCTCCCTTTGTGCGAACAGGGCGGGTCCGTGGCAAAATGGCCGCTGACCCTTGTTCGGCCGTGCCGATATTCAGGACCTGGTGGTCGCGGCTGCCGTACCGATAAATGGTGACCCCCTTGCAGCCCTTTTCATAGGCAAGCCTGTATGCCTTTTCCACATCCTCAGGAGTGGCATCTTGTGCAAAGTTGACGGTTTTGGATACAGCATTTTCCGTGTATTTTTGAAATGCCCCTTGGATAAGTATATGCCACTCTGGTGCTATGTCATGAGCGGTTACAAAGAGACGCTTTATCTTATCTGGAATCCCCTTAACATGCTGAATCGAACCACTCCGGGCAAGCTCTTCGGCCAGCTTCTTGCTGTGAAAACCGTTTTGCTTTGCCATACGCTCAAACAGAGGATGCATCTCGAACAAAGTCTCTCCGTCCAGAACCTTGCGTTCATAAGCGACCGCAAAGATGGGTTCCACGCCGCTTGAACAACCGGCAATGATGCTGATAGTGCCCGTGGGGGCAATGGTGGTTGTGGTGGCATTTCGCATATGAGGGGTTTTTGGGCTGTCAAAGATACTTCCCTTATAGGCAGGAAAATTTCCTCGCTTCCTGGCCAACTCGGCTGAAGCCTTTCTGGCCTCGCGCAAGACAAAGGCCATTACCTGCTCGGCGCGCCGGACAGCCGCCTTAGAATCATAGGCAATGCCCAGCTTGATGAGCATATCGGCAAAGCCCATGACACCGAGGCCGATCTTTCTGGTCTTCTTACTGTTTTCTTCAATTTGGCGCAGAGGATATTTGTTTATCTCGATCACATTATCAAGGAAGTGAACCGAGGTCCTGATAGCTCGTCTCAGTTTGGCCCTGTCCAGTTTGCCGCCTGTTACCAAATTGGCCAGATTGATGGAGCCTAGGTTACACGATTCATAAGGCAGGAGCGGTTGCTCACCGCACGGGTTAGTAGCCTCTATTTCACCAAGCAGTGGCGTAGGATTTGTCCGTTTTATGTGGTCCAAGAAAATGATTCCCGGTTCTCCGCTCCGCCAGGCGGCCAGCACAATTTGATCAAAGATCGGCTTTGCTGAGACGCGCCTGACCGGTTTCCCGTTTCTTGGGTTGATCAAGTCGTAGTCTTTCTCCGCTCCCAAGGCCTCCATAAAAGAGGACGTGAGTGCCACCGAAATATTGAAATTGTTGAGTTTGGCCAGGTCGGTCTTACTATTGATAAAGGCCTCAATATCCGGATGATCTACCCGCAGGATTCCCATGTTCGCCCCGCGACGGGTACCCCCCTGCTTCACAGTCTCGGTGGCTACATCAAAGACTCTCATAAAGGAAAGGGGACCGCTCGATATCCCGCGGGTGGACAGTACCATATCATTTTCCGGCCGCACGCGGGAGAAGGAAAAACCAGTGCCTCCACCGCTCTTGTGAATCATCGCCGTGTGTCTGAGGGTTTGAAAGATGCTGTCTATGGAATCTTCAACAGGAAGGACAAAACAGGCAGCTAGTTGCCCAAGCCTGCGTCCCGCATTCATGAGGGTTGGAGAATTCGGGACAAAGACAAGTTCAGACATCAGATCGTAGAAGTCCCTCTCGGTCTTGTCAGCGTCGGCGTTAGGATCGAATTTGGTGTCCGCTGATGCTACCGCGTGTGCGACCCGCCTAAACAACTCCTCTGGGGTCTCAGCAGGTTTTCCCTTTCGATCCTTCTTCAAATACCGCCGCTCAAGAACAACCAGAGCATTTTTGGACAGACGCATTGTCATGGGTTGTTTTCGTTCTCGTTTATGTACGACATCTTCCGATTTCATCGCCTGTAACGGCCTATTTCTTCCGTTTCTGCTTGAGGAACCGGACAAAGGTCCGACACAAGGGTGATTGGGTTCGATGCTTGTGGGTGATCAAATAAAAAGCCCGATGAAAGGACACACCCTTAATCCGAACTTTTCTTAAGGTTCCTGATGTCAGGTCATCGGCAACCGCACATTCAGACAGTATGGAAACCCCTACCCTTCCCTTGATAGCCTGGCGGACAGCCTCGGTACTTCCCATCTCAGCCACAACATTCAGCCAACCAGGCCGATATCCCGCCTTGTCCAACACCCGTTCGATGGACTTGCGAGTTCCTGAGCCAGGTTCACGCATAATGAACGGTTCGCCTGCAAGTTCCTCTACCGTCACAGAGGCTCTGGTTGTCCAATGATGACCCGTGGCAACAATAAGAAACATCTCGTCATCCATGAACTTTTGGTGAACAAGCTGAACTTCTCGGGCCTTTGCTCCCACGATGCCGAGTTCCACGCGCCCTTCAAGGGTGGCTTGAATGATTCCAGCAGTGTCCCCTTGTATCAGGGTCACGGTTACCTCTGGGTAGGCCTCCTTGAACTTGCCCAACAGGGGGGGCAAGATATAGCCTCCTGGTATGGTGCTGCCCCCTATAGTGAGATGTCCCCTGATTTTGCCTTGAAATTCAGCCAGGGCCTTTTCAGCGTCTTCCTTAAGGGCGATCATCTTCAGCGCATAACCGTAAAGGAGCTGCCCTGCTTTGGTGGGAACAACCTCTCTGCCGAGGCGGTCTATGAGCTTACATTCAAGATGATCCTCCAGGTCTTTGATGTGGCTGCTCACAGTGGGCTGGGAAAGATAAACAGTACCGGCGGCCTTGGAGAAGCTTTTTAGCTCAACCACCTTGCAGAATATATTGAGTCTCCATAAGTCCATAGCTACAAAAAAGCGGCAGCAAAACAGCCTAACTGCAAGAATTGAAGCCTGCCTTCAGTCCCGGCTTGACAGGAAGGGCAATGCGCTTGCATTGCCAGTTTAAGGGGTTGTGCCAAATTTTGCCTTAAGCCTTTCACACACGATGTCAGGGACAAGACCGCCGGGATTTCCTCCGAACCGGCTGGCTTCCTTGACAATGGAAGAGCTGATGAAAATCCACCGCAGGCCTGTCATGAGAAAGACGGTTTGCACATTCTTGTTCAGCTTGCGGTTCATGAGGGCCATCTGAAATTCATACTCAAAGTCCGACACGGCTCGAAGGCCCCTTAGGATTGTGTCAGTCCCCCGACTGGTCACAAAATCGACCAGAAGCCCTTCAAAACTGTCCACCTCGACATTCGACAAGCCCTTGACGGTTTCCCTCAACATCTCCAAACGTTCTTCAACCGTAAAAAGGGGGTCCTTGCTTCCATTTCTGGCAACGGCAACAATGATGCCATCAAAAAGCTTCAACCCGCGTTTAATGATGTCACAGTGTCCGTTTGTTACAGGATCAAAAGTTCCCGGATATACAGCGGTCTTTCTGGTATGCATGATTATGTCCCTCTCACCACAACGACCGCCGGCTTCATAACACAGATTCGTAAAAAGAAACAAGGGTGTTTCTATGTTGCCTTTCGCTGGTCTGCTCGAAACGTGCCACCGTTTGTGGAATCCTTTCATGGATACTGTGTTCAATAACGACGCAGGCACCCCTGGCGACACACCCAGAGCGGTCCAAAAAATGAAGGGTTTTCTCAACAAACCCTTTGTCATAAGGGGGATCCGCGAATATCAGATCAAAGGTCCTATCCATTGCCCTCAAAAAAAAGAGACCCTGCGAAATATCTCTCCTCAAAAGGGTACTTTGCTCCTGCAAGAGACAGTCGGAAACGTTGCGAGCCAGAATCTTGAAAGCCTTAGGATGGTTGTCAACAAACACGGCTGACGCAGCTCCACGGCTGAGGGCCTCTATGCCGAGACTACCTGTACCAGCAAACAGGTCCAGGACAACCGCACCTTGTGGAGAATCTGCCAGGATGTTAAAAAGGGACTCCCTCAAATAATCCGAGGTGGGGCGAATTCTCAGGCCCCGCAAGGGGGAAAGCTTCCTCCCTTTTAACGTGCCGCCGATAACCCTCACCTAAGCTAAGTTCCCCACAAAATCGCGAAGCGATTTCATGTTATAATTTGAGGCCGAAAGCCTTCAACTTTTTGTAAAGGTGGCTTCTTTCGAGACCGATGGCATCCGCGGTCTGAGAGATATTGTTATTATTTTCAGAAATCTTTTGCACGATGTATGCTTTTTCAAATTCTGTTCTTGCGTCTTTCAAAGAGTCTTTTTCGAAGAAGTCAACAGGCGGAGTCAATGTCCGCCGGGCAATGTATGAGGAAGGGATGTCGTGTTCGTCGATGACATCCGATTGCGTCATTATGGCTAATCGTTCCACCAAGTTCTTTAATTCGCGAACATTGCCGGGCCATCGGTATGCCTTCAACAGCTCGACGGCTTGAGGTGTCATGGTTTTTTGACCACAGTCACCGTCGCCGGCAAATTCCTTCAGGAAAGTCTCTATCAACAACGGAATGTCTTCAGTGCGGTTCCGGAGAGAAGGGACCTCAATAGGAATGACATTTAGTCGGTAATATAAATCTTCTCTAAAAGTTCCCTTTTCGATCTCTGCTTCCAGGTCCTTGTTACTCGCTGCCAGAACTCGCACATCTACGGTCAGCGTTCTGGAACCGCCCACGCGTTCGAACTTTTGCTCCTGCAAGATTCGAAGGATCTTGGCCTGGGTTTTTAAGCTCATGTCTCCAATTTCGTCCAAAAAGATTGTGCCCTTGTCAGCCACCTCGAATTTGCCTCTTTTTCTGCTGGTAGCGCCTGTGAATGCCCCCTTCTCATGGCCGAAGAGTTCGCTCTCAATCAGTTCTTCAGGTATGGCCGCGCAATTTACCTCGATCAGCGGTTTGTCGGCTCGGTCGCTCATTTGGTGAACGGTGCGTGCAACAAGTTCTTTGCCAGTTCCGTTCTCACCAGTGATCAAGATCCAGGCATTGGTGGGAGCAGCTATGCTGATCTGCTTTTTTAGGACCTGTATGGGGGGGCTGTTGCCTGTTATGGAATGTTTTTCAAGGGTCTTCTTACGAAGAAAACGGTTTTCTTCCTCCAGTCGCCGGAAGTTGAGGGCATTATTGATGGTGACAACGACCTTCTCAATAGAAAGAGGTTTTTCGATAAAATCATAGCCTCCCAGCTTGGTTGCCTGAACAGCCGTCTCAATGGTTCCGTGACCGGATATAATAATCACTTGGAGAAAGGGGTTTGTCCTCTTGATCTCCCGAAGGGTTTCTATGCCGTCCATGCCCGGCATCCAGATGTCCAGAAGGACAAGATCCGGGGATTCGTCCTCGATGATCTTCAAGGCTTCATAGCCGTTTGAAGCAGTCAGTGTCTCATAGCCTTCATCAGAAAGGATACCACTCAGAGACTGCAATATGGTGGTCTCATCGTCCACAATCAATATTGTGGGAAACATCAGCTGTCTCCTTCAAAGTCATTTATTACTGATATGAAATGCGTAAGCCGCTTGGTCTCTGACCAATTCCTATGACGGCCAGTCCACAATAAACCTTGTGCCGGTAGGGAAGTTGTCCAGGGCCTGGATGGTCCCACTGTGATCTTCAATGATTGCACTGACAATGGATAAACCCAACCCCATGCCGGTTTTCTTGGTCGAAAAATACGGTTCAAAAAGGTGGTCCTTGTCTTCTGGAGATATCCCGGTGCCTGTATCGCTCACCTCCATACGTACAGAGTTGGCAACCGGATTTAAGGTCAGTTTAATCTTAACTGTTCCGCGTTCATTCATAGCTGCGATGGCATTGTCGATCAGGTTAAGCAACACTCGTTTCACCTGGCCACGGTCTAAGTTGAGTTGGGGAATCTCTGAGGGGGCCTCAATTTGGAACAAGACATCAGGGTGTGCCTCTCGGTAAAGGGCCACAGTCTCTGTTACAATCTCCGGCAGGTGGCACGGTTCAGGCTTCACAGCGGGCAGCCTCGCAAAGGAAGAGAATTCATTCACAAGGTTTCTTATCTGGTCAACCTGATCAATAATGGTTTGTGTGCACTCCGTGAAAATTCCGTTGTCTCCTCGAGCCTTCTCACCGTATTTGCGTTGAAGTCTTTGTGCGGAAAGCTTAATGGGCGTGAGGGGATTTTTTACCTCATGGGCGATGCGCCTTGCCACCTCACGCCAAGCTGCCATCCTCTGGGCCTTTTCAAGCTCCGTCAGATCATCGAACACAACGACCGTGCCCATGAAACGATCCTTATCATCTTTAAGTGCAGTGACATGTACCATAAAGGTGCGGGCCGTTTGGTCGATCGTTACCTTGAGGGTCCTTCCCAGAGAGTTTCCACGACTCCTTTCCAGTTCTTCCAACAGACCCTGAGCCACTACCAAATGCTTAGGCCCTAGCACCTTCTTGTAACTTCGGTTCAACAGCTCTTCAGCCTTGACACCGAGCATTTTCTCGGCTGATTTATTGATTGTTGCAAAAAAACCGCGTGTATCAAGAGAAATAACGCCGGTTGAAACATTGCGCAGGACAGCCTCCATGTAAATACGCCTTTGTTCAATCTCAATGTTTCTTTTCTTTAGCTCCCGCGTTGACAGGTCAAGCTGTTGTTTTCCGTATTTCAGGTCCCGGGTCATCTTGTTGAAAGAGCTGACGAGGGTACCCATTTCGTCATCGGCAACCGTGTCTATGGTGAAGTCCAAGTCCCCTTCAGCCACGCGGCGGGTCCCTTCGGCCACTTCTTGGATAGGAACAGTCAGGGTCTTTGCAAGGTAGAATCCAAACCACGTAGCGCAGAAGATGATCAGCAAGGCAACAATGGACAGGGCGAGCAGATGGCTGGCCTGGATAGGCTTCTTGACCATCTTCATTTGCTGGTATTGCTCGAAGCCCCTGGAAACGGCGGCCATATTCTCAGAAAGGCTATGAGGAATAACAGTGGTTACGGCTACAACCCCTAAGGCTTTATCCGGACCCGCATTTGCTGGAATGCACCCCAGAGTTCTAACCATCTCTCCTGAGGGGAGAAACCTGGTGAAGGTCGCAAAACTGTTCTCGTGGATTTCCTTCTGAATGGCATCGGTGGATACGACGGCGAAATCTGTCCCGTCCAGGTCTGCGTCGAGCCCCACTGCCAAACGCTCTGAACGGGTGGAATATACCTCAATTGCTTGCAGGTTGAAGGCTCTCTGCACCACCTGAATGTAATGCTTAAGGGCCCTAGCGTTTTCTTCTGCTAGCAGATTTCTACTCACTATTTGATACGCAATCCGCTCAAGAAAAAACCGGTTGTTATCTTCAACCTGCGCGTATACTTGTCGGCCAAGCTCCAAGGATTTGTCCAAAGACTGTTCCACGGGAACATTGAACCAAAAGGCCACGCTTGAACTTATGAACTGCACTGAAAAGAAGAAAAGGAGGGCTGTTGGAATGAGGGACAGACAAGCAAAGGCCACTACAAGCTTTGTCCGCAGGCTGGTCCCCATCACCTTTCGTTTTCGGTCGTAAAGGAGCTTGATAACGTTTCTCAACACCAAGAAGATCAACAGTAGCAACAGCAGCAGGTTCAGGTTTAGGAGAACAAAGGTGAGGATTGTGTTGGAAACGGGCAGTCCAGCTCCAAAGCGGACAACTATGGTTTCTATATAAGTCAGAAGGGCTACGACAGCCACCAGGATCAGAATGATGACCCGTTCCCGCTTGCGGCGCTTGGCTTCTTCCTGCGAGATTAGTGACATTGCAGCTTGGTGCTAATACATAAAGTCGGTAGCATACCAGTCGGTTTCGAAGTCCCAAAGGAACAAAAAGAACCGAAACACATGATGGAGATAAAATGGAAGGGTGATCTTGCTGAGTTCGGCCTTTATCCTGACCTGGTAGCGATTGTTTCTCTCAAGGCTGTTGAGTTCGGCGATTCTTAGATTTTCCACTTCGGACATGATGCTTTCGGCCTCTGATAAAGAGTTTACCACAATCGACCTCCCTTTGTCCTCGCTCCGGGTAATGACAAACTCGTTCTTTAAGTTATTGTACTTCACCGTGTGGAGAATTTCCAGGCTGGCCAGAGTCTTGTCCATCCAGAAATTTCGAACCCTATTAAGGGAGGCTAGAAACGTGAAGGTCGTAGGAACCCCATTCAGTATGGCCTGTTTCAAATCCCCTGTGAAGCACCCTTCCACCTTAAAGTATAGGATGAGATCATCCCTGGTGTTTGTGACGATGACGTCTGTTACCCTTGCATCCTGGCCCCATGCCGACCCCGAAGCTGACAAGCATGTATACAACAGGATAAACAACCAGAACCTTTTTCTCATGAACGAGCTCCGGACAGATGGGCTAAGACAGAACATGCCTGACGAGGCGCTGTGTCCGTGGATCACAATAACGAAGCAGGGCTTAAATTGCAAGGTGTTTTGGGAAGCAAAACACAAAGGTGAAGCGACCTATGCCTCAACAGTTTCCCAGCACGATTTTTGGTCTATGAACCTTTTCAGGAGGGAATGATTTAGGGCATGGCCGGACTTGTGGGTCACGATATGGCCGATAATCGGCATGCCAAGCAGGGAAAGGTCTCCGATACAGTCAAGTATCTTGTGGCGTATGAATTCGTTCGGATATCGCAGGCCTTCTGGATTCAACACTCTGTCTTTGTCGATCACGACCGCGTTTTCCAAAGACCCGCCACGGGCAAATCCGTTTCGCTTCAAGTAATCGACTTCATGGAGGAAACCAAAGGTTCTGGCACGACTGATCTCCTTTTCAAAAAGGCCATCGATGAGTGAAATTGAATAAGACTGGTATCTCAACAGGGGGTGGTCGAAAGCTATGGTGCACGTCACCCTTGGGGCGGCTGACGGATAAAGCCCAACCTTTTTGCCGTTGTCTGCCATCTCGATAGGTTTTTTGACGACAAAGGCATACCGTTGTCCCGACTGAGCTTCAATCTCCGCTTCCTTTATCATACACGAAAAAGGGCCGGCACTGCCGTCCATGATGGGGGCTTCATAGGCATCCATTTCCACCAGGGCGTTATCTACATTTAAGCCTGCGAAGGTAGCCATCAAGTGTTCAATGGTGGATACGATAACACCGTCGGAACCGAGGGTGGTCGCCAGGCTTGTGTCGATCACATTGCGGAAATGCGCGGCAATGACCGGTTGGTGGGCGAGATCAGTCCGGACAAATTTGATACCGTGGTTGACCGGGGCTGGCTTAATGGTCAAGGTGACCTTCTTGCCTGAGTGGAGCCCAACACCTGTACACTGGGCGGCCCGGGCCAACGTATGTTGATTGGATTCCATATTTTTGAAAGCCGTTCTATTTATAAATCAATAGTTTGTCAATTGAAAATTGGCTGTTTCGTAAAAAGTCGGTTTTGTTCGCTCCATGGACTTGCTCACTAAATCGCAAGAACTCTCCGCCTGCGGCATTCCGCATTGTCGCTTTCCGAGGTTGTGCAAATGTCTCAAAGCGCCAAAGTGTTACATCTGGAAACATACTTACCTACAAAATGCTTGCTTTCAAAAAAGGCCTCTGTTAAATCGCGTAAAATTCAGGCATTATAGGAAGAACATTAAGCTGCTGCCCTCAGAAACTGCCGGTACAAGGAGGAGACTTGCTTGCCAAGGTCTTAAGCAGCGCCGTTCTGGGCGTTGA
>CAZCWQ010000021.1:0-32124 GCA_964502365.1 uncultured Desulfobacterales bacterium | reverse complement strand
CCATGGTTGTCTTTACTCTGTTTTTTGGCAAGCTTGCCAGAATGCCGTCAGACGGTGTCCCGTACCCTATATTCAATTTCACGGCCATGGTTGCATGGGTGTATTTCGCCAACGCTGTTTCTGGTTCCGGAAATAGCCTAATCGGAAATGCAAGCCTGATCTCAAAAGTCTACTTTCCCAGACTCATAATTCCATTGACTCCTATCATTGCTGGCCTATTGGACTTCTCGATCGCCTTTGCAGTACTCATAGGGATGATGTTGTATTTTAATATTTATCCAACTCTCATGATATTCTCAATACCGTTGCTTGTTGTCTTGATGGTCTTTACCGCAGGTGGTACAGGGATGGTTCTTGCGTCCCTGAATGCGAAATATAGGGATATCAAGTTTACCATGCCGTTTCTGGTGCAACTCTGGATGTTCGTCTCTCCCGTTGTCTATCCGGCTTCCATGGTGCCCGAGAGGTATCGTCTCATATACGCGCTCAATCCAATGACAGGAGTCATTGAAGGATTTCGATCGGCGCTGTTGGGGACAATTGCCTTCCCAGCACAGATTATTCTTGTGTCTATGGCTGTCAGTGTCCTTCTGTTTGCAGTCGGCATCTTCTACTTTAGACAAACCGAACGCTATTTTGCAGATATAATTTGATAATGAACAAGCCTGTAATCGTCGTAGAGAATCTCTCTAAATGCTACCGGATCGGCGCAAAGGAGCCAATCCAAAAGACCTTTCGTGAAGCTATCGTGGATGGATTCATGGCCCCGATAAGAAACCTCAGGCGACTGAGAAAGCTTACTAGATTCAACGCAAACAAATCGAACCAATCCAATACACTCAACAAATCCGGTTCCTCTGATATCATTTGGGCGTTGAGAGATGTCTCCTTTGCAGTTCAACCAGGCGAGGTACTTGGCGTCATAGGTCGCAACGGTGCCGGCAAGACGACACTGCTTAAAATCCTCAGCCGCATTACTGAGCCAACGGCAGGCGAAGCCAAAATCTATGGCAGGGTATCCAGCCTTCTGGAAGTTGGTACGGGTGTTCACCCTGAACTGACGGGACGTGAGAATATCTATTTGAATGGAACTATTCTGGGTATGCGAAAAGCAGAGATAGATCAAAAGTTCGATGAAATCGTAGACTTTGCTGAAATAGGAGAATTTCTTGATACGCCTGTAAAACGCTATTCCAGTGGCATGTATGTACGGTTGACCTTTGCTGTGGCGGCTCATCTCGAACCGGAAATCCTGGTTGTGGACGAGGTCTTGGCGGTAGGTGATAGTGATTTTCAACGAAAATGTCTCGGTAAAATGGAGGGTATCAGCAAAGAAGGCCGCACTGTGCTTTATGTGAGTCATAACATGACTTCGATAGTCACATTGTGTCGTAGTGCTGTTTGGATAGACAAAGGGTACATTCGATTAATTGATGATGCGCAGAAAACCGTGCATGCCTATCTGGCGTCTGGCTTGTCAGCTGCATGTGGGCAGGTCGTTTTTCAACCACCTGACGGGAAAAAGGAAGCGTATCTGTCTTCGTTGGAATTGAGAAATGGTTCTGATGAGATTACTTCAGACTTTGACGTGCTGTCTCCTGTTAGGGTGGGCATCTTCTTTCATTGCACGCGACGGTTCACGACGTTACGGTTGGGTGCTGTTGTCTCAGCGCATGACGGCATTACCGTATTTTCTACTACCTCCCAAGATTATGAATCCATTAATGGCACCTTTGAGCCAGGGGGCCATTGTGTTCAAATGCTGATTCCTGGTCAATTTCTAGCCGCTGGTGAATACTATCTTTCAGTTGGTATAGCTGAGCCGAACATTAGGAACCATGATTTGCGTGAATCCGTCCTAATGTTCAGAGTAACTGGTAACCCTTTCAGATTAGCAAGAAACCTAGGGTTCCTCGTTTATCCATTTGAGTGGAGAAAACTATTCTGAGACTTATAGGGGAAAACTATGATCCGTAAGGACTACCTGGCTTTTGGCAAACCCAATTTCTCTGATGAAGAGATCGCGGCTGTGACTCAAGTTTTGCGTTCAGGCTGGGTCGGAACAGGCCCGGAAACAATCGCTTTTGAAAAAGAACTGGCAGTATTTCTGGATGCTCCTCACGTTGTGACAGTTAATTCTTGTACATCGGCCTTATTCTTATCGCTATTAGTTCAAGGTATTGGGCCTGGCGATGAAGTGATCTGTCCCAGCTTGACTTGGTGTGCTACCGCTAATGTTGCCATGTACGTTGGAGCGAAACCCGTTTTTTGTGACGTGGATCCTGAAACATTGTGTGTAACTCCGGAGCTGATCCGAGCGAAGCTGACACCGCAAACTAAAGCCGTTGTTGTAGTGCATTTTGGAGGATTGGCGGTGGATGTTGATAAACTTCGGTCCATGTTGCCCGGACAAGTGGCTATTGTGGAAGATGCTGCCCATGCACTCGGGACAAGATATGCAGACGGATGCCGAGTCGGCTCATCTGGAAATCTGACGTGTTTTAGCTTCTATGCTAACAAGAACCTCTCAACTGGTGAAGGTGGTGCCATCGCTCTTTTTGATGACAAGATAGCAGGGAAGCTCCATTCTCTTCGTCAAAATGCTATGCCTGGAGATGCCTGGAAACGGTATAGTCACCCTAATTCTATGCTTTCTATCGATCTAGCTGAACTAGGATATAAAATGACGTACACTGATTTGCAGGCATCCATAGGCAGAGTGCAGCTAAGACGGCAGCCAGAGTTCTATGCCACGCGTTTGAGGATTGCTAAACACTACTTTGAACACCTATCTTCAGTCACACCAACATTGGGCTTTCAGCAAGATGTTCTGCAAGAAAACCATGCCCGTCACTTGTTTGTGGTCCGATTTCCTGTTGACGCAATGTCATTTTCAAGAGATCAGTTGTTGTTGGCCTTGCGGTCACGCAATGTCGGGGCGAGCATTCATTATCCTCCTCTACATCGAATGGCTTTGTACAACAGCAATGAACAGCCAGGCCTTCCCAATACGGAGAGTGTTTGCCGTCAGATCATAACACTGCCAATCAGTGCGAGTATGGATGATGATGATGCGGAATACGTTGTTTCCAGCGTGATAGCGTTGATTGAGAGAACATAGGGAAATGAATAAGAAAAGCACTAGGGACAGACACGATTTGACGCGGAAATATGGCTTCTATGGGCGTCTCAAGGCAGAGTTTCCGTCACAGGTTATTGTAGATGTCACTGAGAGATGCAATCTGGCCTGTGTCCACTGTGCTCATCGCACGTTCAAGAAGTCATCATATTACAGTGGATGTTTTCTTCCTGTCGAGTTGAACGCAAAGCTGGCGGACGAAATTGGGCAATGCAGCGATGGGCTTATCCAGTATATTCGTTACACTGCTGAGGGAGAACCTCTGCTTCACCCTCACATCTTCGAGATGCTGGAATACGCCGTCCGAAATTCTAGAGTAATGGTGACACTAACTACCAACGGAATGCTGATGAACGGAAAGCGGATTGAGCGATTGCTTGCCACGGGGGCGCATATGATCGACATCAGCATAGATGCTATTACGCCAGAGACCTATGCGAAAATCCGGGTCAACGGAGATCTGAATGTTACGCGAGCAAACGTTTTGTCTCTGATCAAGATTGCTAAAGGAGCCTCCCTCTCGACAAAAATCGCGGTCAGTTTCATTGAGCAGCCTGAAAATATCCATGAGAGGGAAGAATTTGAAGGCTTCTGGAAAGACAACGGGGCTGATTATGTGGTGGTACGGAGGCTGCACTCGAACGCAGGCTCACTTGTGGCTATCGCAGACGCTATGCAACAAGAAGCTCTTAATACCGTCCGGCGTCCCTGCCTTTATCCTTGGGAAAGGATAGTCTTAAATCCACGGGGCTATCTTGCCTTCTGTCCGGCAGATTGGACACATGGCTCAACCATCGTTGATTATCGAACCGCGGCCATATATGAGACATGGCAGGGTGAGTTTTATCAACAACTGCGGAATGCGCACCTCACCAGCAATTTTGCCAATCATCAATTCTGCGGACAGTGTCCAGATTGGAAAGCGACGCGCTGGCCTGATGAAGGCCGAAGCTATGCGGATATGATCGAGGAGTTCAGGGGACTCGACTGAAACGTGACCGGCGTGCTCCCCGTAAGCCTTGCCCGGAAGGGCGGGGAGGTTTCACTCGACACGTCAGGACATGGCTCAGGCGCACACAACAATTCAGGTTATATTCCGAACTGTGGTCTTGATACGTTATGTATTTAATGCTTAAAGACAGGGAAAAAATCAATGACGAAGACAAAAACATCAATTATCAATCAGATTGAGGCAGTGGTAGAGGACATACCTGGCTGGTCACCTGTTGACCAACTCTATACACTTTTTAATCTGGTCTATCTCACTTCAGATCTAGAAGGAGACATCGTGGAAATAGGTTCCTGGTGTGGAAGATCGGCAGTCGTATTAGGCATGGCCGCTCGATTGGTAGGAAACACAAAGATCCATTGTATAGACCTGTTTCCACAAAAAAGCGACTGGAAGCAAAATGAAGATGGAAGCTACTCCTTTGAAGTGCAAATAGGTAATGAAACATACGGAGGATATCAAGAACAAACTGTATGGCAAGAACCATTTGAAAGAGATATTCTTCCAATCTATGAAAAATATACTGGGGTATTTGAGGTTTTTACTGAAGCCATCTCGAAAAATGGACTACAAGATATAGTAGAAGTATATAAGGGCGATTCTTCCATGTTTGCCGGTCTGGTACCACAAGATTTTAGATGTAAACTGGTTTTCGTGGATGGTGACCACAGTTATGACGCCGTGTGCCATGATATCGACAACCTGGAGAGATTCTTGGTTGAAGGGGCATGGATATGTTTTGATGACGCTTTCTCCTACTATGATGGCGTCAACCGCGCTATTACCGATCTTATCATCAATAATGCGACTTATGAGCTTTGCCAACAGATGACCAGAAAGTTTTTTGTGGCGAGGAAAAAGTCTCAGGAGGTCAAGAAATAGGTGATGCATCAATAAAACAAGGGCCATGGAAATTACAAGAGCCGTTGCTGAAGGATTTATATGAAACCACAAAATGCAATATATCTCTTATACGATGAATGGGGAACTCGAAACGAATCCGGGGTCATATGACATGCTGAGGTATGCAAGAAAAGTATTATCCAGAGTTTCAGTTAGCAAAAAAGAACAAAAGGTGAACAAACCTATTTTTATAGTTGGCTGTGGTCGTTCAGGGTCAACTCTCTTGTTTAATCTTCTCAAGAGACATCCCCAGTTAGTGCCTACAAGCGGTTATCCGGAAGGTGAAGACCATGTGGGCTGGATAAAACATGGGAACTGCATTATAAGCGGGCTTGGCACCTGGGCAAGCGTCGATGGTGGACACACCGGATTTCATTATTGTCTTTATATGAATGAAAGCGACGTTACACTGGACGTTGTAAAAAGAATGACGTCATATTATTACAAGGATATAATAAAGAAGGATACCACAAAACGGGTCATAAATAAATGTCCTCACCTCTCAAATAAGCTTAGATATGTGCAGGCAATTTTCCCAGATGCGAAATTTGTCCATATTGTCCGTGATTGCTTACCAGTGGTTTCTAGTTGGATCAAAGTTATGGAGGATCAACCCTATCAGGTTTTGTATTGGCCTGAAACGGAATTTCCGTGCTTTTGGGTTTTTCCCGCCCCACCATATGGGGCCCGTGAGGATATCTTTGAGAAAGAGGGCAGAGTCTTCCCTGGAAAAGGTACGGCGAGATTGGTCGATTATTGGTCTGTTGTTAACCAAAATATTCCTGTTCAACTATCGAGTAGTCCGGAACAGCTTCAGACAGTGAAGTATGAAGACTTATGCAGAGATCCTGTGGAAACTCTTCAACATATTTGTGATTTTTGCGAGATCACTCCCTTTTCTGAAATCTCAGTGCCGATTAACTCAAACAATAATGAAAAGTATAAGAAGCATTTAAGTAAAAGACAGATAGACGAGTTCTTGGAGCGTTCCCGTACAACACGTTCACTCTTCGGATATCTTTGAGAAAGCGATTCACCGTAAAGAGATCGAAGTTGGCTGAAATGGATTTAGATACTGAACAAGATTATCCACGGTATTACTTTACATAGGGACTCTTCGGTGCATCGTGTAGGGATCATTCAGTCCAACTATATTCCATGGAGAGGCTATTTTGATTTTATCGATAGCGTGGACTTGTTCTTGATTTTGGATGACGTTGAATACCCTGTAGGAAGAAGTTGGCGAAACCGTAATCAACTAAAGACTGAATCTGGGCTTAAGTGGTTGACGGTTCCGGTTAAATCTGGTTCGGGGGGGATGCCCATTGACCAAGTAATGATAGGCATCTCCGACAAGTCTTGGAAGGATGCTCACCGGCGGCTGCTAATACAGTTTTTGGGGCCTGCCCCTTTCTTTAAGGATGCGATGGAGATTTGGGACGAGGGAATTGCCCACGGCGACACCACCATCAGTCGACTGAACATCCGTTTGATCAAACTCATTTGTGCTTACCTGGAGATCACCACACCAATTGTCATGTCGCGGGATTATGCTGTCACCGGAAAGAAAACCAAACGGTTAATAAACTTGCTTAAGAAAGTGGGAGCAACTGTGTACCTGTCAGGTCCAGCAGCCAAAGGGTATCTGGATGAGAACCTTTTCCGTCAGAATGGTATCAGGTTGGAATACAAAACTTACGACTACCGGCCTTACTCCCAGCTTTGGGGCGAGTTTGTGGGGAGTGTTTCAGTATTGGATCTGATAGCCAATACTGGGCACAAAGCAAGACAATACCTCAATAGTCAAACTCCCAATGTGATAGCCCTTAAATGAGAAGCAGTCTTAATAACGATTAATTATGGAATTGAACGATCTGTTGAGCAACATTACCAGAGGAGATTTTTTAAAACCATATGACATTCTGCCCTTTCTCTGTTCAGAAACGAAAGAGGAACGTTGTCAAGTCAACTTCAAACTAGCAAAGGCATACCTGGAAGCCCAGAATATCCATCAAGCAAAAACATTTATCCGACGGGCGTGGGTTCTCTCAGAATTTTCACCTGATGTTTTACCTCTTTACGTGAAGATTCACGCGCAGCTAAATGACATTGAGTCGATTCAATCGGCATACAGAACATTGGGTATGAAGGAGGCAGCAGCAAAGAATATAGCAGAGGCAATCAACTATTTTATGTTGAGTATGTACGCACACGCACACTATCGGAACATCGATCATTATGAGTATGATTTCGAGATGCTGGAATGCATTCAGAAGCTCGCAGAACCCCATCAATTTGATCCTGGCCGTTTCCTGCCAATTTCATCGACTCGAAAGGTACGCTTGGCCTACTTGATGTTCGGCATGACACACTTAAACTCTGTAATAGTTAAGATAAATCGGCTGCTTGCTCAATTTCACGACAAAACCCGCTTTGAAGTCGCCTTCTTTGTACCCGACGATGAGAAAAGGATTAACAGGTCAGACGAAGCCAAAGAGAACATCAGAATTCTAAGGGAACATGGCTGCCGAGTGGTAATTCCGAAGTCGAATGGAGATCAGGAAAGATTGTTCGAGGTTGGCACTGAGATCTTCAATTACAAGCCAGATGTCTTGATAACTAGTGCGTTACTTGCCGATCTAAAACATTATTTCATAACATCTTTGCGTCCTGCGCCTGTTGTGGTCGGCTTTGTTCAAGGCCCTCCTCCACAATTTGCTTCTCCCTCTCTCGACTGGAGTATTTCTTGGACAAAGCATCCATTGATAGACTGCCCGTGCAATTGCTCGTTAGTAGATCTGGAGATCGGTTTGCCGGATGTGGCCACTGTCTCATTTTTCGATAAGCGGCATTTCAACTTGCCAGATGACAGCCTAGTTTTGATGAGTGTTGGGAGGTACCCCAAGTTTCAAGATCTCGCTTTTTGGGAGGCAATACTAGGTATCCTACGCACGTACCCCAACTTGTACTATGTTTCCGTCGGGATTAAGAGGCAAGATGTTCCATTTTTGGAGAAGGTAGTCACGCCCGAGGAAGGGAACAGGCTCAGACTACTTGGATGGAGGGAGGACTGTCTCGAGGTTCTCGGTTTGGCGGACATCATGATTGACACATTCCCATCGGGTGGCGGGGTTATCCTCATGGATGCGATGGCACTAGGTATTCCCGTTGTATCATTTCAGAACGACTATATGAGAGTATTTGATCAAAATGATTGGTCTCCTGGCGAGGAGATTGTATCTATTCCAGATCTAATAGTTGAGCGTGGCAATTTTGAACAGCTGAAAATTCTCCTAACAGAACTCATTAAGAATCAGGAATATCGCAGCAGAATGGGAAAGCGGTGCAAAGAGCAAGTTCGTTCGACAAACGGAAGCCCGGAGAGAATGGTAAGGACATGTGAAAATATCTACTTAAAGGTTTTGAAGGCTAGATTACAGGAAAAAAACATTCCAATTTCAGATGAGATTAACAGGACGGTTTACAATGAAATTGGAGACTTCGAGTCGTTCGGGCTGCGGGTCCGAAGTTGGCTTTCAAAACTCTTGTTTGCAATCAGGCGTTTTTTTAAAGTAGCTAAGAATTAACATCATAGCCTCATTATGGTCCATATTTTTCATGAAAGCATCGCCGTTCTTTCCCATATCTTGCCACCTAGCCCATCTGGTCAGGCCACTGTTCTTCACAGATTGTTGAAGGGATGTTCATTGCACAATTACTGTTTGATTTCATATAAAGGATATTACGATACTACAGATCATAATTGTGCTACTGAAAAACTTTCTGTAAAACATTATCGCCTAAATCGGATATTTCAATTACCGATACTCAAGCGATTTAGATTATCTTCTTTATCGATTGCTATCAATGCTCTTTGGGGGGTTTACAGACGAGCAAGCCAAATTGACAAAATCGTTCGGAAAGAAAGGTGCAGACTATTGATAGCGTGCACAGGCGATATTTATGGCCTGCCTGCCGGTTATCTCGCATGCAAATGGGCCAGGATCCCATTTATACCATATATTTTTGATGATTATGCCTATCAGTGGACCGGATTTTATCGCTCAATTTCCAAAAGACTTGAGCCGATTGTGCTGAGACATGCAAAATGTATAATAGTCACGAATGAATATATGGAGAATGAATACATGCAGCGTTACGGTGTAAGCAGCACAGTGGTTCGTAACCCCTGTCCAGAGCCGAATCTTGATGATCTTGACAAAACTGAGAAGGTTTTTGATGATGAGAACGTTAACATCGTTTATGCTGGGGCCGTATATCACGCACATTATGACTCCTTTCATAATCTGACAGCTGCAATTAGGTGCCTAGAAAGATCGGATGTAAAGTTGCATCTATATACAGCCCAGCCTGAATCGGAATTGAAAGAGAAGGGGATTTCAGGGGCTATGGTTGTGTGTCATCCTCATATTAGCGTGTCAGAAGTGCCAAAAGTATTATGGCAAGCGGATATCTTGTTTCTTCCCCTTGCTTTCAATTCACCGATTCCAGAAGTCATAAGAACTTCCGCACCAGGCAAAATGGGAGAATATCTTGCGATCGGTCGACCAATTCTAGTACACGCTCCTGCTGATTCTTATGTGAGCTGGTACTTCAAGAAGCATGAATGTGGCGTGGTGGTGAACCGCAGCAAACCTGCTGTTTTGGCAGAGGCGATCGAACGTATTCTTAATGATTCGGGATTAAGGCTGAAATTGGAAGAGAACGCTCGCGCACGTGCAAGGGCAGATTTTGATATTGCAAAGGCTCGGGCTGAGTTCCTTGAACTTGTGCAGTCACACACGGAAGCCGGGAGCACGAATTGAGTTGAAATGTGAGGGTGAAGTCAGAAAACTTTTCCCCACTGATAAATCGAACACCTAAATTTTCTGGATAAATAAATAAGCGCCAGCAGGAATTCTGAAGATGTCTCCGCTTAGCAGGCTAAAACACCTTGTGTTTTCCGTAATTTTATCAAGCGGTCTTTTTGTCCTGTTGGTAAGGATATTCAAAGTAACCGCAATCACAGGCAAAGGCAGTAATCTGTGTCTTCAAGGCGGTTTTTTGCCCGTGCCAGTCCATTTTCATTCGCCCATTCCTAACATTAATGACTTAGAGCAGCGTAAGATATGGGATGGACGAAGTGAGCTGAAAGGTATTGATTTCAGAATTGAAAAGCAGATACGGATGCTAAAGAGGCTTGGGAAGGATTATTCCCACGAATGTCACTGGCCTTTAACAGCTACAAGTGACTCATCTGAGTTCTATGTTGAGAACCCGTCTTTCAGTTACGGTTGTGCGGTATCCACTCATTGTGTCATTCGACACTTCCGCCCGATGAGAGTCATTGAAATTGGATCTGGGATGTCATCGAGAGTTATTTCGCGTGCATTGAAAATGAATCACGATCATGGAGGCAGTGCCTCCGAATATGTTGTGGTGGATCCATATCCCACCGCGTTTGTAAAAAGCGGGGTATTGAGAGTGACGAAGATAATGGAGACCAGGGTTGAGCTAATGGATCCCGCCTATTTCGAGGTGCTGAAGGCAAATGATATTCTTTTTATTGATTCCGGCCATTGTGTGAGAATAGGGGGGGATGTTAACTACTTGGTGCTGGATGTGCTACCACGATTGAAGCCGGGAGTCATTGTTCATTTGCATGATATCAGCATTCCTTATGAATATCCCAAGGCATATGCCACCAATGAATCGTTTCGCCAGTTTTGGACTGAACAGTATTTGTTGCATGCGTTTCTTTGTTTCAATACGGATTTTGAGATCTTGTTGGCCATGAACTATCTGATGACAGATCATTCTGAGTTATTTAAGACAAGCTTTCCCCATGATAATCTTGGAATTTATCGGAGTATCAGTGGGAGTTTTTGGATTAGACGCGTATTGCGTGAAGGGTAGCATTAAGTAATATATGCGCATACTCCTTGTGGCCATCCTAGAAAGTACTCATACTGCGCGCTGGATCAGCCAAATCAATAATCTGGGATGGGACATTCATCTGTTCCCAAGCATAGATTCTGGAAGGGTTCATCCGCTTCTCAAAGACGTTACAATTCACCATTGCCTCTATTCAACAGAACAAGCCATAAACAAGAAGGTGAGAACCAGAGGCATTCCGGTCTGTTGTAAGGGTGCAGAGGTGATGGGGAAGTCACTTCTAAGGAAGTTAGCGCCTGAGCTCCGGGCTATGCAATTGAGTCGCCTCGTAAAACGGCTCAAACCACACATAGTGCACTCATTGGAAATACAGCATGCTGGATACCTTACTTTGAAGGCCAAAGGCAGAAGCGGCAACACATTTGCTCCATGGATTGTGACGAACTGGGGGAGTGACATCTATTTGTTTGGCCGTTTGTCTGAGCATGAGCATAAAATAAGGGCGGTTTTGGAGGGATGTGACTACTATTCATGTGAATGTGAACGGGACGTTGAGCTCGCACGCGCTTATGGATTCAAAGGCACAGTACTCCCTGTAATCCCCAATAGCGGCGGTTTTGACCTAGAATTTGTTTCGCAGATGCGCCAACCCGGAGAGGTTTCTCGAAGACGCCTTATTGTGCTTAAAGGGTATCAGAGTTGGTCAGGAAGAGCGCTAGTGGGACTTCGAGCCCTTGAACGCTGTGCCGATTTGCTTGAAGGATATGAAATCGCCCTTTATTCTGCTTCCCCTGAAGTGATTGTTGCTGCCGAGCTCTTTGAGAAATCCACTGGCATCTCAACAACCGTTATACCAAAGGATTCACCACATGATAAGATTCTTAAACTCCACGGGCGGGCGCGTATATCGATAGGGCTGAGTATTAGTGACGCTATCAGCACTTCAGTACTGGAGGCTATGGTTATGGGTTCTTTTCCTATTCAATCGTACACATCATGTGCTGATGAGTGGATTGAGGACGGGAAAACAGGGCTACTCGTGCCGCCGGAAGATCCTGATGTCGTTGAACAGGCAATCCGGCGTGCTTTGAGCAGTGACGAACTGGTCAATCGCGCTGAAGAACTGAATGAGCTCGTCGTGCAGAAGAGGTTAGACCATGGTATAGTAAAGCAGATGGCCATCCAGATGTATAATATTGTCTCAGAGAAAAAGGTGTCAATAAAATGAAATCTCAGAGGGTTCTCATTCTCGGCGCCACAGGGATGCTGGGGCATACCCTGTTTAGCGAACTAAGAAAGCTCGATGGATTGGATGTCTACGGATCGGCCCGCAACATAGGTGGTCTTGAATGGGCATTCGGACAAGAGATGTTAGAAAACATCAGGACCGGGGTAGATGCGGAGAATTTTGACACCATCATTAGAGCCATGGCTTCCATTCAGCCAGACATTGTGATCAATTGTATTGGGTTAATAAAGCAAGTCCCATTAGCAAGAGACCCTCTGTCTGCCATTACTGTCAATGCGCAGTTACCGCACAGAATCTCACTTGTCTGCAAAGCCGCAAGAGCTCGCATGATACATTTTAGCACGGACTGTGCCTTTAATGGGAAGAAGGGCAGGTATACTGAGAAGGATCCTTCCGATGCCGAAGACCTTTACGGCAGGACAAAATATCTTGGAGAGGTCGAGTATCCTCACTGCATAACGCTTAGAACCTCCATAATCGGCCATGAATTAAAAGGGAAACGGGGGCTCGTGGAATGGTTCCTTTCCCAAGATGCACGGGTCAAAGGCTTTACAAAAGCGATTTACACTGGATTCCCCACCGTTGAAATGGCAAGAATAGTTTCTGAATTCGTAATCCCAAATCGAGATCTGGAGGGTCTGTATCATGTATCATCGAAACCTATATCAAAGTATGAGCTGTTGAAAATGATTGCACGGAAGTATGGGAAGAAGATTAAAATTGAATCTTGCAACGAATTTCATTGCGACCGGTCGCTTGATTCAACTCTTTTTCGGCAAGAAACTGGATATCTGGCACCATCGTGGGAAAAACTTGTTGACATGATGCACACGCATTATTTGACATCGGGAATTTACCAAGAAAGGGCAAAAGCTTAGCTCGCTGTGAGGGTGTTCTATGTTTGAAAACAAAGCCGTAGTCATTACTGGTGGAACCGGTTCCTTTGGAAAGGTCTTTACACGTCGCTTGTTGTCATTGCGGGAAGGTAGGCCCGGGAAGATTATTGTATTCTCCCGTGATGAAGCGAAGCAGCACTACATGCGTATTGAATACCAGAACCGAAAGAAAGTTACGGACGAGGTCATTTATCGGAATTTCGAACGACTGCTGGAGTTCAGGATTGGAGACATTAGGGATTACCATTCGGTATGTTCGGTCCTGAAAAAGGCCGATATTGTGATTAATGCTGCTGCACTTAAACAAGTCCCTTCATGTGAGTATTTCCCTTTTGAGGCAGTTCAAACGAATGTAGCAGGGGCAAACAATATCGTCCGTGCGATCCGCGAGAACGACCTTCCTGTGGACGTGGTCGTTGGTGTCTCCACTGATAAGGCGTGTAAGCCGATAAATGTAATGGGCATGACCAAGGCTATACAGGAGCGGATATTTGTGGCGGCGAACATCATGGTGCCAGAAACGCGATTTATATGTGTGAGATATGGCAACGTCCTGGCATCAAGGGGATCGGTTATTCCTCTGTTCCATGAGCAGATCAAAACTGGTGGTCCTGTCACGATCACAACGAAGGAAATGACGCGGTTTTTGCTGCCTCTGGAAAAGGCTGTGGATACGGTTTTTGCCGCTTTGAAGGATGCTGCCCCTGGTGACACGTTTGTGCCAAAGGCCCCGTCCTCTCGGATTGTAGATGTAGCAAGGGTTTTGATCGGTAATAGGGAGATTGAGGTGGTTATCACCGGAATTCGCCCTGGAGAAAAAGTCCACGAGATTATGGTGTCCAATGAAGAAGCGTGGCACACTTTCGATGCGGGAGAATACTATGTGATTAGGCCGATGCTGCCAGAGTTGCTTGAAGAACAATTGGACGGGCAACCTCTTGGCACACAGTACAGTTCTAGCGACCATGTGATCACCCTGGAACAGACAAAGGAACTGTTCCGGGAACATAGGCTGATGGTGGAAGACGAGATTGAAGAAAATGGAGAATTTCTGCGATGAAGCTTATGACAATTCTCGGTACACGTCCTGAAATCATCCGTCTCAGTCTGATTATCCCCGAGCTGGACAAGCGGTGCGAACACCTTCTGGTTCACACGGGCCAGAACTTTGACACCCGGCTGAGCGATGTTTTTTTTAGTGAGCTTGACATCCGGAAACCGGACTATTTCTTAGGAGTGGGAGCCCAAAGCTTGGGAAGCCAGATCGGTCAGATCCTATCTGAGTCCGGCAAGGTCCTAATGGAAGAGAGTCCGGATCGGGTACTGATTTTGGGTGACACAGACAGCGCTTTGTCAGCAATAATAGCCAAACGTATGGGAATTCCTGTTTACCATATGGAAGCAGGAAATCGTTGCTACGATGACAGGGTCCCTGAAGAGGTAAATCGGCGAATAATTGACCACTCGAGCGACGTGCTGATGCCATACACTGAAAGGAGTAGGGCCAATTTGCTTCGAGAAGGTATCTGGAGTGACCGAATTTACGTGACGGGAAATCCGATTTTTGAGGTAATAAATTATTATACACCCTTCATCAAGGAATCAGGAATTTTGAAGGAACTCGGAGTTCAGGAGAGAGAGTATTTCCTTGTTACTATGCATCGACAGGAAAATGTCGATGACGAATTACGCCTTAAGAATCTCACTGACGCTCTTGTTTTGCTCTTTCGTGAATATGAACTTCCGGTGGTATGCAGTCTACATCCGCGAACGCGCAGCAAAATGGAGCAATTCGGGATCAGCACGGACGATGAAGGAATTCGGTTTGTGCTTCCTCTCGGCTTCTTCGATTTTGTATGCCTTGAACAAAATGCATTATGCGTTCTTACGGACAGTGGGACGGTTCAGGAGGAATGCTGCATTTTTAGGGTTCCGAATGTGACAGTGCGGGACGTGACAGAAAGACCCGAGACAGTGGAATGCGGAAGTAATATGTTGAGCGGTTGTGGACCGAAGAAGGTGCTGCAATGTGTGCAGTTGGTGCTGGGCCAGAAGTGCGAATGGTCGATTCCCAGAGAATATCTTATGCCTAATGTTAGTGACACAGTGATCAAGATCGTTTTGGGATACCTTTAGCTCATGACTTTTTCTGATTTCAATCCCAAGGTGTCTATTGTTATCCCAGTGTACAATGGTTCTAACTACCTCCGCGAGGCTATTGATAGCGCTATTGCCCAAACCTATAAGAATGTTGAAGTTATTGTGGTCAATGATGGATCGAATGATGGAGGAAAGACTGAAAAGATTGCCGGATCGTACGAAAATAGAATCCGATACTTATCAAAGAAAAATGGTGGGGTAGCTTCTGCTCTGAACAAGGGCATTCGACATATGTCTGGGGTCTATTTTTCGTGGTTGAGTCACGACGATGTATATTACCCAGAAAAGATCCAGAAGCACATCAAGTATCTCCAAGAAAGAGAGAGTAAAAACATAGTCACATATTGCGATTATGAGTTCATTGGGGAAGGCTCTAATGTTAAACGACCTTCCAGCATAAATCCGAAGTATCTGGAAAACGTTTACTTAGCCATCCTTTCGACCTGTATTGGGGGGTGTTCCCTCCTCATCCCAAAGACCTGTTTTGAAAAGGTTGGGCTTTTTAATGAACAAATGCAAATGACCCAAGACAATGAAATGTGGCTGCGAATTGCCAAGGCGGGCTTTAGCTTTGAATACCTTCCAGAGGTCTTGCTTCAATCTCGCTTGCACTCTGAACAGGGCAGTCGCTTACTCAGGCACTATCATCAAGAAGAGAAGGATCAGTTCTGCATTTGGGCTATTAGTCATATTGGTCAGCAGATTAATTCAATATATGATGACGTAGTTGCCTTGTTAATGAGAAAAAGGTGTTACAATGCGTACAAGCAATTGATAAAGAGCAGATATGGTCATAGCAGACGTGGCGAATACCATGGTGTCTTGAAATATGGAACTGCATTAGCATCCTATTCGCTCATGCCTGTGAGCCGAAGACTGCTATCTATGCCCATTGTTATAAAATTGCGCTCTATGCTGTTTAGCTCTTCCAGGTACTCGGAAAGGAGATAGCCTAGGGGGGTACCTCTCCTGGCGTTGGATAGGTTGCGGGACCTTAGCACAACTAGTTCTCGCTTGTTCGTGTGAGCTTTTTGACACATTGTCAGGCTGGCTCACTAAATCGTAAAAACTCTCTGTCTGCGGCGCTCCGCCTCCGACGGATCAAACGGCTTGAGATTTGCCTACCAAAGTGGACCCTTCGCTTTGCCCGGATGGGTATCCCAAAAACTTCATAATTGTCGCTTTCCGAGGTTATGCAAGGCTTTCATGCAGAAGGGTAACTCCAGGTTATGCACGTCGTTATCCTCCCATCGTGGTATCCGACAGCGGAAAACCCTACAAGTGGTGTTTTTTTTCGAGAGCAGGCCCGAGCGCTGAAAAGAGCCGGGCACCGTGTTGGAGTTGTTGCTTGTGCCCTTCGACCTTTGAAGCTACTGGCTCGAGGCCTTGGGAAACTCAGCCATGGGGTATCTAAAGAAAATGACGAAGGTATTCCCACGTACAGAGATTATGGCTACAAATGGATGCCTTATGTCCCCCGGGGCAACTCTTTCCTCTGGTTACGTTCAGGGGTTCGGGTTTTCAAAGAGTATGTGTCCGACTTCGGCAAACCTGACATACTTCACGCCCATTGCGCCCTTTATGGAGGGACTCTCGCAGCTCATATAAAAAGAAAGTGTCGAATACCATATGTGATCACGGAACACAGCAGTGCTTATGCCCGAGGTCTGATCCGGCAATGGGAGAAGACCTTGGTTCTTGAGGCTTTTGGTCAAGCGGATGCCAGGATATTCGTGAGTCCGAGTTTCGGTAGGCTGGTCGAAGAGTCGTTTGGCACAGCGGTTTCCCCCTGGCGGTGGATCCCCAACTTTGTGAAGGGCCGGTTTTCCAACGTGCCACTTGACAGGCCCCCAGTTCATCAGCAAAGGGAGTTTGTCTTTCTCAATATCGCCTCGATGACAGAGAAAAAAAGACAACGAAATCTTTTACTGGCTTTTGCAGAAACATTTAAGGAACAGGAAAATACGCGGTTGCATGTAGCCGGGGACGGCCCATTGAAAGAGGATCTGCTACGACTAGCCGGTGATCTCGGGATATCTAAGCAGGTTTGTTTCTTGGGAACGCTCAGCCAGGATGAGGTCCTGGACTCAATACGCCAGTCTGACGTCTTGGTTCTCTCAAGTCATTATGAAACCTTTGGAGTGGTTCTCATAGAAGCACTGGCCTGCGGCAAACCTGTAATTGCGACAGCTTGCGGGGGCCCCGAGTGTATTGTTAACAAAAAAAACGGTCTCCTGGTTGCTCCAGGAGATGTGAACAAACTAGCAGATGCGATGCTTCAGATAAAACACAACGTTGCAGAGTATGATCCTAGGCATATCCGTCAAGATTGCCTTGCGCGTTTTGGAGAGAAGGCTGTGGTCACTCAGCTTTCCGAGCTTTATAAGGCAGTACTGAGCAAATGCGAAGAAAACGATTTCTGATCTCTGTGCCTAGAATGAAACACAAGATATCCGAGATGTCGTTTGATGACTATACTTTTTATCTTTTCAGGTAGACTCACCCGAATACCCTAGCGTTTCATGTGCTTTGTGTTCCTTGGATTAGAGCTTTGCCGCCGGCTTCCTTCAGACCCCACCTCATTGCGGGGAAAGAAATGAGAGTCGCACTTTTGAGCAGTTACCCTCCAACGTGGGATGAGGCCCCATCTTCCCGACTGCTCCATCTAGCCGCTGAACTTGCTGGCGCCGGGCATGACGTACGTGTAGTTGGTTCTGAGACTGAAATGCCAGCCAAGGTTGACGGTGTTGACGTATTTTCTTTGCCATACAATGCGTTGGAAGAAATCGAAAAGCCGCTGTTTGATACAGATGAACTCGAAACAGAAAAGGAATACGTGCTAAAGAAACTTGGTCTCACGGAGGAAGAATTTCAAGAAATTATGAGACTACCTGTGAAATCCCATCTTGACTATCCAAATAGTCAGTGGATGTATAAGGGGCTGAGTAGGCTCAGAACAGTCGTAAAGGGCAAAGCCGAGCGTTAAAAATACTTTCAAACGAGAACGGTAGAAAGCTTTTGAGGCGATTTAATAACGTTGCTGAGCAACTGCTTTTTGAACAACAGATAAGAATCAACTTTGAGCTATTTCTATGAACATTTGTTATGTTTGTGATGCAGACCTCTGTCGCCCGGATGGGCCCAGTGTGAATGAAAGGGAGTTTACGGTTGCTCTTCAGATAGAGGCGAAATCCAGAGGAGATCAGGTTTCGTTTATTATTCCCAAGCCGTTTGATGAAGTAGACATTGGACTGAAGAATGTTCAGTTCTACAAGTATGATCGAAATGACACCGTGCCGGGCCTGTGTGAAATAGTATGTATCAATTGGAGGCTCTTTAGGCTATTGAGGGGGAAAATAGGAAGAGAAGGCACCGTTTTTATAATCAGAATCGACTCTCTCATTTTGCCAGCCATACTTTCTTTGTACATACGGCACAGGGCATATTGTGTTAAGACACTAGGAGATATCTATTTATTTCACGGCAAGAGCACCTCAATTGGGCATCGATTCAAACGCAGTTTGATAAGGGGGTGTCTCAAATTGGTTCTGAAAAGGGCTCTGTTTATAGATGTCTGTACACCTCAATTACTGGCAAACTATCAGAAAGTCTATGGTTTGAAAAACATCCACTTAATAGACAATGCAGTGAACACGGAAAGATTCTACCCTATGGACAAGGATATGTGCAAACGCAGATGCGGTCTTGAAGGATTCAAGAAGTTAGCCGGGTATTGCGGAGGTTATCCAAGCCAGCGTGGAGCCAGGGAGCTCATTGAGGTGTCTCAAGATCTTGTCAAGAGGTACCCTGACTGTGGAATTGTTATTGTGGGTGATGATCCTGAACTCAAATCTTTGAAAAAGCGGGCCAGAGAACTTGGTACTGATGGACAGGTTGTGTTCAGAGGTGTTGTTGACTACGAGAAGGTCTCCCTTTTTGTGAACTGTCTGGACGTTGGTGTTGGATTGGATACTGCTGAAAAAGTCACATTTGTAGGAAATGCTTCCCAGAAGATTAGACAGTACATTGCCTGCGGTGTTCCTTTTGTCTGTCCAGCAGGGACAAATGAACAGTTGGTCGAAAAGGGATTTGGAGTTGGCATTCCGACCGGCGATCTCGATGCTTTTCTGGAAAGCATTTGTTATTGGCTTGATATGGAAAGTGCCGAAAAGAAGCGTTTTGTGAAAAAAGCCAACCAGCATGTGAGGGATCATTATTCTGTTCGCATGCTTTGTTGCAAACGGTATTCGTGTTGGAAAGCAGCCATTAAAGCTTCTTCGAAGAAGGATAATTACCGTATCGTCGGATACCGCACATAGTTCCTGCCGCCAAGGTTAGTTGTGGGTAACCGTACGAAATGGAGTGAATATTTGAAAGAAATTGTCTTTTTGATCTATCTAAATCGTTCCGGGTCAACTTGGTTGGCGAGGCTGTTGGACGAGTATTCAGAGATAAGTGTGAGTCCTGAAGCCCGCATACCTGATGGAATAGCTTATGGCCCGATCGGCCTTGAAACTCCATCTGATGTGAAAGGATTCTTGGAAAGGTTATATGCCGATTTCAAATTTCGTGCATGGGGAATTAACAGGGGTGTGCTCAGGGAAAGAATAACCGATGCCTCATTTCCTGTAGGGTTTGATACACTTTTGCGGTTAATTTTGAAAGAATATTTTAGAGATGACGATGCACGGACGTACATATACAAAAGTCCTTATTTCAGGCATACTAAGGCGGCCAGAGAAGTATTTCCTGACGAAAAGTTTATACTCTTACTGAGAGATATCAGAGCTGTGTATAATTCGCAGAAAAGATCGATTGGTAGCACAACAAGGAAGGCGATGTCGAACAACCCGGTTACAACGGCAATGCTATTCAAACATTTATCGTCGATAATGGATGGATTTTCCGGGGAACGTAATTTTCATTTGGTCAGATACGAGGACCTCGTCAGAAGCAAGGATAATGAACTGAAACGAATATTGGAGTTTTTGGGTGTGAGTTCAGAGGAAAAGGTTGTTGGAGGGCGTTATGTACAAAAGATTGTGCCCGAGCAGAAACACTTGCATTCGAATGTGGAATCTTCAGCTTTGAAAGATAGAATATGGGCCTGGCAGGCTGAATTAACCCAGTTGGAAATCATGACTCTTCAAAAGGTGGCAAAGGATGAATTGGTGAAATATGGCTACCAATTGATTCAATTTGGCAAGGTTTCTTTTTTTGATTGGTTAGGTTATTATTTGTTTTGGCTGAAACACTGGGGAAGAAATTTGACAAAAACAGCTGTTGGTGTGAAGATGATGTTGCGTTCTCCCTCGTTCATTACAAAAGGTCATCTGCACCTCATAGCGCCAAACCTGTCCCGTTCTTTGGACGCAATGATATCGCGTTTGAGAGTTTTTAAAAAATGAATCCGGATACCGTCAAAACAGGCCATGGGAAAAACCTTAGAGACCCTTTCGGCTGGTCATACTGTGCAGTCAATGGCCTTTCCTTCATGCAATGAGACCCAGTTCATTAAAGACCATTTGCCATTGTTCTGTTACATATTCAAGGGTGCTTTTGGAAAGAAGTACCATAGCCGACTTCCGAGCCTTTTTTGACATGCACAAATAAAGCCTCTCATCGTCCAACAATCTCTCCACAGCTTTCGCTGTTCCCTCAACATCACCTGCCGCAACTAAGTATCCGTTCTCTCCTTGCTTTACCAATTCCTGAATATCACCTTTGTTTGTTGCAACAACCGGCATGCCAGCAGCCATTGCTTCCAACGCCGCCATGGGAAGCCCTTCCCAATGACTTGTCAGCAGGAAAATCCGAGCGTTCATGTACTTGGCATCCAGTTCGTTATTGAACAAAAGGCCAGGAAATTCCAAATCGTCCGAAAGCCTAAGACGGTTAACTAAGGCAGTGATCCGTCGGTTAGGTTTATCTCCAACGAGAACGGCTGAAAGGCTTCCTCTACGGCGTTTAACTTCTGCTGCTGTTTCGAGCCAAGCCGAAATATTCTTGTCAGGAGCAAAATTGCCTACGTACAGGACATCTATAGACTTTTTCACTTCCGTCATTTTTGTTGAGGGCTGCCATACGTTTTGCGGAACGAAGAGAGGCCTATTATTTCCAAACGCGCCGCGAAACCGGTCAAGAGTGGTCTGTCCTCGAAAACCGATGGCGTCAGCATGTCGCAATGCCCAACGCCCCAAAGGGCTCTCTTGGATTCGTGCTGGATCTTTGATCGTCAACTGAACGACTAGTTTGCCACGCGATATTCCTACAATTGTAACATAGACCCCATGAAAGAATTGGTGACAGCTGATAAGGACATCGTAGTGTGGTGCATTCTTGAAAAGAGTGGCAAGGCGCCACAAATCTCCCAATGGAGCGATTCGTGAGCAGAATACAGGCATTGCCATCCATCGAACCTTATCATCATGGAATGGCTGACGACGATACAGGTCAATTCGCCGCACCTCCGGCATCGCCTGCAGAGGTGCCAACTTCTGTGCAAGTTTCTTGTCCGACAGACCACTCACAAAGGCCAGTTTCAATCGCCGCATTTGTTACAAACCCTTTTCTTACTCTTTGGATAGAAATATCTTTTCTGTAAGCATTTTCCACTGCCAATCTGCCAAATTGACGCATTGCTGAAGCATTTTGTTCCGTTTGTGTTGAAAATCATGTCTGACATTTTCAGCATCCTCCAGGTAGCCTTGTGCTTCGCAAATTAGGTTGTCTGTCTCGTGAGGCAAGAAACCTTTTGTCAAACCGTACTTTTTCTCAAGCTCTTTAAGATAGGTGATTCGTCTTACAAAAGTATTCGCGCGAATGTTTGGAATGCCCAAGACTGCTGCTTCAGCCGTTACTGTTTGACTGTCACTGATACACATTGCGGCAAAGGCCAAGACATCATGAAACTTTTCGGGAGAAAGGGGAAACTGATACTGGCTGAAGTCATGTGGCAAAACGTCTTCAGAAGTGATCAGCACCTTTCCGTGTGGTTTGAGGATGTCCAGCAACTTCTCTGCTAATTCAGCTGAAAAGCCGCGTGCACGCGTATCATGGTGTGCTTTGAGTGCGACAAAACGAAGGATGAAATAGGGCATGTCAGGTTTGAGTCCCACGGAACGAAGTACTCTAAAGTCTGGAGCAAAATGATCGGGATGAAGGTAAGCCAACTCATGGTAACCTGGATAGGTTAGATGTTTTGATCCATAATCTTCATAACTCAGACATTCAGGAGTGATGACATAGTTGCACGTTGGATAGGCGATCTTCGCGAAAAGGGGGACCACATCTGCATCATCTTCACTGAAAACAAAAGAAGGGCTGCCCACCAACCGTCCCACCAGACCAATGCTCATGGATGTTCCAACAAGGGCATGAGGCTTGAACTTGAGAGCTACACGCAGCAAGCCGAGGGTTCGGATGATGAGTTCTCCTATGCCGGTCAGAAATCTGCCGGTGTATGCTTTACTCAACACAATTTGCGGAATACCGAAGTGTTGGCACAGGCTGACCGTAACGTCTTTTTCCCGAGTCGCAGCAAGGACTTCACCACCGTTCACGCGCACGCGGCTGATGAGATTTCGAAAAAGATGCACATGAGCTGGATGTCCCAAATCGAATAGAAGTCTCATGGTTCAGGCTTATCTAGTTTGCATCCAGAAATAGCTCGTTTCCGCAATGTCTGCATCAAACTGTGTCGTCACTTGTGGGACATATTTTGTTCGGCCAAGGGCAAAGGGCGTAAGGAGCAGGGCAACTCGTTGACCTGTGATAAGAGCCTTTTCGTTCGGCGTTAAGCTTACTACCACAGTGTTTTTCCCACGCCTCCGTGCAACTCCCTGTGTTGACTTGGGGCATTCGCGCCGGTCGCCTTACAGGTCTGCCTCCGGCAAATCCAATTCGGCTATCTTGCCAAATTGTCCTTGACCTTGCGAGTCCCGCCTTGGCCGGACTGAATTGGAGACTTACGCTAGTGTCCACTGGCTTCAGAGACATTCACGGATGGGCCGTAAGTAGAATGAGTCCGGACATGAGTTAGAAGGCATTCAGCAACTCGCTTTGCAGCTTTCCCATCCCAACCGTCCGGAATAGCTCCTTTTGGCGGATTGTCACGAATCTCATCCAACGCCGTGTTGACATAGAATGGGTCAGTTCCCACCAGACGGTTTGTACCAATTTCACAGGTGATTGGTCGCTCCGTGTTATTTCGTAATGTCAGGCAAGGAGTTCCCAAAACGGTGGTCTCTTCTTGTATGCCACCCGAATCTGTCATTACCACTCTAGTCCGATCTAGCAAGGAGACAAAATCGATGTAAGTAAGAGGTTCAATTAGCAATAGGCCCGGAATGTTCTTGAACGACTGGTCCAATTCAAATTGGACCAGTCGTCTGTGAGTTCGAGGGTGGATGGGAAAGACAACTTTTCCTTTTGTGGTAGCATATTCTAAGATTCCCAATAATCTCTTTAAGCCATGAAGGTTATCCACAGTCGCAGGACGATGCATTGTCACAAGAACAAAGGGCTCTCCGGTCCTGAGTCCAAAGTCAGATCCAACATTGCTATGGTTAGCTAATTCTCTTGACTCAAGTAGTGTATCTATCATCGTGTTGCCAACAAACCGGGTACGATTTTCCGGAATTCCTTCATTCCTGAGATTATACAAACCGCTCGGTTCAGTGACAAACAGCAGATCAGCCAAGTGGTCTGTTGCAATGCGATTCAATTCTTCAGGCATAGTGCGATCAAAACTGCGTAGACCTGACTCAAGGTGTGCCAGACCACTCCCCACCCGAGTCGTGGCAATAGCACCCGCAAGGGTACTATTCACATCGCCTGCGACAATTACCCAGTCAGCCTTTTCGTCTGCGACAATGTTGCCAAGTTTTTCGATGACCCGTCCTGTTTGTACCCAAGGAGAAAGATTTCCAACACCAAGGTTAATATCTGGAGCGGGCAATTCTAAGACCTCAAGAAACACCTCTGACATTACCCGGTCGAAATGTTGACCTGTGTGAACAAGGAGTGTTTTCACCCCGGAACAGTCACGCAAAGCGGCTACAACCGGTGCCATTTTAATAAAATTTGGACGAGTTCCTACCACTGCCAGAATCTTCATAGCTATTGGACTTTTAGGCCCTTATTGTAATCCATATCAAACCACATGGCGAAAAACAGAGATTGCAGGCCAGAGACAAAGAGAAAAACAGCAAACAGGGCACTGGTGGTCACAACCGGCCCCACGAATAGACGATAGTATAGGAGATAGATGCCTGACAGAAGACCGGCTGGAAACAGAATTACCCCCAGCAGGTAGAAAAACACCAGCGGATGAAAATCCTTTACAACATACTTGAAAAAAAGCCTTTGCCAAAAACCTTTAAATAAAATCCAACTTATCTTCGGCACAACACGGGTTGGCTTTATTCCTGATTTTTCTCCTATATTGTAAACCGGTCTGACATGGACATCCTTGACCCGAAAGTCATATTGATTCAACTTGATCAACATATCATTGGGCATACCATAGCGCTTGTATATCTTGTCCAGATTGATTCTTCGAAGAGCTATCAGGGAGATCGCTGTATAACCGCTCTGGGAATCTGCAACATGCCAGTACCCTGACGCAATTTTGGTCAACAAAGAGAGAAATGAGTTGCCTAAATAACGGTAATGGGGAATCATATTCCAGGCATCACCATAGAACAGGCGGTTCCCTTTTGCATAATCTGCAGTCCCATTTACAATCGGTTTGATGATATTTTCAAGATCATTAGGGTCCATCTGGGAGTCGCCGGCCATTACCGCTATGACGTCGATATTCATTTCCATCGCTCTTTTGTATCCACTGACGATGCTTGCCCCAACACCTTGGTTTTTTTCATGTGTGATAAGGCCCATCCGCTTATCAGTGTTCATAAGTCGTTCAATAACATCTGAGGTATGATCGATGCTGGCATCGTCGACGATAATGATATGGTCTACAACATCAGGAATGGAGGCTAAAGTTTTTTCGATCAACGCCTCCTCGTTATATGCAGGAACAACTATGCCTATTGATTTGTCCTGATACATCTTTTACCTCGTACTGCTCAGCAAGCTGACCTTGTACAAAGGAAGCAAGTATCTTGCCAAGCTTGGAAATAGCACTTTTTTGTCTCCGCAAAAACAGCACACACCGTTATCAAAACATCGAGCCTGATTTGCACCCACCTACATGGCCCGATCGCCTTTATTATTGTACCTAGAATGCAGACTACTTATCTTGATATTACTTGAAAATGTGTTTGGCGTCAATTTCATCAGCAATTGGATCGTAAAGGTGACAGGACACGACTGGAGACCAGCTGTTCCTAATCACAGACCTGAATTACCGCAGCCTGATTCGGAAAACAGATCAGTAGGGTTCTGTATTTCATAAACCACGTACCCGCTTGATTCATAAATTGACTTCCAGTACTGTCTCGTAAGGTCTAGAAGACGAGAAATTTGCTCGCTTTGGAAGTTATCCTTCAGATATTTGTGGAACAGAGCAGTTCGCACCAGAATATGGGTACAGTCCAACGATTGCAGGCAGGCCAGAAAGTCACGCTTGTTGTGGCTGGCTCTTACCAATGCATTTGAGCTTTCCATACCAAAAGAGCCGTCATGATGATAGGTGCGATCCAGGTAGTAGCCTCGATTGCCAATAAACATGAAAAGCACCTTGGCTGCTGTTGAGGTGTGGTTGTTTATGTAGTCCATAGCTGGGTAGCTTCCAAGATGGTGAGTCAAGAAGTCTTGTCTGCTTTCCTTGTTAAGAACATATTTTAATGGCTGGATATTTGTAAACTGGCTTTTCAGGTAAGACAAATTAAGTATTAGCAACATTCCGATAACGCAAATACTAATGCCATAGCCTACCCAATGGAAGGCGAAATGCAAAGTGCGGGTCTTTCCTTCCAACTTACCGGGGCTCGGCGGTTTACGGTGTAGCAGGTTGTGGACAATATTTTCTATGCCCATCACGGCCAGAATAGCGAGAAACGGGATAGCAGGGAGAATGTACCTGACCTGTTTGGCTGTCAGAAAAAAGGATATGATTATAAAGAACCCAGAAAACGCAAAAAAGAATATTTTGTCCTTCCTGAAATCCTTGTTCATCAAGGAAAACGGCAGAAACACAACAAGAATTGGATTCAGCATACCGTCAAAATACTGATAGCTATCATCCTTTCCCTGGAAGAACATGCGTACAGGGATTAGGAGGGTCTCCCAAAAGTCTTCTCCGTACATCATTTGCCTTCTCTGGAAAAAGCCCACGCCCTTGCCTTGCGCTATTGCACCCAATGCACTGGCCTTGCCACCCTCATTATCAAGGAGCCCAAAGAAGCCTTCAAACAGAGGATAGAATGGGTTTCCGGTCAAGATGTAGTTTTTGACATACCAAGGAGACGCAATCAGTGCAGTAATGGCAAAGAATATGAAACCATACTCCAGTGCTGGGAGCTGTCTGTGCTTATCCTTCGCATAGCCATATGTCACTATTAAATTGAGGAATAGCCATGCTATGAGCGCATTGTATTTCGAACCCAAGGCTATTCCCATGCAGCAAGATGACACGATGAGCCATCTTAATTGATTGTACCCAGAGTCTCGCCATTTGACGAAACCAAGGATACTGCCTGTTATGAAAAAGGTCATTCCTAAGTCAATGTAGGCCGACGCGGACAGGCGGACAACGATAGGCGTTGTGAGAAAAATAATTGCGCCTAATAGTCCCCAGTTACGGCTAAACCTTTTCTTGAGGTAAAGATATATTAATAATCCTGTTCCCAAGGCAAATGAGAAATGGATGAACTTTGGGGCAATGTCGTTCTTGAAATAGAGGGCCACAAGATACAGGAGATCTATATTCATCGGATAGTATGAGTATTTTGCCCAAGGGGTTTCATAGAATCCTCCGTTTTTTAGCCAGAGCTTTGGAATGCCTAGATGATGGATCAAGGCGTCCCTGGATATAGGTGGCGTGAAACAGAGAAGAGCTACGACTAAGACGTGTGATAATAGGATAACCAGTAACACATAATAGGAAACTCTCGCGACTCTCGATGACCGGAGACTTCCATGGCTATGCACTCGAGTTAAGATCTTCAGTGAATCTGTTTCCATTTATTATCCAAAAAAATCAGGCACGCACACGAGTAAGACGCCAACAAGGGAGACTATCAGGCCCACTATAGCTAGAAAAGCGCCAACAGCATCCCACGGCGATTTCTTCCCGAAGGTGTTCCGCACACCAGAGGCGACCAAGCAGATTCCGCATATAATTAAGATACCGTTTAATACCATAGCTCGCCTATGCCTTCATCATCCCGATAATCCACAGGGTGTAGAAAAGGGCAACCATTGTGCCCCAGAGGATAGCAGGTTTGGATCTGAGCTTGAGGGCTTTCACCCCGGTCAGAGCGTGGATCAAAAAACCGATGACTGACCCTATCCATCCAAGAAAGCCGACTTCAAGGACAAGGGTCCAAAAGATGTTAGGCTCTGCATTTTCCTGTTCGGCAAAAGGCACGGTTGCTTTCCCTTCCATTTCTTGTCCTTCCAGTTCCTTGGCCATCAAAGAGGCAATCCTTGCGTCGCACCTGTCAATCCAGTCTTTTCCAGGGGTGTAAAAGCTCCTGGCTGAATAAAACCCCCGCCGTATGGTACGGATAGCTATGAGGGCTAAGCGGACATCTCCCTCTTGTTCGGCGATGAGGCCAATATCCCAGAGACGCTGTGCTGATTGGCGAACATAAGGATTGATGGGGGTATACCAATGTAACGAACGATCAAAAAACGTTATCGCCTTGATATAGTTACGCGCCTGGAAATGCTTTTCCCCAATCCGGTAGTTTTCTGATGATCCCCAAAATGCTCTGCCCCAGATCAAGGCAAGCGTTATGACTACAACGGCCAAAAGCGTGGTCACATTATTTCTAAGACCTGATGCCACTGGCTGTTTTTCCTTTTTCCCGTTTCTCAGGATTAAAGCGAGACCTTAGCATAACCTCGTTTCGCTCTTTGGTATTATGCAAAACTCTCAAAGCCTTTTTCAGGATCAAAAGGCATATTGTGTTCCTTGTAGTATTGGATGACCTTCTTCAGGTTCGTTACATTTCGATCATTGTTCCTGAGATACATTGCGGAGTTTGCATTTTCGAATATGAGTATCCAATCAGTGGAACGAAAGGATCGTTTATCTCCAAAGACCTTCTTGAAAAGGAGCAGGTCAAAGTCGTATTTGTCAATGAGTTTCTTAAATCCTGGATATTGGTATTGGATCATCATGGAATCCATTACTCTGGTCTCACCATGCAGATAGGTTCGAGTGTCTATGAAGATCTTGTACATCGGGTACAGATGGTACATAAGATATCCACCCCAACAGGTGGGATTGTACAGTTTCCCAGAAAGTTTTGTCTCTTCCAATATCTTTACAGGCACATCCGGATAGTTTTCAATCTGTATATCGTGTGTGAAGTTATGAGGTATTCTATGATACCCCTCACTGAACCAGTAGAGGGAAAGAGCACACACCGCCACCCACAGAACTGCGTGCATTGCCGGACTAAGTCTTTCCGGCAGCCTTTTATTATTTGCGTTGATCTGTCCATACTTGACAATAAGGAGTGTCGGGACAAAAAGGAGCCACGCGAAACGGGCTGCCTTGACGGCCATGCAAATCATCAAAAGCCCCAAGATTATATCCTCGACAGTCCACCGTATCTTTCTAACATACGAACCAATCAGAACTACCAGAAACAGGACTATGATCCCACCCACAAGCCATTTCATCATGGAGGGAAACAACAATATCCCACCTGTGATGGATCTGAATACCCCTGTTTGCAGACTGACAAAAATCGGCTGCCATTCCTGGACATATTGCCTCGCAACAGGTGTTGCTCCCAAAACGTATTCATAGATCCTGTACCCGTAAGGATTGATTAAGGACCCGACCAAGAAGAACAGAAAGAGCAGTAATGGGTTATAGGAGATTCCGGCGAATCTGAACCATTGGGAAATCCGCGGGATTTTCCTAGCAAGCTTAGCGAATATCAGGATGGTGATTATTCCGCCGGTAAATATCATGAACGGATGCAAATTGACCCACAAGACACACAGGAAGAAGAAGAGTGCATAATCAGAACGCCTGGGTCTCCTAGGTATGGTGACAAACCATGCATAAAGGAAGGTGAAGAACAGCAATGAAAACAATTCGGGCCTTATCAAATAGCGCGTTCGGAACAGGTAGGCTATGATTAGGAGGACAAGTAGGGCAACAAGGAATCGGCCCGACAATCGAAGGGCAGCCCGAAATACAAACACCAGTGCAGTCAATTCCAGTAAGACCTGCATAACACGAATACCAGCGAATCCAAGGAGATTATGAATAATGTACAAGATGACTTGTGAGAGCCATTCGTGGAGTATAAGAGACTTCCCCTCCACTGTATAAGAAAATGGATCCGCCTTTGGGAGTACATAATCGTGTTGGACTATATACTCGCCGACCTTTAGATGCAGCCATATATCACATGAAGAAATCGGTTTATAGAAGATGCAGGCAAGGCCTGATAGGACAAGGGCAAGTACCAGGATTTCCTTCTTCTTGAGTGATAGTGGCTGATTCATGCCTTTGCTATGCCGACGATCAACATGGCACAGCCTGCTATAGAGGCTGGTCCTCTGAAAAAATCGTTCGGTTGTGCGGATTTCATGAAAGAGACGTGTGACATTGGAAAACTAAAATGCAGGACTAGAGCTAATCAGGATTGCGCTACATTCCATAAGGCCACATAGGGTGGTGCAAATCCAAAATGCCATCTTCGTCATTGTAAACTGAAATGAGGAGTGGTATAAAATGACAAGCCTGTTGTCCACATGAAGTGTCTGTACGGTTGAAGTGGCTCTTTCCCATTTGTGTCAATATATTATGTGTCGCTTCTAAATTCAAGCCTTTTTTGGTCTTGTGGCTTCAGAGGACCAATGAATCAACAAGAAACAATGAGATACAAGTTTGTATTAAGACACTTATTCGTATTGATTGGTCTGGCCATAACTGTACTATGGTTTTTTCGAGATATTATTATTCACGGGCACATCCTCTGGGGCAGCGACTTTATATCGACATATCTTCCCTATAAGCAATTTCTGTTCGAAGAAATCCAAGACCATGGGTCTATACCACTATGGAACCCGTATCTTTTTGGTGGTATGCCCTTCTGGGCTTTCTTTGAATCAACAATATGTTATCCCCTTGATCTGCTTTTTTGGTTTGTCTCTCCGGAGAAGTCATACGGCCATACAATGGCTTTGCATATTTTGCTTGCAGGTTGTTGTATGTATGCACTTTGCCAGACTTTGCACTTCAGCAGGACCTCCAGTTTACTTGCAGCTATAATCTTTTCCTATAACAGTTTCATCATACCCCTATTGTTTCTTGGGCATATGGTCCTTGTACAGAGTTATGCCTGGACTCCCCTGGTCTTGTGTCTCGTTGTGCGGTCTTTTGAGTCAAAACACCCTTCTGCATTGGCGTTATCCGCCGGGTTATGCTGGGGCCTTCAGATCCTCGCCGCAGATCCTCAGACCGCATTTTACACTTATTTGGCTGTGGCATTATTTGCCTTGATTCAATATAGGGCGCTGTCATCCTTTGAAAGGTGCCTGAATGCTATTAAGGTTTTGGGCATAGTGTTCGTTTTTGGCGTCGGACTTTCTGCTATACAGGTTGTGCCTGCCTCTGAACTGGTCCGTCTGTCAACTCGAGGATCATTGAAAACATATGGCCTTGTAACCCTAGGTTCATTTCCCTCTCAGGGCATAATAACCCTTCTATTGCCACATTTTTTTGGCAATCTGTACGAGAACAATTTCTGGATTGCAGACATGCCATGGAGTTTCCCCGGATTTGGGCTTTATGTAGGGATTATGCCTTTACTATTGATTCTGTTTGTCAGGTATCGGGAATCGGGTCAGTCGAGATTGCAATGGTACTGCGTTGTACTTGCACTCATCTCAATTGTGCTGGCGATGGGCAAACACACCCCTGCTTACCGTCTTGTCTATCACCTTTCAGGATTTGATAGCTTCAGGGCACCGTCAAAGATCATAGTGCTGTGGATGCTGGCAACTTCTATTCTGTCTGCAAAAGGACTGGATGACCTCGTTCTAACGAGCAGTGATAAGTCCCGCTGGAAGTGGATAGCCGCAATGACATTAGTTGGATGTTTTGTGGTAATTGACGTATTCCTACATATACATTCGGAGGAGACTTGCAAGTGGTTTGCATGTTTTCTATTGAAACCGACTTCGGCCTCAAGCCTTGATCTGACATCGAAGATCATCCAAGGTCAGTTCCACAGAATGACTGTGTTCATGACACTTGGAGTCGCATTGCTTTATTTTGGTTTTAAAGTATTTATTGGGAAAAGGTACTGGCCTGTTTTGTGCACAGTAATGCTGCTTGTGGACCTCGGTGCATTAAATCACCGGTATATTTGTGCTGCTGATACGGATTATTACAATATTCGGGCTGTCAAGACACAAATTTCTCGTGCTTTCAAAGATGATAAAGAGGTCTTCAGAGTTGGGGGAGTAAGGTCCCGTTTCGGGCCGAACGCTGAAATGTATTACGGCCTTCAGGCCACCACCGGGGCTGGGCCGCTGATCCTCTACCGCTACTATCTTTATTGCCATCAATTCTATCGGAAGGTTGCTTCAGACGGATGGCAGGTATTAGAGTACGGCACCCCTGGCAGCGAGAAATTTATGGATATGCTGAACGTTAAATATGAAATAGATTACGAGAACAAAGAATTCTCAATGAGGAAGAATTTCTTGC